>CAZFGZ010000009.1:13734-24196 GCA_964518585.1 uncultured Dehalococcoidia bacterium | reverse complement strand
CCGCTCCCGCCGGTCCACGACGAACAGGCGCGAGCACAGCGGCCTGGAAGTGACAAAGGGCCAGCGTCAGCGCTTCACTTCCCGTCCGATCTGCATGTCCTCGCCGGGGCCAGCCAGCCCCCGTGCCGGACACTAATGCCCGCCAGACTCTGGCGCTTTGCTGCGTCCCTGCTTACCATAGAGAGCGATGTGTGCTGAGGCGAGGGTAGCCGTTCTGGATGACCGCGGCTCGCAGCCGCCGCTGCTGCGGGGCGTGTTCCACCTCGTCGCTGTCTTCGCCGCGACGGCCGGTGCGGCCGGTCTCCTGCTCATCGCCGACTCGCCGTCGGCGTACGTCGGCGGAGCGATCTTCGGTGCGAGTCTCATTCTTCTCTACGGAGTCAGCGCCACCTACCACCGCATTTCCTGGAAACCCGCCGTACAGCGCATCCTCAGGCGACTGGATCACGCGATGATCTTCGTCCTCATCGCCGGAACGTACACCCCGCTGTGTCTCAAGATCAGCCTCGCCTGGGGGATCCCGATGCTGTCCGTCGTTTGGAGCATCGCGGGCGCCGGTGTCCTCCTGAGACTGGCCTGGCTGGGCGGCCCGAGATGGCTCAGGGTAACGCTGTATGTGATGCTCGGCTGGCTGTCGCTGGTGGGCGCATCGGAGCTCTTGGAAGAGTTCACGGTCGCCCCGGTGATAATGCTGCTTCTGGGGGGCGTGCTCTACACGCTGGGCGCAGTCATCTATGCGGCCGGTAGGCCAGACCCATGGCCGCGTGTCTTCGGCTACCACGAGATCTTCCACCTGTTCGTGATCGCGGGCAGCGCCGTTCACTACTCCCTCATCGCCGCCTTCGTGCTGCCGAGCTAGAGACGCCTGAGACTCCCGACTGACGATTCCGAGTCCTCACAAAGGTACGACGGCACGGCGCAGTTGCAGACCGCTGACGCCGGTGGTAGCATCTTTCCGGCGGGGCAAGGATACACTGTCTTGGCTGAGCACAAGGGTGTTCCTCGCCAGTTTGTCAGGATCGCTGAGGGCTGCGGCGATCCTGTTCGTGTGTCTAGGGTTCTGAGAAGGGCTCGAGAAGGCAGTCGTGCAAACGGATCTGCAGGCCAACACGCGAGGACTACCCGTCATCGGGAAGGCATGGGGAGCCGGCGGTAGCACGGGGGCCGGACATGGGGCACCACTTGTGAGCAGTGTGTGGCACAGGCTATCATCAGCCATGAAGGAGCCGAGAGCGGCCTCCGCGTTTGCCGGACTGCAGGCAAGGTGCAGACCCCCGGCGCTAATCGCATGGCGTTCGGCTACGAGGGCGACAGGCTTTTCTCGAACCCTCGCGGCTGATATACTGCGGGCCGGTTCGATATGACCACGCGTTCGCTCACCGGAACTGAATACGAGACTGTCATCGGCTTGGAGGTGCACGTCCAGCTCGCCACCAAGAGCAAGATGTACTGCCGGTGCAGCACGGACTACGCCGATTCTCCCCCCAACACTCATGTTTGCCCGGTGTGTCTGGGGATGCCCGGGGTGCTGCCGGTCATCAACCGCCAGGCTGTCGAGTACACTATCATGACCGCACTAGCGCTGAATTGTGAGATACCCGAATTCTCAAAGTTCGACCGCAAGAACTATCCTTACCCTGACTTGATGAAGGGGTATCAGATCTCGCAGTACGACCTGCCGCTGTCGGTGAACGGCTGGCTGGAGATCGAGCTGGAGGGAGAGACCCGGCACATCGGCATCACGCGGGTGCACCTTGAGGAGGACGTGGCGAAACTGCTGCACCGTCAGGACCAGTCCGGTCAGACCTACAGCCTGGTGGACGTGAACCGCGCCGGTGTGCCTCTCATGGAGATCGTGTCGGAGCCGGACATCCGCTCCCCGGAGGAGGCCCGGCTCTATCTGGTGAAGCTGCGCCAGATCTTGCAGTACATCGGCGTCAGCAAGGCCAGCATGGAGGAGGGAGCCTTTCGCTGCGACACTAACGTCAGCATAAGGCACAGGGGTAACCCTGAGCTCGGGGGCAAGGTGGAGATCAAGAACCTCAACAGCTTCCGGGCGGTCTATAGCGCCCTGGAGTACGAGGTGGAGCGACAGCGGGACGTGCTGGAGGCGGGCGGGCGCATTGAGCAGGAGACAAGGGGCTGGCTCGACGAGGAGGGCCGGACCGTCACCCAGCGCACCAAGGAGTATGCCCACGACTACCGCTACTTCCCGGAGCCTGACCTGCCCCCTATGACGCTGGGCAGGGAGTACGTGGAGGAGCTGCGGGCCCGCCTACCAGAGCTTCCCGACGCTCGCAGGAGACGGCTCTGCGAGGAGTACGACCTGACTGACTACGAGGCCAACCTGCTGACAGAGACCCGCGCCCGAGCCGATTATTACGATGCGGCGGTGGCCGCGGCACGCGACGATGGTGACTTGCTCGCGAGACGGGCGAAGCTCATCAGCAACTGGATGCTGGGTGATCTTGCCCATCTCCTCAACGTCACGGAGACGGACATCAGCGAGGTCAAGGTGGCGCCCAGCCAACTCTATGATATGATTACCCTGATCGAGGACGGGACGCTCTCCGGCAAGGCCGCCAAGAGCGTGTTCGAGGAGATGTTCCGTACGGGGAAGGAGCCGCGCCAGATCGTGCAGGAGCTGGGGCTGACCCAGATCAGCGGCTCCGAGGAGGTGGCGGCAATAGTGGAGAGTGTGCTGGCGGCCAACCGGAGGCCGGTGGCAGACTTCCAGGCGGGCAAGGAGGAGGCGCTGCGGTTTCTGGTGGGGCAAGTGATGCGAGAGACGCGCGGGCGGGCTAACCCCGCCCTGGTGAACGAGATCCTGCGGGAGAAGCTGGGCACATCGCTGTAGCTGCAAGGGAAGGGAGTCCCTTCTCGCAATGTTAGACAAGATACGGGAGAACATGCGGGCTTTACGGGATCCTAACTTCCTCAAGTGGTTCTACTTCGGGATGCACATCAAGCGTTGGCTGCTCCTGCTCCTGATGGGGGTGGCCATCATGGGGCTGGGGTTCGGCTACTTCTTGCGTGAGGTCTATGTCTCCTACACCTTCCCCGGCTTCGTCTACTACCTGACCATTCAGTTTCTGCCCCGCTACGCCCGCGGCGGCATGTTCGTGGCGGCCAGTGCCAGCATCATCCTGTTCGCCATCTGGAGGCTGAACAGCTCGCTGCTCTCGGCCTTCATCCGTCCGGGCCGCGACGAGAGCCTAGTGAACATCATCTATAACCACCGCTACCTGCGGCGGGGGCCCAAGGTGGTAGCGATCGGTGGGGGCACGGGGCTGTCCGTGCTCCTGCGAGGCCTCAAGGAGTACACCGGCAACCTGACGGCCATCGTCACGGTGGCAGACGATGGCGGGAGCTCAGGGCGCCTGCGCCGGGAGCTAGGCATCCTGCCGCCAGGCGATGTCCGCAACTGCATCGCTGCCCTGGCGGACGCCGAGCCGCTGATGACGCGGCTCTTCCAGTATCGCTTTCGGGAGGGGTCCGGCCTGGAGGGGCACAGCTTCGGGAATCTGTTCATCGTGGCCATGTCAGGGGTGACCGGTAACTTCGAGGAGGCCATCCGTGAGACCAGCCGGGTGCTGGCGGTGCGGGGGCAGATCCTGCCCTCCACCCTGGCCAACGTCACCCTCTCCGCCACGACCGAGGACGAGCTGACCATCCATGGGGAGTCGAATATCACCGACAGCAGGTCTCGCATTCGCGAGGTCTACATCGAGCCCGCCAACGCACAGGCCAACCCCGACGCCATCCGCGCCATTCTCAGCGCCGACGTCATCGTGGTGGGGCCGGGCAGCCTCCTCACGAGCGTGCTCCCCAACCTGCTGGTGGATGGTATCCGGCGGGCAGTGGAGATCTCACCTGCCCTCAAGGTGTACGTCTGCAACGTGGCCACTCAGCGAGGGGAGACCGACGCCTTCACCGTCGGCGACCACTTCAACACCCTCTACGAGCACGTCAAGACCAGTCTGTTCCAGTACGTGCTGGCCAACAGCAACGTGCGGGGCTCGTTGCCGGAATCGTGGCGCTCGGAGCCGGTGAAGCTGGACCGCTCGCGGCTGGACAGCGCCCTGGTAGTAGCGGCGGACGTGGTCAGCGAGGAGAACCGCTACCATCACGACTCCAAGAAGCTGGCAGACGCGCTCATCCGCCTTTACTACGAGCGCCATCAGTTACAGCAGACCCTGGTGCTGGGCCAGGAGGGAGAGAAGGAGAGCGTGGCCGTCCTCTGAGGGCGACCCGGGAGAGGCAGCCGACCGTGGAATTCAGCACTTATCTGAACATGGCCCAGATCCTGATCTCGGTCGTGCTGATCCTGGTGATCCTGTTCCAGGCGAAGGGGTCGGGCTTCGGGGCGGCCCTGGGCGGGACGTCCGGCTCCTCCTTTCGCACGCGCCGGGGCGTTGAGCGGACCCTGTTCCAGCTCACCATCGTGCTGGCGGTGATCTTCGTGGCGATGTCCGCCTGGAGCGTCACCTCAACCTAGCTCAGTGTCCCCAGGTCGACACAGGTCGACACCCGTGCGGCTAGCCGGCTGCGGCCCCTGACATGCCTTCGAGCTCCTCCCGTTGGCCTCTACTGCTCGTCCTCGGCTTGGGCGTGGCTGCTGTGGTGGGCTTCTGGTCCGTGGCCACGCGGCCCTCCGGCCAGGAGATGCCAGCCCCGGGAGGGGTGTACCTGGAGGGGGTAGCCGGGGCACCGAGTCACGTCAACCCTCTATTCGCCTCCTTCAACGCGGTGGACGCCGACCTGGTGTCGCTGGTCTTCTCCGGCCTGGTGCGCCTGGCTGCCGACGGACACGTCGTCCCTGACCTGGCCGAGAGTTGGGAGATAAGCGACGACGGCACCACCTACACCTTCCACCTGCGCCAGGGCCTGCTCTGGCACGACGGTGAGACGTTCGATGCCTCCGACGTGGCCTTCACCGTGCGGGCGATCCAGGACCCGGACTTCCAGGGCGACCCTGCGCTGGCTACGCTCTTTCGCGAGGTCGATGTCAGCACGCCCGATCGCCTGACCGTCGTCCTTGCCCTCCCGCAGCCCTTTGCCCCCTTTCTGACCTACGCCACGGTGGGCATCCTGCCTGAGCACCTGCTGGGAAGCCTGGACGCCGAGGCCCTCTACGACAGCGGCTTCAATCAGCAGCCCGTAGGCACTGGCCCCTTCCGCCTAGTGGAGCTCTCGTCCAATGCGGCCGTGCTGGAGAGTTTCCCCTCCTACCACCTGGGACAGCCGTACCTGGAACAACTAGACCTGGCCTTTTTCCGTGACGAGGGCGAGCTTCTGACAGCCCTGCGCAGCCACCAGATCAATGGGGCGCTGTTCCGGCCGGGCCTCAGCGCCGACGATCTGTTCTTCCTGGACAGCCAGAGCTACCTCGCGCGCTACGAGCTGCACACCACCGGCTACTTGGTGATCTACCTGAACCAAGGCTTCGAGCCGTTTGGCGATGTGCGGGTGCGCCAGGCTCTCCAGCATGCCCTGGACCAGAGCGCGGTGGCGCAGGCTGCCCAGGCCGGGCAGGGCCTACCGGTGGACAGCCCCATCCCGCCGGACATCTGGGCGTACAGGGCTGAGTCAGATGCCTTTCGCTTCGACCAGGCACAGGCCGAGGCTCTCCTCGACCAGGCGGGCTGGAGGATAGGGAGCCGGGGCCTGCGGGAGAAGGATGGGGAAGCCTTGCGCTTCACCCTGGTGACCAACGATGAGCCTCCACGGGTGGCGGCCGCTCAGGAGGTGGCCCGGCAGTGGGCCGAGCTGGGGATCGAGGCGACGCTGGCCGCCACCGGTTCCACGGAGCTGCTCCAGGAGATGCTGGTGCCTGGGGAGTTCCAGGCGGCCCTGTTCGGCCTGGAGACGGGGGCCGACCCGGATCCCTATCCCCTCTGGCACAGCACGCAGGGAGGCGAGGACGGGCGCAATCTGGCTGGCTTCTCTCACGTCGAGGCGGACAGACTCATGGAGGAGGCGCGCCTGACCACGGACGTATCCCAGCGGGTATTTCTCTACCAGCGCTTCCAGGATATCTTCGTCGAGGAGATGCCGGTGCTGCTCCTCTATTCGCCTATCTACAGCTACGTGGTGGACCGCCAATTCCAGGGGCTGGATCCAGGTGTCCTGGTGACGCCGGCGTCCCGGTTCCACGACGTCCACCTGTGGTTCACCGAGACCCGCCGCGAGGAGTAGCGGCGAGGATGGCCGTCATGGGCCACATCATCACGCTCACCACTGATTTCGGCCTGGCCGACCCCTACGTGGCGGCGATGAAGGGGGTCATCCTGGGCATCAACCCGGAGGCTGTCGTGGTGGACGTCAGCCACGAGGTGGCGCCGCAACGGATCGTGCAGGCCGTCTACCTGACCGGGTGCGCCTGGCCGCACTTCCCGCCGGGGTCGATCCATGTGGCGGTGGCGGACCCCGGCGTGGGCACGGAGCGCCGGGCCATCGTCGTGGAGGGAGCCCACGGCCTGTACGTGGGGCCGGACAATGGGGTGCTCTCGGCAGCGCTGCCGGAGGAGGCGCGCTCGATGACGGGGGGCGAGGGCCCGGCAGCCATTCCCGTGCCTCAGGGCTACCACGCCTTCCGCATCGCGGAGCCGCGATTCATGCGACAGCCGGTCAGCGACACCTTCCACGGTCGCGATGTCTTCGCGCCGGCGGCCGCGCATCTGTCGCTGGGCGTGTCGCCTGCCGAGCTGGGCGAGCCGGTGGACTCGCTGGTGGCCCTGCCGCCCATTCGCGCCGGGCGCCGGGCCGACGGTGCGCTGGCGGGGCACGTCGTGCACGCGGATCGCTTCGGCAACCTGGTGACGGACGTGCGGGTCGAGGACCTGCCCCTGGGAAGGCTGCTGGTGGAGATAGCGGGTCGCAGCGTGGCGGGGCCCGCCCGCACCTACGCCGAGGCCCACGGGCTCACGGCCCTGGTAGGGAGCTCGGGCTATCTCGAAGTGGCGGCGCCGGGAGGGAGCGCGGCTGCGAGCCTGGGCGCGGACGTCGGTGAGGCGGTGGTGGTGCGGGCAGCGGGCTAGTACACGTCCAGCACGATGGGCACGGCGAAGAGGTTCTCGCTGCTGCCGTCCTCCGGGTTCACGCTGAAGACCTCGACCACCGTCTGCATGGGAGACGACCATATCGGCGGCAGGGTCAGGTCCGCGGAGAAGCTGCCCCGGCTCGGAGCGGCCTCGGAGGCGCGGACCGTTTCCCTGGCGAGGTCCTGAGCGCCCGGGTAGCCCCTGACGACTACGACCAGCTCGCCTTCGGGCAGCGACGCCGTGCCTTCCAGATGGAAGGTCGATGAGAGGTGATCGCCGCAGCGCGGCTGGGTGACCACGATGGGCGGCGGGTCGGACGAGAGGACCACGGAGACAGACACGAGGTTCTCTACGCTGCCATCCCGCGCGCTCTCGCTGTAGGCCTCGATGGTCGCGTCTGCCGGCCCTGACGAGGGAGGGGGGAAGGCGAGGTCCACCGCCCACGTTCCCACTCCCGGCGCCGCGATGGTAGCCTGCGCGGGCACCCGGCAAAGCACGTCTCCTCCGATGTCCTTGATCGCCACCAGCAGCGCGCCCTCGAAGACGCGCGCGCGGCCCTCGACATGCACCGGGACGGTCACCGTGTCGCCCTGCGAGGGCGAATCGATGTCGATCAAGGGCGCCTCAGCGGCTGCTGTCGGCGATACGGCGAGGCCCGTAGGGGTGGATTCGGGCTCTTCCTCGCCGGTCCCGCAGGCGGCCAGGCCTACAGCGCTCAGCGCCAACGCCAGGGCGATGAGCCATCTTGTCATGTCGTGGTGTCCTCCAGGCAAGGCGGTCAGCCGCCACCAGTATAGCGGGACAAGCGGGCGGCGGGAACAGAAGGCTCCTTCGTGGGCTGGAGTCTGTGCCCGTGGGGATCAGGTTCAAACTAAGGGTTCACGTCATACTGTCCCATGCTGTCGGTGATCGTGCTTGAGGTACAGGCATTGGCCAGGGGCTTCAGGGTCTGTGTCAGGAGCGTGCATGAGATGAATCTACCCTTGACATCGGTCTGCGTGGTTGCTACGCTTGACGCGTCAAGCGTAGCAACCCCAGTGGTCTTATTACCACATCACCCTGCCGATACTTCTGCTAAAGACGTGACGAATCACCCCGTCGCTCCAAGAAGAGAAACCGGCAGGGCTTGGTTTGTTTGCAGGTATGAGGGGCAGTGAGGAGGGTGCCGTGCGGACGAAGATAATGGGTTATGTGGTCCTGACTCTCAGCTTCGAGCGCGAAGGGAACAAGTGGGTAGGCACCTGTCTGGAGCTTGGTACCAGCACGTTCCACAGGACGCTCAAGCAGTGTGAAGAGGAACTCAGAGAGCTTGTGACCGAGCATTTGAACGCGCTGCAAGAAGCAGGCGAGCGCGAGAGATTCTTTGAGAAGTGGGACATCGCCTTCCGTCACACAAGGACCGCTCCCCGCGAAATCACCATCAAGGGCTCCGCGAAGTACTGGGACCGGCTGTTCGAAGGCACGACAGCGGCATATGGCCCCTTCTTGCAGCCGGGGCTCTTCCCTGTCAGGACACCAGCACGGCGACTCGCTGCTGTCTAAATGCAGAAAACACCCGCTGTCACGGGGAAGCAGCTTCTCAAGCTGCTGGTGGCCGACGGCTGGGAAATCACTAGACAAGCCAAACACGGGGTCGTTCTCAAGAAGAGATTCTCGGACGCGACCAGAATCACGCTTGTCAAGAACACGAGAGCCGTTATCCCCGAGGGCACTCTTGGCAGCATCCTTGGCCCGAAGCAGACACGCCTTGGCAAGTCCGGTCTCCGGCGATTGATAAACCGGTACGGCCTCTAACTCACCTCATCTTCCTCCCCGTGACCCCCTTCTTACTTCAACCTGTCTGCACGTGCGGAATTGTGCATAGGGCTCACTCTAGCAGAGGTCCCGCCGTATGCTAGAATCGGTGCGGTCATGCGTGTCGTCTTCATGGGCTCGCCGGACTTCGCCGTCCCGACGCTGCGCCGCCTCATCGAGAGCGAGCACGAGGTGGTGGCCGCTTACACGCAGCCGGACCGGCCGGCGGGGCGCGGCCGCACGCTGCAGCCCCCGCCAGCCAAGGAGGTAGCCCTCGAGTTCGCCGTCCCGGTCTACCAGCCGGAGCGAGTGAGCTCGCCCGAGGCGGTGGCCGAGCTGGCCGCTCTGGCCCCGGATGTCATCGTCATCGCCGCCTTCGGGCAGATCCTCAAGCAGCCCGTGCTGGACCTGCCGCCGCACGGCGTGCTCGGCGTCCACCCATCGCTGCTGCCCAGGCATCGGGGTGCTGCGCCCGTGGCCGGGGCCATCCTGGCGGGCGACGAGGAGACGGGGGTAACGATCATGCTGACGGAGCTGGCCCTCGACGCCGGCCCCATGCTAACCCAGCGACGCGTTCCCATCTTCGACGATGACACCACCGGCTCGCTGAGCGAGCGGCTGGCCCGCGAGGGGGCCGACCTGCTGATGGAGACCCTCCCGAACTGGCTGGCAGGGGCCATCAAGCCCCAGCCCCAGGACGACAGTCAGGCCACATATGTCCGCTCAATCAAGAGGGAGGAGGCCGCCATCGACTGGAGCCTGCCGGCGGCGGACATATGGCGGCGCGTCCGCGCCTACAATCCCTGGCCGGTGGCCTACACGACGCTGGAGGGCCAGCCCCTGCGCGTCCTGGCGGCGAAGCCGCTGGCAGGGGAGGGCCCGGAGCCGCCAGGCACGGTTCTGCCCTCGCCCGGCGGAGGCCCGCCCGAGGCGGGCTTCGGGGTGCGATGCGGCCAGGGGGCGCTGGCGGTGTTGCGGGTGCAGCGGGCGGGCCGCAAGGCCATGTCCGGCGCGGAGTTCCTGCGGGGCCAGCGCGGCCTGCTCGGCCGGCGCCTGGGGTAAGGCTGACCGGCCCGTCCTCGAGACGAAGAGAGCGCCCCGAGTCCTCGGGGCGCTCCTCGAACCTCCGCCGAAGCGGCGACTAATGCTCCGCTTCCGGCTCTGCCTCCGTTTCTTTTTCGGGAGGAGCTTCTCGCTCCTCCTTGACTTCGGCGGCCTCCTCGGCAGCGACCTCCTCTTTCTCCTCCGCCGGCACCTCCTCGACCTCGGCGACCAGGCGCGGGGCGGCGATCTTGGCTACCACCAGGTCGGGGTCGCTCAGCACCTGCACGCTGGCGCCGATAGGCAGGTCCCTGACGAAGAGGCCGGCATCGATCTCAGCCAGGCCACTGACGTCGACCTCGATGTGAGGGGGGATATCGGCAGGCAGGGCCTCCACGGTGACGCTGTCCATGCTGTGAAGGAGGATGCCTCCCTGCGTGCTGACGGCGGGCGCCTCGCCCACCAGCACCAGGGGCACCTCTGCCGTAGTGGGCCACCTGGCGGTTGTAGAGGCGTCGACCGTCACCATCGCCGCCTGGGCCTGCCAGGAGCGGGCGGTTGACGCCGTGCTCGGCCAACACCGT
>CAZFGZ010000009.1:0-13724 GCA_964518585.1 uncultured Dehalococcoidia bacterium | reverse complement strand
CGACCCGACAGCCGCCCACGCGGAGGCGCCAGCCGGTGGGCGCGCCTCGCTGCACTCCCCGTACCATGACGGGGCGCGGCTTTCGCTCGCCCTCAAGGTGCAGGTTGATGATGACGTTCCGGGCGCCGGTGCGCAGAAGCTGGACAACGGCGGGGGTCTCGACCTGGACGGCCTGAGACTCCACCCGGTGCCCGTAGACGTTGGCCGGGGTGATCCCGTGACGCCGCAAGGCCTTCACCTTCTTGCCCAGCACCGTTCGGGGCTCCACTCGAATCTCAAGGTCAGACATGATAGCTCTCCCAATCCCGAAGGATCATCAAGGGCCTCAGCGCCGCCCTGTCAGGAGGCGCACGAGAGACCGGCCCAGCACATAGCCGAAGCCCAGGGCGAAGGCCGCGGGCAGGGTGAACGTCGCCGTCACCGAGCCGCTGACGTTGGGCGACAGCAAGAATAGGGTGCGCGCGTTCTCCACGGATACGGACTGGCCCACCAGCACGCCTGACAGGCCATTCCGCAGGGTCAGGTCCTGAACCCTTGCCGCGAGAACGGCACTCTGGCCTATCTCGGCACGCTCCGCGGCCATGCGCTGCACCGCGGTTTGCCGCAGGGAGGCGCTATTTGCGGCAAGGTTCTGGACCGCACTCTGCGAGACCTCCACGTTCTCGGCGGTCACGCTGTAGGCTTGAGACTGATGTACGCGCTCGGCAGACTCGGACGATACCATGAGCTGCTCCTTGAGGAGGGTTGACCTCACGTTAGCAGAGGCCCGATCCGCGGTCAAGGGAGGGAGCCCCACTCAGCGGGGGCTCCGCTCGGCGAGGGGATCGGCAGGCCCCGAGTGCTTCCACCCGGGGCAGGGGATGGTCTGGAGCGTCAGCTAGGCGGCCTGCTCCTCAAGCTCCTGAACCCGCTGAGCCATCACCCGCTCGAAGACCTCGACGACCTGCGGGTCGAAGTGAGTGCCCGCCTTGGCTATGATCTCGTCCATCGCGTCCTGGTGGGAAATAGCCTGACGGTAGGGGCGGTCGGAGGTCATGGCGTCATAGGCATCCACCACGGCGAATATGCGGGCCTCGAGGGGGATGCGATCGCCAGCGAGGCCAAAGGGGTAGCCGGTACCGTCGTAGCGCTCGTGATGGTAGAGGAGGACGGGAAGTGCCGCCTCCAAGAAATCCACCTTGGAGGCCATGAATCCGGCCAGGAGGGGGTGCTTCTGCATGGCCTCCCGCTCGCCCTTGTCGAGGACACCCGGTTTCTGCAGGATGGCGTCCGGCACACCGATCTTGCCCACGTCGTGCAGGAGAGCGCCGCGCTCGATGTGCAGCAGGCACTCCCCGGCCAGGCCCATCTCCTTCGCCACCGTCACGGTGAGAGCGGATACCCGTTCGGAGTGGCCCTCGGTGATCCGGTCCTTGGCATCCAGGGCAGCCATGAGGGCCTTCAGGGTGCCATCGTAGCTGAGCTCCAGTTTGCTGGCGTAGGCACGGACCTTGGTGAAGAGGGCGGCCTGCTCCACGGCCATGGCAGCCTGGCTGGCCATGTCTTCCACCATGGAGACTTCGGAGGACCGGAATCGGCTGCCACCGTTGAAGCGGAGGATGCTGATGACGCCCATAACGCGACCACGCAGAGCCATGGGGGCGCAGAGAATAGTGACCGGGCCCCCAGAGGGGGCCTCATCAGGCAGGACTTCCTTGTAGGGAGCGACCGGCTGGGTGGCGATGACCGTCTTGCCGGTGCCCGCGCAGCGCCGCGTGAACCACTCTTCTATGTTGCGGTGATGCTCGGAAGAGACGCCTAGCTTGTGATCGTAGCTGGCTCTCAGCACGAGGTCGTCGGTGCCCTCATCCAGCAGGGTTACCAGCCCTATCTGTCCCTCTGCGAAGATGGTGGCGTTGCGGGCGAGCTGCCCCAGTACGTCTGTCAGATCTAGAGACGAGCGGAGGTCGCGCTCGGCCTCGTAGAGCTGATGAAGGCGGTCGTACTCCCGCCTCGTGGCTCGTCCGCCCACCCACACAAGCACCTGAAGAGCCACGTAGAGCCCGACCATTTCCAGGCCAACGCCCGTGTAGAGCGTTTCGCGAGCCTGGGCCGCTTCGGCGCCTACGGGCGCGTAGTCCTGCCGGATCTCCAGCAGCGCTCCGGACGCCAAGGGAACGTAGGTCACCAGCATCGTCTCGGCCGGGGTATTTCCCGCGCCACCCTGCTGCGTCCCACGGCTGGTGTAGGTAAGGACCCCGTCGTCCAGGGCTGACGGGGGTGGCGCGCCCTCGAGAGAGAGCCCGGCGAGGGGTTCGCCGTCGCTCGAATAGAGGGCCTGCTCGGCGCTATCCCAGAGCCTGATGCGGAGGGTGCCCTGCGAGCCAGCGAGGCCATCCAGGCGCTCCCCGACCTCCTGGGAGAGGGGCTGGGAGAGCTCCACCCCGTCGAGTTGGGCCCGCCCGGCGGGGGCGAGGGCATCGGCAGCGGCCATGCCAGCCGCTGCCTCGACTCGCGCCTCCGTGGCCTGACCCCCGAAGAAGGCGACGATCACGCCGACGGCAGCCACCGCCAGCAGGCTCAGCAGCGCGAACTTGAGTTGGATATCACTGCCGGGGACCTTTCCCATATGCGCAGCAACCCCGGATCAGAATCGTCTGGTGCCCCTGAGTAGAAGTATCGACAGAATTTGTTGAGGCCTGTACCAGTCCCTATATGACCGAGCCCATGCAGCACCTGGGCCGGAGCCAGCGAGGTGGGCCTTCGGAACCATCGCTGGGAAACACAACACCCCGGCCAAAGGCCGGGGTGCAGATGGTGCTCTGTCGAGATCCCTACCGTGCTACCTTCATCTGGTTGCGCAGGCAGCGGGTGCAGAGATTCACTTTGACTTTCTGGCCGTTGATGCGGAGAACCTGCCGGTGCAGGTTCGGCCGGTACACGCGGTTGGTGCGCGGCGCCTTCCGCTGCCAGCGGCCGGAATGCTTATGCCGGATGTTCCGCCCGAAGGCGGTGCCCTTCCCGCACACGTCGCATCTGGCAGCCATGCTTTGCTCCCGTCCGCCCCAGGGCTGCTTGCCCGCCCTTTCAAAGCAGGGTAGAATTCACCGTCGATGTTAACATGGGCTGGGGGCAGAGACAACCGCTGACGAATATGGGCACGAGCGCTGGGGCCGTGGGCCCAGCAGGACGAGGTTCCGGACCCGGCGAGGCGAAGACGCGGTTAGCGCCTGAAGAAGCCAACGATCCCGGCCTGAGCGGGGATGCGCTGCGCGACATGTTCGCTGCGGCCACCTCTTTCCTCCGGGAAAACGCCGACGCCGTCAATACCATCAACGTTTTCCCCGTCCCAGACGGCGATACCGGCACCAATATGTACCTCACCATGGCGGCGGCTATTGAGGAGGCGCGGCGCGCCGACGGCAGCACTGCCGAGGCGGTGGCCCGGGCGATGGCTCACGGCGCCCTGCTGGGGGCCCGCGGCAACTCGGGGGTCATCCTATCACAGATGTTGCGGGGCCTGGCAAAGGGCATCGAGGGCCAGCGGCAGGTGGATGCAGACATCCTGGCGAAGGCGCTGGAGGAAGCCTCCGCGGCTGCCTATGGAGCCCTCAGCGAGCCCGTCGAGGGTACCATGCTGACGGTGATTCGGGAGGCAGCGGCTGCGGCCCGAGCGCAGGCCGATGGCAGCGCCACCGAGGCGCTGGCCGCCTCGGTCGAGGCCGCCCACGATGCCCTGGCCCACACGCCGGACCTGCTGCCCGTCCTGAAGGAGGCAGGTGTGGTGGATGCAGGGGGGCTGGGAATCTGCGTTCTGCTGGAGGCCAGTCTGGCCTTCCTGCGCGGGGAAGCCCCCGCCCGGCAAGTGGTCGGTCCCAGGGGGCTTGAGGCGAGTTGGCTGGCCGCTACGGAGGCTCTCCATCACCACGGCGAGACTCCCTACGGCTATTGCACGGAGTTCCTGATCAGCGGCCAGGCATTGGACCGCGAGGCTATTCAGCAGCGCGTGATACAGATGGGCCAGTCGGTGCTGGTGGTGGGGGACGCCGAGGTGGTCCGCGTCCACGTGCACACCACTGATCCAGGGGCAGCCATCAGCTTCGGCGCGTCACTGGGCTCCCTCTCCAGCGTCAAGGTGGAGGATATGGAGGCCCAGCTTCAGGCCTTCGTGCAGCGACACGAGGGGCGCCCTTCAACAGAATACCTAAGCGTCGGTGTGGTAGCCGTGGCGGCCGGCGATGGACTTCGGGCCGCCCTGGAGAGCATGGTCACCTGCCGGGTGGTACCCGGGGGGCAGACCATGAATCCCAGCGCCCAGGAGATCCTGGACGCCATCCAGGGCTGCCCCGCAGACCGGGTGGTGGTGCTGCCCAACAACAAGAACGTCGCCCTGGCGGCCCGCCAGGCGGCCGAGCATTCCTCCAAGGACGTGGTGGTGGTGCCCACCACCTCGGTGCCGCAGGGGGTAGCCGCCGTCCTGGCTGTCAGCCAGGACATGGACCTGGAGGCGAATGTGGCCGCCATGAATGCCGCCATGAGCTCGGTGCGCTCGGCGGAGGTCACCCGCGCCGTGCGCGCCACCGTGGTGGGCGGCAGGCATATCGCGGAGGGGGAGGCGATAGGCATCGTCGACGGCGAGCTGTGTGTGGCCGAATCCGGCGTGGAAGAAGCGGTACGGTCCTGCATCAGCCGCATGGCCCGCCCGGAGGCGAGCCTCCTGACCTTGTATTTCGGCGAGCAGACGAGCCGGCAGCAGGCCGAGGCGCTGGCCGGGCAACTGCGTATCGAGCACCCTTCCCTAGAGGTCGAGGTGGTGGACGGCGGGCAGCCCCACTACCCCTACCTCCTCTCGATGGAATGAGAGACCTCTTCGGTCGCCTGCGCCGCAGGCCGCCCGTGCGGGTGGTAACCGACAGTACTGCCGACCTGCCGCCCTCCCTGGCGGAGGAGCTCGGGATCACTGTGGTGCCTCTGCTGGTCATCTTCGGGCACGAGGCCCTCCGGGACGGCATTGACCTCACCACTGAGGAGTTCTTCGAGCGCCTCACCGCCAGCACGGAGCTTCCGCGGACCTCTCAGCCGTCGATCGGTGATTTCCAGGAGGTCTACCAGGGGTTGGCGCGCCAGACCGACCGCATCGTCTCGGTTCACTTGTCCGCCAAGTTCTCGGGTACGGTGGAGACGGCGAGGCTCGCGGCGGACAACCTGCGTGACCGCTGCCGCATCGAGGTCATTGACAGCCGCTCCGTCTCCATGGGACTGGGCATGGCGGTGCTGGCGGCAGCACGTGCGGCCCGCGACGGAGCCGACCTCGAGGAGGTGGCGGAGGCTGCCCGCTCGGTCAGTGGCCGTCTGGAAGTAGCCGTGACGTTGGAGACGCTCGAGTATCTGCGACGCGGCGGCCGCATCGGCCGGGCCGAGGCGTTTCTGGGCACCCTGCTGCACGTCCGGCCCATCGTCACCATCCGGGACGGCGAGACCTACCCTCTGGCCCGCGCTCGCACGCGGGCCCGCGCTCTGGCTCAGGTCTACGAACTGGCCATGAGCCACCCGGAGATCGAGGAGGTGGCGGTGATGCACGCCACCAGTCCCCAGGACGCGGAGGCCCTGGCGGCGCGGGTGCGCGCCGAGCATCCCCAGGTGCCAGTCCACTTGGGCCGCCTGGGGCCAGCCATCGGCGTGCACGGGGGCCCGGGCATCATAGGCATGGCCATCCTTTGCGCCAGGAAGGGTCAGGAGTGAACGAGGGAATAGAGCGCTTTCGCAAGGTGCTGGAGCTGGAGCGGGCAAAAGGGCACGCCGACACCGCCGTCATGGGTGGCCTGGACCGGTTCCTGCGAGCGCTGCTGGAGGGCGATCGCCTGCCGCCCGGCTCGCCCGTCCTGAAGACCATCCGGGCCCTGCCTGCCCAAGGCTACCGCTCGCTGCGGCCGACTGAGCGACAGCGGTGGCTCGACAGAGCCCTGGCGACCGCCTCAGCAGCGGAGGCCCCACCGGCCAAGAAGCCAATACGTGCGCGGCGCTCGGAACCCAGGGCTGTTGCCCCACGGACTGAGGATGGCGGCCTCGACGCCCCTATCACCTCGCTCAAAGGGGTGAAATCAGGACTGGCGGCCCGGTTCGCCAGACTGGGCGTCCACACTATCCGCGACCTCCTCGGCCTCTTCCCCCGTCGCCACAACGACTTCGCAAGGCTACATCGCATCGCCGACCTGGTGGTGGGAGAGGAGCAGACGGTGAAGGCTCGGGTGTGGAGCGCCGACGACCGCAAGCTGGGCCGCACCCTGCGGGGCACCGAGGCCACAGTGGGGGATGAGTCGGGCATGATGCGGGTGGTGTGGTTCAACCAGCCCTATCTGGCTCGCCAGCTCCGCACCAACGCCGAGGTGGTCCTCTCCGGCCGCGTCTCCCTCCACAAGGACCGCCCGACCTTCGAGAACCCGGAGTGGGAGCTTTGGGAGGGCGAGGATCTCACTCACACGGGGCGCCTGGTGCCCGTTTATCCGCTCACCTCAGGCCTGGCGGGGCGCACGGTCCGCCGGGTGGTCAAGCAGGCAGTGGACGCCCATGTAGATGCTGTGGAGGACACTCTGCCTGCGTCCCTCCGCCAGCGACTGGATCTGCTACCCAGCACTCAGGCAGTCCGCCAGATGCACTACCCTGATAGCTGGGAGCAACTGCGCCTGGCCCGCCGCCGACTGGCCTTCGACGAATTGCTCGTCATCCAACTGGCAGTGCTGCGACGTCGTCGGCAGTGGCAGGAGGGAGGGCTGGCCGACCCGCTGCCCGTACCGGAGGCGGTCATCCGCGACTTCCTGGCGTCCCTGCCTTTCCCTCTGACCGACGCCCAACGGCGTAGCATGGACCAGATCCTGGCGGACGTCTGCCGCGATCGGCCCATGAGCCGCCTCCTTCAGGGAGACGTGGGCAGCGGCAAGACGGTGGTGGCCACGGCCGCGGTCCTAGCGGCGCTCGCCAACGGCCGCCAGGCAGTGATGATGGCCCCGACCGAGATCCTGACCGAGCAGCATTATCGGACCGTGTGCGGGATCCTGGGGGCCGAGGATAGCGACTCCCTCGCAGCCGTGGCCCAGCCGCCCTACCTGGGGCGATCCCTTTCGCTCGCCCTGCTGACGGGCAGCGTGCCCGCCGCTAACAAGGCGCGTCTCTACGAAGCGATCAACGCGGGGGAGGTCGACGTTGTCATCGGGACTCATGCCCTGATCCAGGAGGGGTTGGCGTTCCCTCGGCTCGGCCTGAGTATCGTTGACGAGCAGCACCGCTTTGGGGTAATGCAGCGGGCTGCGCTCCGGGAGAAGGCCTCTCGCTCTGCCCACATGCTGGTGATGACCGCGACCCCTATCCCACGCACCCTGGCCCTCACCCTCTACGGGGATCTGGACATCTCGGTGATCGACGAGATGCCGCCCGGCCGCAAGCCCGTCAAGACTCTCTGGGCGGCGCCCGAGGAGCGCGAGGAGTCCTACGACTTCGTGCGCCAGCAGGTGGGCCAGGGGCGCCAGTGCTTCGTCATCTGCCCCCTGGTGGAGGAGTCGGAGGCGCTCGAGGTGCGGGCAGCCGTCCAGGAGTTCGAGCGGCTGCGGACGAAGGTCTTCCCTGAGCTACGTCTAGAGTTGCTCCACGGGCGGATGTCCGGCCGCGAGAAGGACGCGGCGATGCACTGCTTCCGCGAGGGCGAGGCGGACATCCTGGTGTCCACGGCAGTGGTAGAGGTGGGCATCGACGTGCCCAACGCGGCGGTGATGATGGTGGAGGGAGCCGACCGCTTCGGGCTGGCTCAGCTACACCAGTTTCGGGGTCGCGTGGGTCGGGGCGCGGAGCAGGCCTACTGCTTGCTTCTCTCCGACAGCCCCTCCCAGGAGGCCCGCCAGCGCCTCAAGCTGATGGAGGAGACCACGGATGGCTTTCGCCTGGCGGAGGCCGATCTGGAGATGCGCGGCCCCGGCGAGTTCTTCGGCACCCGCCAGAGCGGCCTCCCCGAACTCAAGGTGGCCCGCCTCAGCGACGTGGCGCTCATCGAGCTGGCCCGCAGCGAGGCGGCCGACCTGCTGGAGTCCGACCCAGACCTCGCCCGGCCGGAGCACTCCCTCTTGCGTCGGGAGGTCGGACGCCTGGAGGAACAGGTGACGGCGGAAGTACACTGAATGCAGGGTCAAGGGGGTCCACGGACCCTCTTGACTTACGGACCGTCGTGTACCACCTTAGGTTGTGTTCGCGGCGGGGGCAGGCGCGGATCGCGACCAGGGACGAAGAGATGATCAGGCATGACATCGCCCGGCTAGTAGAGCAGGCCGCGTTCAGAGCCAAAGAGGAAGGCGATCTGCCAGCGGTTGCCCTACCGGACGCCGCCATCGAGCATCCTCTGCGAGCAGAGCATGGGGACTACGCCTCGAGCCTGCCCCTGCGCCTGGCGCGGTCCGGCAGGGCAAACCCCGTGGACCTGGGGAATATCATCGTGGGCTACCTGGAGCCTTCCGAGGCCATCGGGCGGGTGGAGGTCGCTCCACCCGGATTCATCAACCTCCACCTGAGCGAAGGCTGGCTTGCTCGCCAGGTCGATAGCATCCTCGCTGAAGGGGAGGAGTTCGGCGATGTCTCTGGAGGCTCCGGTCAGCAGGTCCAGGTAGAGTTCGTCAGCGCCAACCCCACAGGGCCTCTGCACGCGGGCAACGGGCGCTGGGCGGCCATCGGCAGCACTCTTGCCCGGGCGCTGTCTGCCGCTGGCTACCGGGTGGAGACGGAGTACTACTTCAATGACGCCGGCTCCCAGGTGGACGCCTTCGCCCGCACCCTGTACGCGCGCTATCAGCAGCTTTTCGGTCGCCAGGTGTCGGTGCCGGAGGACGGCTACACAGGGGCCTACATGGTGGAACTGGCCCAGGCGGCCCGGGACAGGTTCGGCGACAGCCTGCTCTGCGCGGAGGGCCAGCCGCCGCCCGCCGAGTTGGGACGTTTCGGCCTGGACGCGGTCATGGATAGCATCAAGCGTGACCTGGCAGATCTGGGGTCACGCTTCGACTGCTGGTACAACGAGCAGAGCCTTTACGAGCCCGGCGGTCGCTACGAGGCAGCCATGGCTCTGCTGAGGGAGAAGGGCTACATTGCGGAGAAGGAAGGGGCCACCTGGTTCACGTCCAGCCAGTTCGGCGAGGACAAGGACAGCGTGCTGGTGCGCTCGAGTGGTGAGCCGACCTACTTCGCCTCCGATATCGCCTATCACTACGACAAGTTCCTGATGCGGGGATTCCAGCGGGTCATCGACATCTGGGGCGCCGATCACCAGGGTCACGTCTCCCGCATGAAGGCGGCAGTGGCGGCCCTGGACGTGGACCCGGACCGTCTGGAGATCATCATCGGCCAACTCGTGACCCTCAAGCGAGGGGCGGAAGTGGTGCGCATCTCCAAGCGCAGCGGCGACATCGTTACCCTGCGGGAGGTCATGGACGAGGTGGGGGCTGACGCCTGCAATTTCTTCTTCCTGTCTCGCTCCACCGACGCGCCCATCGACTTCGACCTGGAGCTGGCCAAGAGTCAGAGCGCCGAGAACCCCGTTTACTACGTCCAGTACGCTCACGCCCGCATCGCTGGCATTCTCATGCATGCCCAGGAGCGCATCCCGGACCACGCAGACGGCGACGTCTCTCTGCTCACGCATCCGGCGGAGCTGGCGCTCATCCGGAAGATGCTCCTGCTGCCGGAGCTGGTGGAGTCCATCGCCCGTACCCTGGAGCCTCACCACCTGCCACACTACGCTCAAGAGCTGGCCACGGCCTTCCACGACTTCTACGAGAAGTGCCGGGTGGTCAGCGACGACGTGTCCCTGTCGAAGGCGCGTCTCAAGCTGGTAGCAGCGGCCAGAGTGGTGCTGGCCCGCACCCTCGGCCTCATGGGGGTGTCCGCTCCCGACCGGATGTAGAGGATTCTAGTGAGTATCCCCTCCACGCCCCTCTCGCGCACGGGCCGCTCCGCTCTGGAGGTGGCCCGCTTCTGCGCCCACGAGGGCGCCGAGATCGCCATGTACAGCTTTCGGCAGCCCCAGCAGGTGAAGGTCAAGGGGCGGGGCAACCTGGTCACCCAGGCGGACCTGGAGATCGAGGCGCGCATTCAGGAGATCCTGGCCCGGGAGTTCCCTGAGCACGCTGTTCTGTCCGAGGAGACGCGGGCCACCGTGACCTCGGAGGGCTGGGTCTGGGTGGTAGACCCCCTGGACGGCACCCGCAACTACGTCAGCGGCATCCCTTTCTTCTGCGTCAACGTGGCTCTGTGTTACGACGAAGAGCCCGTCCTGGCCCTCACCTTCGACCCCAACCACGATGAGGCCTTCTGGGCGGAGGCCGGCGGAGGCGCCTGGGTCAACGAGGAGCCTGCGCACGTCTCGGCCAAGGCGAGCGTCCAGGCATCGGTGCTGGGCGTGGACCTGGGGTACGATGACCGGCGCGGCAAGGACATTCTGCACCTAGTGCACGAGCTGTTCCCGGGGATGCAGAGCGTGCGAGTGCCCGGGAGCGCCGCCCTGGGTCTGGCCTACGCCGCTGCGGGCCGCTACGACCTCTTCGTGCACAACTACCTGTTTCCCTGGGACGTTGCCGCAGGCATCCTGCTGGTGAGGGAGGCCGGCGGGGTGATCACTAACCGAGGAGGCGGGGCTGTCTCTCTGCGTAGCGAGGCGGTGGTAGCGGGGGGGCGGCAGGCTCACGCCGACTTTCTGCGCATCCAGTCGGAGCGGGGGTGGGGTGAGCCGGCGCTCGAGTGAGGTGAGCGGGATGAGGGCGAACGTGAGGACGCTGGTGGGGGCGGGAGTGGCCTTGCTGGTCCTGGCGGGCGGCGTGATGCTGTCGGCTGGCTGCCTCACCTCGGGCGAGGAGGACGAGGCGGAAGGCAAGACCCCAACGCCCGAGGCGACGGGCAGCCCTCAGCCGGAGGAGCCGGCCACGGCAGAAGATGCGCTGCGCGCCTACGTGGAGAATCTGCTCAATCGGGGCTTCTCAGGCAACTGCGCTGAGGCTGCCCGCCCGGACGACATCGGGAAGGTGTGCTACACGCTGCGCGGGCAGCGGGGGGACATGCAGGCCTACGAGATGGGCCCGACGTTCTCCGAGTTCACGATGCTGGTGATCGTGAGGCAGACGGGGGCAGCCTGGGAGATCATCAGGGTGGAGAATCGGGACCTGGCGCAGCCAGCGGTGCCGGGCATCCCGTGGCCGATCGAGGTGGGGGCGCGACTCTTCGTGGTGGGGACAGGGGACTGCCTGCGCGCCCGGGAGGCGCCGACCCTGGAGGCGCCGGTGAGCGCCTGCCTCGAGGACGGGACGGAGGTGACGGTCCAGGAGGGCCCACAGGAGGCGGACGGCTACACCTGGTGGCGACTCCAGGGGTGGGGCTGGTCGGTGCAGGACTGGCTGCGCTACCCCGAGGAGCCCGGGGAACTCCCGGTGCCCACGTTGACGCCGGAGGGGTAGGGCCGGCGGCCCTCTGATTGTTCCCGAAAAAGATCGCTTTGGGGCGTCTCCTTGAATCTGCGGGGGCGACATTTCTTTGATTGACCTCGTCAGGGGCCGCAGCGGCCGGGCAGGAAGCGGCGAGCGGTCCGACGAGGCCGCCGTGTCTATTGGACCACGTGGGGGCGAGAGGGCCAAGCGGGTGGCGACACCGGGGGGCGGCAGACAGGCAAACCAGCAAACAGACAAACAGGAGAACAGGAAGGCGGGCGAGGGCCTTGACGGCAGGGTTGTGGTGGTGCCGCCGCGCAGCGGGAGGGAGCAGGCAGTGAAGCGCGAGGCCGCGGTCGGAATGAGGTTCGTGGCGCGTTCGCTGGTGCTCGCGGTGCTTGGCGGCGTGTTGGTGGTCGCCTGCGGTGGACTAACCATCGAGCCGGGCGCCGACCTAGCGGAAGCCGACCTGAGTGAGCGCGACCTGAGCGGGGTAGATCTGACCGGCGCAGACCTGAGCAGGGCAAACCTGCGCCTGGCCAACCTAAGCGGGGCCAAACTGGAGGGTGTGGACCTCACTAACGCCGACCTGAGCCAGGCAAACCTCCGTGAGGCGTGGCTCACCGGCGCTAAGCTGAACGGCGCCATCCTGGACGGGGCAGACCTAGAAGGCGCCAGTCTGGGAGGGGCTGACCTGGCTGACGGCGATCTGAGCCAGGCAAACCTGCAAGGGGCGAACCTGGGCGACGCCAACCTGAGAGCTGCCACGCTGGCCGGCGCTGACCTGCGTGGAGCAAACCTGGAGAAGGCCAACCTGGCCAGCGCTAACTTGCGTGGGGCAGACCTGCGAGGGGCCAAACTGCGCTATGCCAACCTAGAAGGCGCCACCCTGGCCGAGGCAAAGCTCGGCGAGGCAAACGTGCGGGGCGCCAACCTCGCCAGCGCTGACCTACGTGGGGCAGACCTCAAAGAGGTCAACCTGCACCAGGCGGCGAGCCTGATTGCGGCAAACCTGCAGGGCACCGACTTGGGCCAACAGAACCTGGGCGGCGTCGATCTGAGTGGGGCAGACTTGAGTAACGCAGACCTCAGGGCGGCGAACCTGGAACGTGCGACGCTGCAAGGAGCTGCCCTGACCGGAGCGGACCTGACGGGGGCAGACCTGCGGCGGGCAGACCTGACGGAGGCCACTCTGAGCGGAGCCATCCTCGATGGGGCGAACCTGGTTGGGGGAAAGGGCGTGACCGACGAACTGCTGGCTGCGGCAGCGAGTGTGACTGATCTTCGGCTGGAGGAATGGTCGACAATAGTGGACACGATGGAGCCAGCTTGCATGGGGCAGGGCATTGAGCAGGCGGCTGCCTACACAGGTGGGCCGGGGGTACACCGGGTGATCCTGGTCACTCTGGTGCAGCCGGCGAGTAGCGGCGACCTCTTCGATTGGCGTGCCAAGCTGCGCGACTTCACCAACGAGCTGCCAAGCGGCTGGGAGCCCCTGGCGGTGCGTTGGACTGAGCTGGTGGCCTGTATCGAAGAGCAAGAGCTGGTTCTTGAGACCTGCCAGTATACCGGACCTAGCATTACACGGTATCAGTACGAAATGGTCGTTCGGCTGGTGGAAGCTCGGACCGGAATGACGATAGCAACGCATTCCTTGAGCGGTGATCTACCACGAGAATGCCAGCAGACCGAGGACTACTGGCTCACCCGGCTCGAGGGCTCTCCCGTGCCGTTCTCCGGGGTCAAGGACTGGTTGGCTCAATTCGTGAGTCCGTAGCAGGTTCTGTTGCAGGTTCCGCAGGGGCGGCGAGGCAAACGTGCAAACAGGCAGACACGCAAACGAGCAGACAGGCAAAATAAAGATGTCAGGGTCTTGACACGGGTGGTACAATTGGGGTGCCCCGCGCATGATGCATGATGCGGCAGGGAGGTGTGCCATGGGAACGCTTCTGGCTCGATGGAGCTGGTTGCCGCTTGTCGGCTTGGTCATCGCCCTCGCAATCGTCTTGCGCCCTGAGGGGGGCTCGGTCCCCGTCGGCGCCCAGGAGAGTACCGAGACCCCCACGCCCACGCCGGTGCCCTGCGTGTTCTCGGAGGACGCGGACTGCGACGCCTGCTGGGACAGCAAGGAGCCGACGCTCAATCCGCCGGCCGACCCCAGCGACCCCTGGGACTTCTACGACGTGCCTGTGCCCACCCTGGGCTCCGGCGGTCACATCAGCGGTGACCCCAGCGGGCTCGACAGCAGGGACCACGCCATCAGCATCATCAACGACGTCCTGGCCGTCCTGGAGT
>CAZFGZ010000008.1:22077-24309 GCA_964518585.1 uncultured Dehalococcoidia bacterium | reverse complement strand
CAAAGCAAAGTAGGCATACTCGAGCAGGCCGATCACGAGCATGATGGCCCACCCCAGTTTTCCCCAGCGCCTCAATTTGCGCCAACGCATGGCCCGATTCTACCACGCTTGCGTCAGGTACACAGTCACCGAAGAATCAACAAAGGCAGGGGGCACCCGTAGCGCACGCCGCCAGTCGGCAAGGCCCGCTGTGCTCGCGAGGGGTGAGCTTTTCGGCGCCCTGCTGTGCGCCCCTAGCCGGATGAAGCGGAGGCGATCCGTTCCACCCACGCCACCACCTCCCGCAGGTGCGAGATGACGGCCTCGGGCGCCTCGCCCTCCGGGTCCTCCTGTCGGTACTGGTGTGTGAGGATCGTGCGCATCCCCACCGCCTGCGCGCCCACGATGTCCTCGCCCACCCGGTCCCCCACGAAGACCGCCTCCGCCGGCTCCACGCCCAAGTCGGCCAGCGCCCGGCGAAACAGCGAGGCGTGCGGCTTCCGGTAGCCCACCTCCTCCGAGACGATCACCGAGTCCAGGTGCTCCAGCAGCCCGTGCTCGGCCAGCGCCTCACGGATCTGCGCCGCCGAGAGCACGGTGTTGGTGACGCAGCCCAGGCGCAGGCCGCGCTCCCGCAGGTCCCTCAGGACTTCGAGGCTGCTGTCGTCGGCGATGACGGCGTCGTTGAGGCGGCCGAAGGCGAGCTCGCACACCTCGCCCACGAGGGGCGGCGGCGCGACCACGCCGATCTCGCGCAGGGCCTCCTCCATTAGCTGGGCGGTGGGCGGCTGCTCGAGCTTCCCCTGCAGGGCCTCGCTATAGTCGCGGATGAAGCGCTGGTGGACCGCGTCCATGATCGTCTGGGCGTCGGGGATCGGGCCGTCCAGCGCCTCGGCCAGGCGGCGGGCGATGCGGGGGTAGGTCTCGGCCTCGATTTCGGTGTAGGAGCCGATGTCCCACAGCGTGTGGCCGAGGTCGAAGATGACGGCGCGGATGCTCACGCGGCCATTGTAGCGGCACTTGAGGCCAGCGTCAGGCTCGGCCCATCAGGATCCTAGGCAGAGGCTGCTCACGCGCCCGGCACCAGCTTGTCGATGAGGTCAACCAGGTCGAAGACCTGAAACAGGATGACGATCTCCAGCGCCAGCATAGCCGTCATGACGAGAAGGGCCGCCCACACCGTGCCCAGCAGCACCAAGACGGCGGCCGCCGGTATCGCCACCACGGTCCCCGGGGAATCGCTCGGTCCCGATGGCATTCCAAGCGCTCTCAGTAACAGATGCATCGCTGTCCCTCCTCGGGCCGAGGCTTGTGAAGCCCTGCTTGCCTTCCCACTCAGAGGTCGATGGGCCTCATCATACGGCCGCCCCCCTGCCTGTTCAAGCGCCTGGATTCCGGTGGCCGAAACATGCTAGAGTAGGCGCAACTAATTTCCGGTGGGGGCCATGCTCGACGTCTATCTCCTGACCCTGGCCCTGGCGGTGGGCATCGGTGTCGCTGCCACCGTTGTTCTGCTGGCGCTCTCGCGCACGATGCGCTTCGCGGGCCTCTTCCACGCGGGCCGCGGCCTCGCCGAGAAGCCTCGCTGGGGCGGCCTGGCCATCTTCCTGGCCTTCGCCATCACCCCCTTCGTAGCCTCGGCCATCTCGTCCGAGGCCGACAGGCTCTTCACCCCCAAATCGGGCGACTTCCTCGGGTTCCTCGGGGCCTGCCTGCTTATTCTCCTGGTCGGCTTCTGGGACGACTGGCGCGTGGTCACCTGGAAGCAGAAGCTTCTCGTCCAGGTGGCCGCCGCCTCGGCGGTCTACGCCGCGGGCTATTCCATCGACCGCGTCGGCCTGCCCTGGGGCCCCGAGTTCGAGCTCGGCCCGATGGGCCCGGTCGTGACCGTCCTCTGGGTGGTCTTCTTCACCAACGCCATCAACCTGATCGACGGCCGCGACGGCCTGGCCGCCGGCGTGGCCATCCTCGCCGCCGCGACCCTGGCCCAGGTCGCCTCACACGCTGAGCACCCCACGGTAGCGCTGCTGCTTGTCGCCATGGCCGGGGGCAGCCTGGGCTTCCTGCCCTTCAACCTGCCCCGCGCCTCGGCCTACCTGGGCGACTCCGGCGCCCTCCTCCTTGGCTTCATCCTGGGCTCTCTGTCCATCCGCGGCTCCACCGGCGTCACCGACGCGGTGTTCATCGCCGTGCCCGTCGTCGCCCTGGGCTTCCCCATCCTCGACACGGCGCTCGCGCTGATGCGTCGGCTGC
>CAZFGZ010000008.1:0-22067 GCA_964518585.1 uncultured Dehalococcoidia bacterium | reverse complement strand
TGGACCGCCGCCACCCGCTGCTGGGCGACCTCGACCACATCCACCACCGGCTGGAGGAGGAGATGGCCCTGGGTCCGCGAGGCATCCTGGTGGTGCTGTACGGGGTATCGGTCCTCTTCTCCGGCGCCGCCATCATTCTGCACTACGCGCAGCACTTCGCGGTCGAGATGGCGGTCTTCGCGGCGCTCGTCGCGCTGGTCGCGATGATCCTGGCCAGGCTGGGCTACCTGGTTTCCCTCTGGAACAGCTACAGCCTGGCGTGGCTGCGGCGTAGACTGGCCCCCAGCGCCTCGCCCGCCGGCCCGCCTCCGCCCCCTCGCGGCGAGGGCGGCGACTAGCCGACACCGACCCCCTCAGACCCTAAAGGTTCTCGCTCGCGCCCGAGCCCGCTTGACGCCGTTCAGCGCGAGCAAAAGGGCGCAGCGCAGCCCGATCCCCCCGGCCGTAGCCGCGTCCAGCAGCCGATGCCCGCCCCGATACTTCTTGTGGTAGTGCCACATGCTCCGGTGTCTCTCGATGATGCTGCGGACGGGGAGAGTGCTGCTGCTGCGGGCGATGCGGTGCACCACAGCCACCTCGGGGAAGTAGACGACCTTGTAGCCGGCCCTGTGCGCCCGCTGGCAGAGGTCCACATCCTCGATGTACACGAAGTAGCCTTCGTCCAGGGGGCCGATCTGGTCGAGGGCCTGCCTGGCCAGCATCATGCAGGCGCCCGATACCCAGTCCACCTCGGCGATGCTCTCGTGGTCGAAGTCGGTCATGAGGTACCGCGTTGAGAAGGGATTCTTCGGGAAGAGCCGGGTCGCCAGCGAGTAACGGTTGAACAGCGCGGTGGCGAAGCCGGGGAAGCGGCGGCAGGAGAGCTGGAGAGAGCCGTCGTCATCGAGTAGCTTGGGACCGATGACGCCCACCCCCGGGTTCGCCTGCAGGTAGTGGTACAGCGGGGGCAGCACGTTCCCGGTGAACTCGGCATCGGGATTCAGCAGCAGGATGGCGTCGCCTCGGGCCGCCCGGATGCCCTCGTTGTTGGCAGCGGCGAAGCCGGCGTTGTCCGCCCGGCGCAGCAGCGTGACCTGCGGGAACTCCGCCTCCACCATCTCGGCGCTGCCGTCGCCCGAGGCGTTGTCCACCACGATGACCTCGTACTCGACGCCATCCGTCTGGTCCAGGATGGAGCGGAGGCACGACCGCAGGTCGTCGCGGCTGTTGAAGCTGACGATGACCACAGAGACGTCCATCGAGCGAAGCCTAGCACGCGGCCAAGGCCGAGGGCCAGCGCCTAGCGCCTGGCCACGGCCTCGTACACCTGGACGGTTTCCCTTGCGGTCTTCTCCCAGGAGAACTCGCGGGCACGCCTCAGGCCGCGGGCGCGCAGGTCGGCGTGCAGCTCTTCGTCGGCCAGGGCGCGCTCCATCGCCTCGGCCAGGCCGGCCACGTCTTTCGGGTCCACCAGCAGCGCGGCGTCGCCCGCCACTTCGGGCATGGCGGAGACGTTCGAGGTGACCACCGGCGTGCCGCAGGCCATCGCCTCCAGCACCGGCAGCCCGAACCCCTCGTACAGCGAGGGAAAGGCCAGGAGATCAGCTCCGCTGTAGAGGCCGGGCATGTCGGCGCCGTCCACGTAGCCCAGGAAGTGCACCACGTCGTCCAGGCGCAGGCTTCGCACCAGCTCCAGCTCACTCTCGTACCGCCACGCCCTCTGGCCGGCGATGGCCAGGTGATGTTGCAGGCCCCTCTCCCGCAGGCGGCTGTAGGCGGCGATGAGGCGGCCCCGGTTCTTTCCCGGCTCAAGGTTGCCCACGCTGAGGATGTAGTGGGTCGGGAGCTTGTACCGCCAGCGTATGCGGCCGAGGGCGTCGGCGTCCTCCAGGGGAGCGAACTCGGGAGCGGCCGCCTCCGCGATGGCGGTCACCCGCTCCTCCGGCACGCCCAGCACGCGGATGACGTCGCGCTTCACCGCCTCGGACGGCGAGATAATAGCCTGCCCCAGGCGAGCGGACGCGCGCGTGATCGCCTGGAAGTAGAGGCGTCGCGCGGGCGGGTAGCGCTGCGGCAGCAGAAAGAACGTGATGTCGTGGAGAGTAATCACGCGCGGGCAGCGCAGGGGCAGCGCGGGTGTCGTGTGATGGGGCGAGTGCACCACGTCGATTCCCAGCCGCCGCAGCCGGCCGGGCAGGATGAGCTGCTCCCACAGCAGCCTCTCCGGCCGCGAGGGCGCCGCCACCCGGACCACGCGCAGCCTCGGCTGCTGCCGCGCCAGGTCGTCGAACGCCTCGCTGCGCGCGAATACAACGTACTCGTGCTCGCCCTCGAGGGCGGCCAGCGCCCTCACAAGCTGGTACGTGTAGACGCCGGCCCCGGCCATGAGGCGGGGGATGGCGGTAGCGTCGATGGCGATGCGCATACGTTCGGACCGCCCCGGCTAGAAGTCCTGGACCTCGAGGGTTCGGCCCATCCGGCCCCGATAGTAGTGCAGTATGCCCAGGGTCATCGCTCGGAGCAGGCTCCACTCCCGGCGAAGGAGATAGCGTGCCATCTGAGGAACGCGGGTCGTCCAGAAGTAGAGGGTGAACAGGGCGAAGCGCAGGCGGGAGCGAGAGTGCTTCTTCATCAGGTAGAGCCGGTTGCGGGTGGCGTAGTAGTGCTTGAAAGGCGTCATCCATCCGCCGCCGCTCGAGCCGCTCTCGCGGTGGTAGATGACGGCCTCCGGTATGTAGCGGAGGTCGTAGCCCTGCTCCAGGGCGCTCTGGAGGAAGTCGGTCTCCTCGTAGTACATGAAGAAGCTCTCATCGAGGTGCCCGACGTCGCGGAATAGCTGCGCCGGCGCGAGCAGGCAGCAGAAGCTGGCGGTGTGAAGGTGGCGGGGCCGGCTCGTGGCGGGGCCGTCGGGCTGGCCGTGGTAGGTGCGGCGAAAACGCCCCAGGTTCCAGTCGAAATCGCCGGCGTGCGTGCTGATGATCGGGTGATCGAAGTAGTAGAGGATCTTCGGCACGACCATGGTGTGCGGGTCGGCGGCCTGCATCAGCTTGCCGAGGAAATCCTCGTCAGCCACCGTGTCGTTGTTGATGAACAGGATGTAGTCGAAGCCCTGCTCCAGGCAGTAGTCGATGCCGAGGTTGTTGCCGCGGGCCGTCCCCAGGTTCTCCCCGCTGCGGATGATGGCCGCCTCGGGGCACAGCCGGGCGAGTTCGTCCGCGGAGCCGTCCGTTGAGCCGCTATCGACGGCGACGAGGCGTAGGTTGGGATACGCGATGCGCCGGACCGAATCCGCGAACTCGCCGATGAAGGCCGCGCCGTTGTAGTTGACCGTGACCATTCCCACCGAGGGGGCCTGCTTCTCAGGTGTCATGACGGTAGCCGGCGAAGGCCATCACGAGCGCGCGCCTGCTGTCTCCTCCTGCTGCTTACGGCTGAAGTAGTCGCGCAGCGCCTCCTGCCAGGGGCGCAGCTCGATGCCCAGGCTGGCGGCGCCTGCGAAGTTCCGCAGGACCGAGTACGGCGGCTTGCGAGGCCCGGCGCCGCCGGTCCCGCGATATTCGGCTGTCGTGACCGGCCGCAGCGCCACCTCCCGGCGCCCCGCCAGGCAGATGACCTCCCGCGCCCACTCGAAGCGGGAGCAGGCGCCCGAGTTGGTGAAGTGATAGGTGCCGTAGAGAGGCTGGCGGATCAGCCGGGCGATGGCTTCGGCCAGGTCGTGTGTCCACGTCGGCGTGGCGATCTCGTCGCTGACCACGGTAAGCTCGCTGCGCTCCTGGGCGGCGCTCAGGATCTTGGCTGGAAAGTGGATGCCGCCCAGGCCGTAGAGCCAGGCGGTACGCACGATGTAGTGGCGCGCCAGAAGCGTCTGGACGCAGCGCTCGCCGGCCAGCTTGGAGCGGGCGTAGGTGTTCAGCGGGTTGGGCTCGTCGAACTCTAGGTAAGGTTCGCGCTGCGCCCCGTCGAACACCTCGTTCGTGCTGATGTAGACCATGGCGGCGTCGGCCTGCCCGCAGGCCACAGCGACGTTGCGCGCCCCCAGCGCGTTCGTGGCGTAGGCCAGGTCTGGTTCATCCTCGCAGCGGCCGGTGTCGGTGAGGGCGGCGGCGTGGATCACCACCTCGGGCCGGAAGGAGGTGACGGCATCGAAGACAGGCGAGAAGTCGGTCACGTCCAGTTCGGGCAGGTCCGTGGAGAGCACCTCGTGCTCGGCGAGGACGGACCGGAGGTCCCGTCCGAGCTGACCCTGCCCGCCGGTGATGAAAACGCGCATGGCTCTCATTCGGAGGCGCGGCCAGCGTCCGCCAGCCGCTGGCCGTACTGTTGCTGGTAGTACTCTCGGTACTGGCCGAGCTTGATCTTCTCCCACCACCAGCGGTTGTCGGCGTACCACGCCACCGTCTTCTCGATCGCCGCCTCGGAGTCGTGGCGGGGCGCCCAGCCCAGCGCGTGCATCTTGGACGAGTCCAGGCAATAGCGGCGGTCGTGGCCCGGCCGGTCCTCGACGTGCCGGATAAGGGTTCTCGGCTTGTCCAGCAGGGCAAGGATCGTGTGAACGACCTCGATGTTGGGGCGCTGATTGTCGGCGCCCACGTTGTAGGCCTCGCCCGGCTCGCCCTTGTGCAGCAGGAGGTCGAGGGCCGCGCAGTGGTCCTCCACGTATTGCCAGTCGCGCACCTGACGGCCGTCGCCGTACAGTGGGATCGGTTCATCGTCCAGAGCGTTCGTGATGAAGAGCGGCACAGCCTTCTCAGGGTGCTGACAGGGCCCGATGTTGTTGCTGCCGCGGCTGATGACGACGGGCAGCCCGTAGGTCTCGGAGAAGGCGCGACACTGCATCTCGCCGCCCGCCTTGCTGGCGGCGTAGGGGCTGCGCGGCCTCAGTGGGTCGTCCTCGCGAGAGGCCAGGCCGGGCGCGATATCGCCGTACACCTCGTCGGTCGAGATGTGCAGGAAGCGCTGGATATCGGCCCGGCGCGCCTCCTCCAGCAGCACGTAGGTGCCCAGCACATCCGTCTCGATGAAGCTGTGACCCTGCATGAGTGACCGGTCCACGTGGGTCTCGGCCGCGAAGTTGACCACGGCGTCGGCCTCCCGCATGAGGGGGCGAACGGTCTCGGCGTCCCGGATGTCGCCGTGCACGAAGCGGTACTGGCTGTCGCCTTCGACATCCCGCACGTTGTCCAGGTTGCCGGCGTAGGTGAGGGCGTCCAGGTTGATCACGCTATAGTCGTACCTCGACAGCAAATGGTGGATGAAGTTGCTGCCGATGAATCCTGCCCCGCCGGTGACCAGTACAGTCTTCACGCCTGGCCCGCCCGGTCTGGTTCCAAGGCTCCAGGGTTCCAAGGTTCCAGGGAGCCATGGGGCCATAGGACCTTCGAGCCGCCGTACGAGGCGGCTCTATGGCGTGTGGTCGTCACGGCACCCGCACCTTGCTGAAGTCGCCCAGCACCAGATTGTAACTGCGAGGGCGGCGGTCGGCGCCGCGCAGCTCTACGTTGCGGCCGATCAGGCTATGCTCGATGCGATGCCCCAGGCCCTCTATCTGCGTGTTCTCCAGCACCACGCTGCCGCTGATCTCGCTGTCGCTGACCAGGCAGTCGTGGTAAATGGAGGTGAAGGGGCCGATGTAGGAGCCCAGCACCCGCGTGCGTTCGCCGATGATGGCGGGGCCGTCCACGATGCTATCGACTACCTGGCAGCCCTTCTGGAGCACCACCTGCCCCCGCAGCGTCGAGCCCTGGGTCTTGCCTGTGATCTTGCGCTTCAGCGATTCCAGGATGACGCGGTTCGCCGCCAGGAGGTCATCGTGCTTGCCCGTGTCGATCCAGCGGGTCCGCACCACCTCGGCGTGGACGTCGAGCCCCTTGTCGATGAGGTACTGGATGGTGTCCGTGATCTCCAGCTCGCCGCGCGCCGATGGCTGGATGGCGTCCACCGCCTCGAACACGTGGGCGTCGAACATATAGATGCCGATGACCGCCAGGTCGCTCGGAGGCTTTCGCGGCTTCTCTGCCACCCGCACCAGGCGCTCGCCGTCGAGCTCGGCCACGCCGAAGTCCTGAGGATTCTCCACCGGACAGAGGAGCACTTGGCAGTGGTAGCGATTTTCCAGAAACGCCTGCACGTACGGCTGGATACCATCCTGAAGGAAGTTGTCGCCCAGGTAGAGGACGAAGGGCGACGTGCCCAGGAACTCGCGGCCGATCTGGATGCCGTGGGCGATGCCTAGCGGCACCGGCTGGTCGATGTAGCTGACGGCGGCCCCGAACCGCGAGCCGTCGCCCACACTCGCCATCACCTCGCCCTTCGTGTCGCCCACCACGATCGCGATATCGCTGATGCCGCACCTCACCAGGTCCTCGAGGGCGTAGAAGAGGATCGGCTTGTTGGCGATGGGCACGAGCTGTTTGGCCCCGGTGTAGGTGAAGGGCCGCAGGCGGGTCCCCCTTCCGCCGCTGAGGATGAGAGCCTTCAGCTTCGGCTTCATCGCTCATCCCCCCTTAAGATGACGAAGGGCCTCGACCCGCCGCCGAGGCAGGCCGTGCCCTTTCCCTGACCATCAGCGGCGCCAGGCCGTTGATGGCGTTCCGTCGTATTCCTGCCGCCATTGGCCCAGGTATTCTAATCTCGACGGGACAGGCATGCAACCTGGATGTCGTTTCCGACGCGGCTGAGACCGCCGGTTCACTGCTGCTGCCTGGCTCTGTATACTTGCACTCTGAAGGAACGACCTTCGTCGGCGACCCCGTCGCCACTGATTACCCTCAGGGGCGCCTGGGCCTCTGGGAAGGGGGGAGGGCTAGATGGAGATAGCCGGGAAGGCGGCCATCGTCACGGGATCGGCGGTAGGAGTGGGCCGCGCCACCGCCTTGGCGCTGGCCCGCCGAGGAGCCCGCGTGGTCATCAATTACTCGCGCTCCGAAGAGGAGGCGCGCCAAACGCTGGCCGACGTCGAATCGCTCGGCGCCGAGGCCTTGCTGGTGCGGGCGGACGTGTCGAGCGACGATCAGGTGCGCGCCATGGTGCGGCAGACCCTGGATCGCTTCTCCTCCGTCGACGTGCTGGTCAACAACGCCGCCATCACCCACTTCGTGAACTTCGCCGACCTGGACGGCCTGACCGAGGAGATGTGGGACCGCATCCTGGCGGTAAACGTCAAAGGAGTGTTCTTTTGCTCCCGCGCCGTAGCCGGCCCCATGAGGGAGACGGGGCGTGGCGCCATAGTCAACATCTCCTCCACGGCCGCCATCCGGGGCGTTGGCAGCTCCATCGCCTACACCGCCTCCAAGGCCGCGGTTATCAACCTCACCATGGCTTTCGCCCGGACCCTGGCCCCGGAGGTCAGGGTCAACTGCGTCGCCCCCGGCTTCATCGCCACGCGCTGGCACTCGGGCCGGATGCCCCCGGAGGTCTTTGCGCAGGCCACGGAGCGGGTGGCCCAGGAGACGCCCCTGCGCCGCGTGTGCACACCCGAAGACGTCGCCCAGGCCGTCCTCAGCCTCGTCGAGGGGGCCGACTTCGTCACTGGCCAGACGCTGGTAGTGGACGGGGGCAGCACCCTGCGGTTCTAGAGCCTGGAACCTGCCCTGCCGCCACATGCCCCCCTGCTTGGCGCGAGGGACGGGCACGTCGTAGAATGTCATCGACATTCATAGATGGGGCAGAAACGATGTAGGGCCGCCCGCCGAGACGTGGGCGCGCCGGTAAGTAGTCGGGCAAGAAGGAGGGCCGCCGTGGGAGGCCGAGATTCGCCGCCAAGGCCCGGCGATAACCCGCTCCTCAGGCTTGCGAGAGCTGCGCCCCTCGCGCGGTTCCGTTTGTTCCTGCGTGGACGCGAACTCGATGCTCTCGGCCGCGAGTTGGCCCGGGACGCGTCGCCTGGCGATGCGCCGGACATGACACTGCCCGGATCCGACATCAGCAAGGCGGAACAGGAAGCCGCGCTGCGCCGCGAGCAGCAACGTCGCGCCGAGCGCCGGGCCCGCCCTGAGGGATAGAACGGCTCGCGCTCAGAAGCCTTCCCTGCGCCTCAGTCTGCTACGCCCTTAGCCGGGGGTCCAGAACGTCCCGCAGCGCGTCGCCCGCCAGGTTGAAGCCCAGCACCGCCAGCGTAATGGCCAGCCCGCTGAACACCGCCTGCCACGGGGAGGAGTAGATGAAGTTGCGTCCCTCGTTCAGCATCTGGCCCCAGGACACGCCTGGAGGTGCCAGACCCAGGAAGGACAGGCTGGCCTCGGCGATGATCACTGTGCCCAGCCCGATCGTGAACACTACGATAATGGGGGCCATTGTATTGGGTAGGATGTGGTGTGCCATCAGCCGCAGGTCGCTCGCACCCAGCACCCTGGCTGCCTCCACGTAGGGTTGCTCCCGCAGGCTAAGCACGGTGCTGCGCACAATGCGGGAGACCTGAGTGATGCCCACAAAGGCCAGGGCGATGATAAGCCACATGATGCTCGGCTCCGTGATGCTCATGATGAGCATGAGGAGGAGGATTGCTGGGAAGGCCTGAAAGGCGTCGAGGATGCGCTGGAGAGAGATATCCAGCAAGCCGCCGAAGTAGGCCGAGATGACCCCCAGGAAGGCCCCCACAACTGTCGCGATGCTCAAGGCGCCTACACCGATACCCAGGGAACGCCGCGCTCCTATGACCACCCGTGCCCACACGTCCCGCCCTGCGCTGTCTGTACCGAACCAGTGGTCAATGGTAGGTGCACCCTGTCTATCGAGGGTAGTCGGGCTGAGAGCCTCCTCGCTGAAAACGTCAGGGTCGTACAGAGGATTGGCGATACTGAAGACCGCTTCCGGTTCATACCGGGACAGGGCGGGTATCTCGACCCCCAGCAGTGGCACCTCCACCCCCGTGGCGAAGACTGCGGCCACCCCCATGACTATGATGCAGATCGCGCCGAAGCCGCCTAGCGGCTTGCGAATGACCACACGCAGCAACTGTGCGGCCACGCTCACCCGACGTCGCAGGATCACCTGCTCATCTACCGGGATGGCGTGCGGCTCGATCTCCCTTCCCCGTACAGCCATAGCCCCTCACCCGTACCGGATCCGCGGGTCCAACCAGGCATAGGACAGGTCCACCACCAGGTTGACCAGCACCAGGATCATGGCGACGAGTAGAATGATGCCCTGCACCACCGGGAAGTCATTCTGCTGCATCGAGATGACCACGAACTGGCCTATCCCCGGCAGCCTGAACATGCTCTCCAGCACCACGTTGCCCCCGAACATCGCCGCCAGCATGAAGCCCAGGACCGTCACCACCGGAATCATGGCGTTCTTCAGCGCGTGGCGCGTGATGACTGTGCGCTCACGCAGCCCCTTCGCCCAGGCGGTGCGCACGTAGTCCTGCCGCAGCACCTCCAGCAGCTGCGAGCGCAGAAGGCGCATCACCACGGCCCCGACAGCGAAACCACCCGCCAGCGCCGGTATCGCCATCGACCGCAGGTTCTCTAAGGGGTCGCTGAAGAACCCTGCATACGTCGTGATCGGTGGACTCCAGCCGAACCAGTTGAAGGCCACCAGAAGCAGCAGCGTGGCCAGATAGAAGTTGGGTATGGCTAGGCCGAGGATCGCCAGGAATCGCAGGACATAGTCCAGCCAGGTATCCTGGCGGATCGCGGAGATGATCCCAATGGGAATCCCGATGATGGAGGCCACCAGTATCTCCAGGATGCCCAGCTCGATGGAGGTCCCCCACCGCTCTTTCAGCTCTGATACGACGGAGTTGCGTGTGAGCAGAGAGGTCCCGAAGTCCAGCCTGACCACGTCCAGCAGGTACTCGCCGTACTGCTCGTGGAGAGGCTTGTCTGTCCCCATGACCTTGCGGATCTGGCGGACGGCCTCGTCATAGCCCATACCCGTCGTGAAGCCCTGCGCGGCCCGGCGCTCGGCCCAGTCAGGCCGGGCGTGGCTGGCCAGGAACACGAGGGTGACGACGAGGAACAGGACGGGGATGTTCAGGAGCAGACGCCGGGCTATGTACTGTTGCACGACCTACCGCTCCTCAGCGCCGCCGCGGGGTGGCCGCGCCAGCCCTTGAGGTCTCCGATACAGCCCCCTCGGTCCGATCGCGTCCGTATCTGCTCCGATAACTTAGCACCCGCAGGGCTCTGCGAACTCCCTTTGCGGCGGCATGGCAGTGCGGAAATCGCGCAGCGGCGCTCCGTCCCGGAAGGGCTATGAAGCCCTTCCGGGTAACGTGCTCCCATATATAGGATGAGCCTCAACTTTTGTCAAGGGCGAAGGCGGACTCCGGCCCGGGTCCGCGCCGCCCTCCCTGGACGCTTCTCCGGCCCGGCGGTAAGATACGTCAGATTGCGGGCTCGGCGATTCCATCGGGCCCGGGCGAGGTGGGCCGGTTGAAGATCTGCTTCCTCATGTACCAGGGGAACATGTACTCCGGGGGCCAGGGCGTCTACACATACTACCTGACCCGGGAGCTGGCCCGCCTGGGCCACGAGGTCCACGTCATCGTGGGGCCTCCGGAACCCGAGCTGGCGGAGGGAGTCGTCCCCCACTACCTGCCGAGTCACAGCTACTGGACCTTCTTCCACGATCGCCAGCGGTTCCTCTTTCATCGCAATCCCCTGAGCCACTTCCACCCGGTGAACTTCTACGAGTTCGTGTCAACCCGTATCGCCCTCTCCTCACTGCTGCTCAACTTCAGCGTCCGGGCCTACCTGAAGCTACGAGAGCTCTCCCGCGAGCACCGGTTCGATGTGGTGCACGACAATCAGACCCTCAGCTACGGCGTCTGGCTCATGCGGCTCTCGGGCTTTCCGGTGGTGGCCACGGTTCACCACCCGCTCACCATCGACCTGCAGAACGCACTCCGCCAGGCCACCAGCCCCTATGAGAAGGCCCGCCGTATCCTGTGGTCGCCCTGGGTCATGCAGCAGGTCGTGGCCCGCCGGCTCGACCGCGTGATCGTGGTCTCTCATGCCTCGGCTAGGTCCGTGGAGAAAGCGTTCGGGGTACCCGCAGAGAGCCTGCGGGTCGTTCACAACGGCATCGATACGGAGATATTCCGGCCTCTAGATGGGCTGGAGCGCAGCCCAAACGAGATCCTCTACGTCGGCAACTCGGAGGACCGCAACAAAGGAGCCCGCTACCTGCTCGAGGCCCTGGACATGCTCAAGGAGGAGTTGGACTTCCATGTGACCTTCGTGGACAACGTGCGCTCGCGGTTGAAGCTGGCGCCCCGCCTCGTACGGGACTTCGGCCTGAGCTCGCGAGTGGCGTTCACCGGCCGGGTGTGCAGGGAGGACCTGGTCGAGCTCTACAACCGGGCCACCCTGGTCGTCTGCCCGTCGCTCTACGAGGGTTTCGGCCTGCCCGCGGCTGAGGCCATGGCCTGCGGGACGCCGGTGCTGGCCACCACCGGCGGAGCCCTCCCCGAGATCGTGGAGCATGCCCGCACGGGATGGCTGGTGCCCCCGGCCGACTCCCACGCTCTGGCCGAGGCCATTCGTCTGCTCCTGGAGGCCCCGGAGTTGAGGGAGCAACTGGGCCGGGCGGGTTGCCAGGCCATCCAGGAGCGCTTCGGGTGGCGCCGGGCTGCTCAGGAGGTGGTGGCTGTGTACGAAGAGGCGATAGCGGCCCGTCGCTCCTCCGCCCGGCCTGCGGCGCGGGCTGCGGGCCAGGGGGTGAACGCCTACGCCGGATAACATCGTCAATGTGGACTTCCGCCGCCACTTCCACATCCAGCCCCGCGAGTGGGTGCTGGACGTCGGCTGCGGGACCGGACGTCACACCATCGAGGCGTGCCTCTGGCCCTGCCGCGTGGTCGGCCTCGACCTCAGCCGTGAGGACCTCCGCAAGGCCCGTTACATGCTGGCCGACCGTCAGCGCCGGGGGAAGGCCTTGGGCCGCGCCGACTTCGTCATCGCCGATGCGCAGCACCTCCCCTTCAAGTCCGGCGCCTTCGACAAGGTCATCTGCACCGAGACTCTTGAGCACGTGCCGGACGACGAGGCGGGCATCCGCGAGCTCCACCGCGTGCTGCGTCCTGGCGGGGACATGGCGATAAGCGTGCCCAGGTACTGGCCGGAGATAGTGTTCTGGAGGCTCTCCTGGGAGTACTGGCACACCCCCGGCGGCCACGTCCGTATCTACAGGCCCGGCGAGATAGAGACGGCCCTCGCGCGGGCCGGCATCGAGCTGCACACCGTTCGCTATCGTCACTCCATCCAGACCGCCTACTGGTTCCTGCGCTGCGTCTTCGGCAAGGAGAGGGAGCACTTCATCCTCACCGAGCTCTTCTTCAAGTTCATCAACTGGCATCATCGGGCGCGGCTGCGGTCCCTCGAGCTTCTGGAGGCGATGGCGAATCTGGTCATGGGCAAGGACATGGTGCTGTACGGGCGCAGGTCGCCCGCGGCCGGCGCCCGGCAGCCGGAGCCCGAGGCAGCCGGCGCTCCCTCGCGCCTGGGCGGGCTGCGATGATGGTGAAGACTCGAAACGCCTCCGCGACGGACGCGCCGTCGCCCCCAGGGCCGGCGCACGCGCGGCCCCAGCTCGACCGTTTCCTTGCCGTCGACCCGCAGATCCTGGGCCTTCGGCCCGGCGACCGGCTGCTGGATGTCGGTTGCGGCACCGGCCGGCACACCCTGGACGCCAGCCGCTGGGACTGTCGCATCGCTGCCGCCGATCTCTCGCCCCTTGACCTGCTCAAGACCCGCTACCTCCTGGAGATCATGCGCCGGCGCGCCGAAGTGCGCGCAGGCGTCGACTTCATGGTCGCGGACGGCTTCCACCTGCCCTTCCCCGACGCCAGCTTCGACAGGGTGATGTGCACGGAAACTCTGGAGCACGTGCGCGATGACCTCGCCCTCGTGCGAGAGATGGCCCGCGTCCTCAGGCCGGGCGGCGCGCTCGCGGTGAGCGTGCCCGACTACCACAGCGAGAGCATCCTCTGGAGGCTCTCCTCCCGCTACCGGAGCATTCCGGGCGGCCATCTGCGCATCTACAGTCGGCGGGGCATCCTCAAGCTGCTGCGCGAGGCCGGGATGCGCCCCTACGCGGTGCGCTTTCGCCACTCCCTCGAGAGCGTGTACTGGCTGCTCGCCGTCCTTTCGGGCGACGACCTGACCAGGCCGGGGCCGCTGCTGAGTCGCTTGCGGGGGTTCCTCGACTCGATGACAAGCCGCCGGTCCGGCTTGGTCAACTGGCTGGACGAGGTCGGCAACCACGTCCTGCCCAAGAGCATCGTCGTGTACGGTCGCAAGCTCCAGGGGGCGTCGCGGTGAAGATCTGCTTCATCGTCTGCCAGGGGAACATGTACTCAGGCGGGCAGGGAGTCTACCTGCACTACCTGAGCGGCGAGCTGGCCCGCCTCGGCCACGAGGTGCACGTCATCGCCGGCCGGCCCTACCCGGAGGTGGCCGACGGGGTGCACCTGCACAAGCTGAAGACTTTCAGCTTCTGGAGCTTCCTTGACGGACGCGACGAGTACGTCTTCGAGACCAATCCGCTCCTCTTCTTCCACCCCCTGAACCTGTACGAGTTCGCCTCCACCCGGGCCACCCTGGCCTCGCTTCTGCTCATGTTCAGCTTGCGGGCCTATGCTAAGCTCAAAGAGCTCGAGCGCGAGGGCCCTTTCGACCTGATCCATGACAACCAGAACCTGGGATACGGGCTTCTTCTCATGAAGGCGCGGGGCAGGCCGGTGGTGGCGAATATCCACCATCCGCTGGCCATCGACCGCCACAACGACCTGGCCCAGACCGCGGCCCTCCGCCACCGCATCGGCCGCATTGTCTGGTACCCGTGGCTGATGCAGCGCCTCGTCGCGCACCGCATCGACCGCATCATCACCGGCTCGGCTACCTCGGCCGCCTCGGTCCAGGAGGCCTTCGGCCTGCCCAGCGAGCGTATCGCCGTCATCCACGACGGGGTGGATACCGATGTCTTCCGTCCCCTGGAGAGGCTAGAGCCGGAGCAGGGGAGCGTCCTCTTCGTGGGCAACTCCGAGGACCGCAACAAGGGGGCCCGCTACCTCATCGAGGCCCTCAACCTCCTCCAGCACGATGTGGACTTTCGGCTGACCCTGGTGGACCGCAAGATGAAGGACCTGAAGATCGTGCCGCCGCTGGTCTGGAAGTACGGCCTCACCCGCCTGGTTGAGTACACCGGCCACCTGTCCACGCCCGAGCTCGTGCGCCAGTACAACCGGGCCCAGGTGCTGGTCTCGCCCTCCCTGTACGAGGGCTTTGGCCTGCCCGCGGCGGAGGCCATGGCCTGCGGCGTTCCCGTCGTCGCTACCAGGGCCGGCGCCCTGCCCGAGGTGGTCGAGGACGGCGTGACGGGGCTCTTGGTGCCGCCTGCCGACCCCCACGCCCTCGCCGACGCCGTCCGCCGTCTCCTCTCCGACCCGGAGCTGTGCCGTCGCATGGGCCGCGCCGGCCGCGAGCGCATCGTGCAGCGCTTCACCTGGCGTGAGACCGCCCGCCGCACGCTCGACCTCTATCACGATGTCCTCGCCGCCCGCCGGGAAGCCCGGCCCGCGAGCCGATCGCAGCCGTGAGAGTCTGCTTCCTGCTTCACCAGGGCAGCATGTCCTCGGGCGGGCAGGGGGTCTACCTGTACTACGTCACCCGCGAGCTCGTGCGGTTGGGCCACGAGGTGCACGCCATCGTCGGTCCGCCCTATCCGCAGGTCTGCGACGGCGTCCGCCTGCACAAGGTGCGGACATTCAGCCACTACCGCCTGGCCGAGACCGAGCGCCGCTTCTTCACCGACTGCCACCCCCTGGAGGCCTTCCTTCCCCTCAACTTCTACGAGCTTGCCACCAGCCGCGCGGGCATGTTCTCCGTGATGGCCGCCTTCAGCATCCGCGCCTACGACCGCTTCCGCGATCTCCTGCGCACCCACCGCTTCGATGTGGTCCACGACAACCAGGTGTTGGGCTACGGCACCTTGCTGATCCGCGCCTCCGGCGTGCCCACCGTGGCCACCGTGCACCATCCCCTCGTGGCGGACCGCCGCAGCCGCGTCCTCGAGGGCCGCTCCCTCTACGATAAGCTCCGGGCCATCATCTTCTACCCCTTCTTCATGCAGGGCGTGGTGGCCCGGCGCGTGGATCGCGTCGTCAGCGTCTCCAGACAGGCGGCGCGGGCGGTGCGGCAGGCGTACGACCTGCCGCAGGAGCGGGTGGTGGTCGTGCACAACGGTGTGGATACGGACTTGTTCCGCCCGTTCGAGGAGGCGCCCAGGCGGGCCGGGCACCTGGTCTTCGTCGGCCGCTCAGACGACCCCAACAAGGGCGCCCGCTACCTCCTTGAGGCCCTCGACATCCTGAAGGACGAGGTGGACTTCAGCCTGACCCTGGTGGACGACGTGAAGCCGCGGCTGAAGCTCGTGCCCCGGCTGGTGCGGGAGTTCGGCCTCAGCTCGCGGGTCGATTTCGCCGGGCGAATGTCGGCGGAAGAGTTGGCGCGGCTCTACAACGAGGCGGAGGTGCTGGTGTCGCCCTCGTTGTACGAGGGGTTCGGGCTGCCCGCCGCGGAGGCGATGGCCTGTGGCACGCCGGTAGTCGCCACCGGCGCCGGCGCCTTCCCGGAGCTGATCGAGGACGGCGCGACCGGCGTCCTCGTGCCGGCGGGAGACGCCCACGCCCTGGCGGCGGCCCTGCGACGCCTGCTCGCCGACCCGACGCGTGCCCGGGCCATGGGGGCGGCCGCGCGCCGGCGCGTCGCCGAGCGCTTCACCTGGCGGCGGGCAGCCGAAAAGCTCGTCCAGCTCTACGAAGAGGTGGGCCGGGAGGCACGCGCGAGGCCATGAGGATCTGCTTCCTCCTCCACCAGGGCAGCATGTACTCGGGAGGGCTGGGCGTCTACGCCTACCACCTCACCCGCGAGATGGCCAGGCTGGGCAACGAGGTCCACCTCATCGTCGGCCCACCCTACCCGGAGGTAGCCGAGGGCATCCACGTCCACAAGGTCAGGACCTTCAGCGTCATTCGCCTGCTGGAGACGGGGCGGCTCTGGTTCTATGGCCGCGAGCCCCTGGACTTCTTCCATCCCCTCAACTTCTACGAGCTGGCCACCAGCCGCATGGGCATGTTCTCCGTGATGGCCGCGTTCAGCTTCCGGGCCTACCAGCGATATCGGGAGCTGGCGGCCCGGCATCGGTTCGACATCGTGCACGACGATCAGGGCCTGGGTTATGGGGTGCTGCTCATCAAGGCCACGGGCGTGCCCGTTGTGGCCAACATCCATCACCCCCTGTCCATCGACCGGATGAATGCCGTCATGGAGGCCCGCACGCCGGGCGAGAAAGTGCGGCACATCGTGTTCTATCCGTTCTTCATGCAGGAGGTGGTAGCGCGGCGGCTGGACCGCATCATCACCGGTTCGCAGAACTCCGCCGCCTCCATCCAGAGGGCCGTCGGCCTTCCTGCTGAGCGCATCGCCGCCATCCACGACGGCGTGGACACGGAGGCGTTCCGTCCCCACGAAGAGGTGGAGAAGGTCCCCAACTCGCTCCTCTTCGTCGGCAACTCCGGCGACCGCAACAAGGGGGCGCGCTACCTGCTGGAGGCCCTGCACCTCGTGGGCGACGAGCTTGACCTTCACCTGACCATGGTGGACCGGCCCAACGCCCAGATGGCTCAGCAGATGGTCGAGCGGCTGGGTCTCCAGGGCCGCTTCACCCTCACCGGGCGGGTCTCTCAGGAGGAGCTGATTCGGCTGTACTGCCGGTCGCAGATCCTGGTCTCACCCTCTCTCTACGAGGGCTTTGGCCTGCCCGCGGCCGAGGCCATGGCCTGCGGCCTGCCCGTGGTCGCGACCACCGCCGGCGCCTTCCCTGAGGTCATCGAGGACGGCGTCTCCGGCGTCCTGGTGCCGCCGGGCGACGCCCGCGCCCTGGCAGGCGCCATCCGTCGGCTCATGGCCGATGCGGCCCTGCGGGAGCGGCTCGGGAGTGCCGCCAGGAAACGCATTGAGGAGACCTTCTCCTGGCGGGAGACGGCGCGCCGTACCCTGGCCCTGTATCAGGATGTGATATCGAGAGGACCTACTCGTCGGCTGGCGGCTCGATAGGGGTGGTGATCAGCGCCCGGCCGATCCAGAAGGCCACGTACAGCACGCCCAGAGAGCCCACCATGACCGGGAGAGCCAGCGCCCAGTAGCTCCTGCGCAGCACCCCGCCGAGCAAGATGATGCCCGCAACGATGCTCGTGAGGCAGATGATCATCCCGTAAATGTGCGAGCGTTCGGCCATAGTGGCAGCCCCCGTCCATGGTTTGAGCCGACGGGCGTCGGCCGTGGCTAGTTTATAGCAGCGCCCTCCGCAGGTGTCAAACCGGGATAGCGGCGGGGACCTGCGCAATGCCTGCTGCGCCGGAGCCTCCTCGACACGGCCAGCCCCCGGCCCTAGAATAGGCAGAGCCGCGCCGAGCGCCGGTTCGGCTGCTCCAGCGGCGGTCAGAGAGGAGGACAGGCGTACAGTGAGCACAGCCCTCATCACCGGCATCACCGGCCAGGACGGCTTCTACCTGGCCGAACACCTGCTCTCGCTGGGATACGACGTGTACGGCATGATCCGCGGGCAGGCCAACCCCAAGCGCCCCCTGGTCGAGGAGGCCCTGCCCGACATCCGCGTGGTGGACGGCGACCTGCTCGACCAGGCCTCCCTCATCGCCGTGGTCCAGAAGGTGCAGCCTGACGAGGTCTACAACCTGGCCGCTATCAGCTTCGTGCCCCTCTCCTGGAATCAGCCCGAGCTCACCGGCGAGATCACCGGCCTCGGCGTGCTCCGGCTCCTCGAGGCTATTCGCCTGGTCAGCGGTGCCTCCCCCTCCCGCTCCCAGAGCGGGGGGCGCATCAAGTTCTACCAGGCCTCCAGCAGCGAGATGTTCGGCAAGGTCCAGCAGACTCCTCAGAACGAGCAGACCCCCTTCTATCCTCGCAGCCCCTACGGGGTCGCCAAGGTCTACGGCCACTACCTCACCGTCAACTACCGAGAGAGCTACGGCATCTTCGCCTGCAGCGGCATCCTCTTCAACCACGAGTCGCCGCGCCGTGGCCCCGAGTTCTCCACCCGCAAGATCAGCCAGGCCGCCGCACGCATCAAGCTGGGCAAGCAGAAGGAGCTCGTCCTCGGCAACCTCGACTCCCACCGCGACTGGGGCTACGCTGGAGACTACGTGCGCGCCATGCGCCTCATGCTCCAGCAGCCCGAGCCCGACGACTATGTGATAGGCACAGGGAGGTCTCACTCTGTGCGGGACTTCGTCGAGATGGCCTTTCAGCAGGTGGGGCTCCCCTGGGAGGAGCACGTCCGCTCTGACCCTCAGTTCATGCGGCCCGCGGAGGTGGAACACCTCCTGGCCGATCCCACCAAGGCCCGTCAGAAGCTGGGCTGGGAGCCTACGGTTTCCTTCGAGGAGCTGGTCCGCATGATGGTGGAGTCGGACCTGGGGGCGGAGAGCGGCTAGGCGGCCCGCAGGCCAGCCAGGCGGGCAGACAGAGCGCGGTCGAGGCTCCCGCTTGCAGCGGGCGTCCCGGCTGCGTAGAATACACTCCGTCTCTGGCGAACAGAGGTACGAGGAGGTAGCCTGATGACCCCCGAAGACATCTTGGCCTCCGTCCCCCTGTTTTCACAGCTCAAGCGGGGGGACCTGTCCCGCCTGGCGAAGGCGGTCGTTTCCCGCAAGCACGCCGCGGGAGAGATGGTGGTGACGGAGGGCGACCAGGCGGCCGGCTTCTTCATCATCACCAAGGGTCGCGTCGAGGTCGTCAAGGGCCTCAAGACCGAAAAGCCCCAGCAGCTTGCCGTCCTGGGCCCCAGCGAGTTCTTCGGCGAGATGGCCCTCCTGGACGGCTATCTCCGCTCCACCAGCGTGCGGACGCTGGAGGACGCCGAGTTCCTGGTGCTGACACGCTGGGACTTCATGGCGGAGCTGCAGGAGAGCCCCCACATCGCCCTCTCCATGCTCACGGTCCTGAGCCGCCGCCTCCGCGAGATCGAGGCCCGCCTCGCCGACTGACGCCGGGCGGCCTGCCCGCCCTCACTCCCTCCAGAAGTGGATGGCCCGCCCGTCCACGTCCAGCGCCGCTTCGTGCACGACCTCCGAGAGGGTGGGATGGGCGTGGACCGCCCAGCCCAGCTCGCCCGAGGTCGCCTCCAGGGCGCCCCCGAGTGACGCCTCGGCCAGGAGTTCGGTGGCCTCCGCCCCGATGATGTGGTAGCCCAGGATCTCCCCGTACTCCGCATCGACTACCAGCTTCACCAGCCCCTCGCTCGCGCCGATCGCCTGCGCCTTGCCGTTGGCCCGGAAGGGGAAGCGGCCCACCTTGACCTCGTGACCTCGCTCTCTGGCCTGCGCCTCGGTGAGGCCGAGGCTCGCCACCTGCGGCTGGCAGTACGTGCAGCGTGGCATCTTCTCGTAGTCCAGTTCGGGCGGATTGAGGCCGGCGATGTTCTCCACAGCCGCCACCCCCTGAGCCGAGGCCACGTGCGCCAGCATAAGCTTGCCCGTCACATCCCCCACGGCGTAGACGCTGGGCAGGCTCGTGCGCATCTGCCCGTCGATCTTGACGAATCCGTTCTCCACCTCGACCCCCAGCTCCTCCAGCCCCAGGCCCGCGCTGTTCGCCGCCATGCCGATCGCCATCAGGACCCTGTCGGCGGCCACCTGCTGCCCGCGCCCGCCCGCAGAGACGGCCAGCCGGGCCTTGCCCTTGCCGCGCCCCTTGCGCAGCCCCTCGACGCGCGCCCCCGTCATGTACTTGATGCCCTGCTGCCTGAAGGCCCGCTCGAGCTGCCGGCTGATCTCCTCGTCCTCCAGGGGCAGCACGTGGTCCAGCATCTCGATGAGCGTCACCTCCGAGCCGTAGGCCCGGTAGAAGTAGGCGAGCTCCGCCCCCACCGGCCCCGCCCCCACGATGGCGATCGACTCCGGGACCTCCCGCAGCTCCAGGGCCTGGCGGCTCGTAATGACCGTCCGCCCGTCGATCTCCACGCCCCGCAAGGAGCGCGCCAACCCGCCCGTCGCCACGATGATGTTGTCCGCCTCGATGACCTCGCCCGCCGGCTCCACGGTCACCTCGCCCCCGCTCTTGAGCCGCCCCGCGCCCTCCACGACCCTCACCTTGTTCTTCTCCAGCAGGAACTCCACTCCCTTCACCATGCGGTCCACCACCTGCCGGCTGCGGTCGACGGCCCGGCCGACGTCGAGACTCAAGTTGTCATAAGTAATGCCGAACTCACCGGCGCGCCCGAACAGCCGGACCACCTCGGCGCTGAAGAGAAGGGCCTTGCTCGGGATGCACCCCCAATTCAGGCACAGCCCGCCCAGGCGATCCTTCTCCACGAGCGCCACCTTCAGACCGAGCTGGGCCGCCCGGATCGCCGCCACATAGCCGCCGGGCCCCCCGCCGATGATCGCCACGTCGTACCTTGGCATTGGCTGTCTCCCTACTTCCTAGCGGGATGCTGGCGCCGCCGCTCCCGCCTCCCCCTCCGAGAGGTGGACCTGCTGCTGGGCGTGGTAGGAGCTGCGCACCAGCGGCCCCGCCTCGACATGTCGGAAGCCCAGCTCGCGGCCATGCTCCGCCAGCGACTCGAACTCCTCGGGCGGGTAGAAGCGCTCCACCGGCACGTGCCTCTGCGAGGGCCGCAGGTACTGGCCGATGGTAAGGATGTCGCACCCGGCGGCGCGCAGGTCCGCCATCACCTCCAGGATCTCCTCCCGGGTCTCGCCCAGGCCCACCATGATGCCTGACTTGGTCAGCATGCCCGGGTCCAGTTCCTTGACCTTCGCCACCAGGTCCAGTGAGCGCCGGTAGCCGGCCTTCGGCCGCACGCGACGGTACAGCCGGGGCACGGTCTCGACGTTGTGGCCGAGGACGAAGGGCTCCGCCTCCACGACCGTGGCCAGGGCGTTCCAGTCGCCCAGGAAGTCGGGGACCAGCACCTCTACCCGGCATTGGGGCTTGTTGCGCCGGATGGCCCGCACGCAGGCGGCGAAGACGCCCGCCCCGCCGTCCGGCAGGTCGTCGCGCGTCACCGAGGTGATGACCACGTAGTCTAGTCCGAGCAGCTCCACGCCGCGAGCTAGGCGGTGCGGCTCAAGGTAGTCCACGCCGCCCGGCTGCCCCGAGGTCACCGCGCAGAAGCCGCAGTTGCGGGTGCAGACGTCGCCCAGGATCATGAAGGTCGCGGTGCCCGCGTTAAAGCACTCCCCGATGTTCGGGCAGCGGGCCTCCTCGCACACGCTGTGGAGCCGGTGCGTCCGCAGGAGCGCCTTGATGTGCTGGTAGCGCTCCCCGGCCGGGAACCGCACCTTGAGCCAGGGAGGCAGGCGGCGTCGCGCACTCACAAGCCCGCTCCTGCCTTCACTCGGCCCGGCTCCGCCTCCACTATCGATAGCCCGAAGTGCCTGCCGAACGCGGAGACAACGGCATCGGTGGCCTGCTCAATGCCCACCGCATGCCCCAGCACCCGCCGCACCGACGTTACGCCCGCATCGACCAGGCCGCACGGGACGATGTGCCGGAAGTACGCTAGGTCGGGGTCCACGTTGAGGGCGAAGCCATGCGTGGTCACGCTCCGCGACACGTGCACCCCGATGGCGGCGATCTTCTCCCCGCCCACCCAGACGCCGGTGTGCCCCTCCCTCTGTCCCGCCTCGACGCCCAGGGCGGCCAGCGCCTCGATGAGCGCCGACTCCAGGGTGCGCACGTACCAGAGGGGTCCGGCGCTCCACCGTTTGAGGTTCAAGATAGGATACCCAACGAGTTGCCCCGGCCCGTGGTAGGTGACGTCGCCGCCCCGGTCTACCCGGTACACCTTCGCCCCCAGCCGCTCGAACGCCTCTCGAGCCAGCAGCAGGTGCTCCTCCTGCGCCCGGACCCCGAGGGTGTAGGTGGGCGGATGCTCCAGGAGCAGCAGCCGGCCCCCGGAGCGCCCCTCGCCCACCTCTCGGGCCAGCCGCTTCTGAAGCTCCCAGGCCTCCAGGTAATCGACGAGGCCCAGGCGCAGGACGGTGCAGGAATCGATCATCATCGGACAGCGACGGCGGACGTGAAAGACGCTGGTGCCCGCGGAATCGCGCTCGGATCATA
>CAZFGZ010000007.1:0-27755 GCA_964518585.1 uncultured Dehalococcoidia bacterium | reverse complement strand
GCCCTCCGGCCCATCCTGTCGGGCGAGCGGGTCGCCCTCAACTTCCTCCAGCGCCTGTCTGGCATCGCCACCGTCACCGCCGCCTTCGTGGACGCCCTCGCCGGCCTCCCGACCCGCCTCCTGGACACACGCAAGACCACGCCGGGTCTGCGCGCCCTGGAGCGCTATGCCGTGCAAATGGGCGGCGGTCACAGCCACCGCTTCAACCTGGCCGACGGCATCCTCATCAAGGACAACCACCTGGCGGCGGCCCGCGCCCGCAACCTCGGCCTGGCCCAGGTGGTGGGACAGGCCCGCCTCAGAGCCCCTCACACCCTGCGCGTGGAGATAGAGGTCACCTCGCTCGACGAGGCGCAGGAGGCCCTGGCCGCGGAAGCCGACATCGTGCTGATGGACAACATGGAAGTCGAGGAGATGCGCCGCGTGGTGGAGGCGGCCCGCGGTCGCGCCCTCACCGAGGCCTCCGGCGGCATCACCCTCCAGACCGTGCGGGCGGTAGCCGAGACAGGCGTGGACTTCATCTCGGTGGGGGCCATCACCCACTCAGCCCCGGCCCTGGACATCAGCCTGGAGCTAGCCTGAGGCGCAGGCCGAGTTCAGCCCCTAGCCCCGCCGGGGTCGGTCCAGCTCGGCCGTGTCCAGGATCACCGTCACCGGGCCGTCGTTCTGGATATGGACCAGCATTTTGGCGCGGAAGCGCCCCGTGGCGACACGCACGCCCTTTTCACGCAGAGCCGCCACGAACTCGTCCACCAGGGGCTCCGCCACCTCCGGCGGCGCGGCCTCCGTGAAGCTGGGCCGCCGCCCCTTGCGCGCATCGGCCAGCAGCGTGAACTGGCTCACGACCAGGGCCTCGCCGCCCACGTCCAGCAGCGAGAGGTTGAACTTGCCCTCGGCATCGGTGAAGATGCGCAGCTCGACGGTCTTGGTGGCCAGGCGGCGGGCCTGCTCGACCCCGTCAGCCTGGGCCACCCCCAGCAGCACCACAAGGCCCCGGCCGATCTCGCCCACCGTCTCGCCCTCGACGGCAACGGCGGCCCGGGCCACCCGCTGGATGACCGCCCTCACGGCATGGCCTCAGTCGGAAGGGGATTCGCTACCCTTGGATTCGGCGGCGTCGGCTCCGGCGGGCTCAGGCTCGCGCTCAGAGGAGCCGTTCGAGCCCTTGCGGTTATCGGTCACGTAGAAGCCGCTGCCCTTGAAGAGGATAGGCGGCGCGGAGAAGACCCGCCGGGCAGTGCCTCCGCACTTGGGGCATCGCTGCGTGGAAGGGGCGTCGAAGCCCTCACGCCTCTCGTACCGAAGAGAACAGTCTGGGCAAGCATACTCGTAGACCGGCAACGATCTGGACCTCCCGTGGAAAGCAGCCTACTACAATACTTTAGCTGAAGCCTAGTCAACGAACAAGATATGAGCCGGCAGGGCCAGCGCGCTTGACAGACAACCCCGACTCTAGTACGAAGGTCACGGCAGGCGGCTGTTTCCTCGGGCTGGGGCGTATAATGTAGGCAAGAGGCCACGAGGCAGGGTGCTTCAACCATGAGAGTCGTCTGGATCGCCCTTGCCGAGTTCATTCGGCGCTACCACCTCTGGATCATCGCTGCCGCGGTCGTCTTGACTGTTGGCCTTGTCTTCGGCATTCCCCGCATCCAGTTCAAGACCGGCCAGGACACCATCGTGCCCTCCAGCTCCCAGGTTTACCAGGACAACCTCCGCTATCAGGGCCAGTTCGGCGGCGAGCCCATGCTCGTCCTCTTCGAGGGTGATGTCCGCCAGCTCTTCGTGCCTCCCAACGTGGACACCCTGTCGAAGCTGGAAGAAGAACTCAACGCCAGCGGCGACTTCGACTCGGTGGTCAGCCCGCTGACCGTCATGAGCTTCGCCAGGGAGCAGGTGCCCTTGGGCCAGGAGGCAGCGACGACGCGGCTGGCGGCCGAGCAGGAGGCCGCTGCCGCCGAGGCCAGCAGCGCTGCCGCTGATCGTGGCGCCTCCCCCGAGGAGCAGGAGGCGGCCGCCGAGACCGCCCGCGCCGCCGCACTCGATGCCTTCATGGCGGAGCAGGCGGCCGACGCCGAGCGCTTCGCCCAGGTGGGTGAGCAGTCGCTCAGCAACCCGAGGTTCGTCGACTTCCTCCTGTTCGACGCGGAGGGCAACGTCCGGCCGGAGCTCACCGGCGTCTTCCCCGACGCCCAGCATGCCCTCATGGTGGTGCGGCTGGCCGGCAACATGACCTTCGACGAGCAGTCCGAGGTCGCCGCCGAACTGGTGGAGCTGATCCGCTCCCAGGACTTCCCGGGTTTCGACGTGCTGCCCTCGGGTTCGCCCGTCCTCATCAAGGAGATCAACGACAACATGCGGTCCAGCATGGTCACCATGGCGATGTTCGCCATTGTCATCATGGTGGTGGTCCTGTTCCTGGTGTTCCGGGCCCGCTGGCCCATCCTCTCTCTGTTGATGATGCTGGTGGGCTGCATCTGGGCCTTCGGACTCATGGGCTACGTGGGCATCCCGCTCACGATGGTCACCATCTCCGGCCTCCCGATCCTCATCGGCCTGGGGGTGGAATTCGCCATCCAGTTCCATAACCGCATGGAGGAGGAAACGGCGCGGCACGGCAGCGCGGCGGCTGGCCTGACCGAGGCCCTGCTGCGCATCGGCCCTGCGGTGGGCCTAGCCATGCTGACCTCCGTAGCGGGCTTCATGGTGCTGCACATCTCCCGCGTGCCAATGATCCGCGACTTCGGCTCCATGCTCACCGTGGGCGGCGTCATCCTCTTCCTCACCGGCCTCCTCTTCCTCAACAGCCTGCTGTACCTCCGCGACCGCCGGCAGGGCGAGAAGTTGGTTTCGCCCGCGGCCCACGGCTTCGAGGTGGGAAAGGTCGTGTGCAGCATCAGCACCTCCACAGTCGGCCGCATCCTGCCCATCGCCGTGGTGGGCGTGTCCATCGCCCTGCTGGGGCTCATCCTGGATCGCCACATCCCCGTGGAGACCGACCCGGAGCGTTTCATCTCCCAGGACAGCCCCGTGCTCCAGGAGCTGTACCACATCCGGGACACCACCGGCTCCACCAACATGCTGGGCGTCCTGGTGGAGGCCAGCGACGTCACCAGCCAGGAGGTCCTGACCTGGATGGCCGCCTTCGAGCAGCGCCAGATGGAGAAACACCCGGAGCTCTTGCGCTCCGAGAGCCTGACCTCCACCGTCACCTCCGTCACCGGCGCGCCGCCCACCACCGAGGATGCCCAGGCCATCCTGGCCGTGGCGCCGCCGGGCATCCGCGATAACCTGATCAGCGCTGACCGGACCAAGGCCCACATCATCTTCACGATGGGCACCGTTCCCCTAGAGGAGCGCAAGACCCTGATAGACCACATCCGCCGCGACCTGGAGACCCCCCCGGGCGTTTCCGCCACCTTCGGGGGCGTCGGCGTCATCGGCGTCGAGGCGGTGAACGCCCTCAGCCAGAACCGCGGCCTCATGACCTTCGCGGCCATGGGAACCATCCTAATCGGCCTCTTCATCGTCTATCGCAACGCGGTCAAGGCGCTCGCGCCGATCCTGCCCATCCTGATGGCAGTGGGCTGCTCATCGGTGCTCCTGTTCGTGCTGGGCATCAAACTCAACCCGCTCACGGCCGTGTCAGGACCCCTGATCATCGCCATGGGGGTAGACTTCACGATCCTCCTCATGTCCCGCTACTTCGAGGAGCGGGAAAAGGGGCAGTCCCCGCGCGAGGCCATGAGCACGGCTTCCCTGCGCATCGGCCGGGCCATTACCGCCTCCGGGCTCACCGTCATCGGCGGCTTCGGGGTGCTGGCCTTCTCCGGCTTCCCTCTGCTGGTGGACTTCGGCAAGGTAACTGCCCTCAACATGGGGCTTTGCCTGCTCAGCGCCCTGGTAGTATTGCCGCCCCTGCTGGTGTGGGCGGACGAGGAGACAGGGCTCGTGCCTCAGCCAGAGGAGCATCTGCGGCCCGTCGAGTAGCCGCGCGCCGAGAAACGTCGCAGGGCGCCGACCCCCGCGGGTGGCGCCCTTCCTCTTCATACGAAGGCGATGGCTACGGGAGCTCCAGCCCGTGCCGCTCCAGGAGTTCCCGGTCCGCCAGGATCTCCTGCGTGGGCCCCTCCGCAGCTACCTGGCCGTGATCCAGGATGACCGTGCGCGGCAGCAGGTCCCGCACCAGGTGCATGTCGTGAGTCGCTACCAGCATGGTCTGGGGCAGCTCCTGGAGGAGGCCGATGAGCCCCCGCCGCGACCGAGGGTCCAGCCCCAGAGAAGGCTCATCCAGGGCCAGGACCTCCGGGTCCATGGCCAGCACCGTGGCGATCGACACGCGCTTGCGCTCTCCCAGGCTCAGATGATGCGGCATTCGGTCGCCGAACGCTCCCATCTCCACCTGTTCCAGCGCCCGCTTCACGCGCTCCTGGATCTCCTCTCGCGGTAGACCCATGTACAGGGGACCGAAGGCCACGTCCTCGAACACCGTGGGAGAGAAGAGCTGGTCGTCGGGGTTCTGGAAGACGAATCCCACCTGAGCGCGAACCGAGCCCAGGCGGCCGTCCTGCACCGGCCGGCCCAGCACCTCGACCTGCCCGCGCCCCCGCAGGATACCGTTGAGGTGCAGCAGCAGAGTGGACTTGCCGGCCCCGTTTGGTCCCACGAGCGCCACCTTCTCTCCCAGGCCGATGCTGAGGCTGACGCCCTGGAGCGCCACCTGGCCGTCGGGGTAGGTGAAGCTGAGGTTCCTGATCGAAACCGCCGTTCTGACCGGCGTGATGGTCCTAGACCCTAGCATAGACCTGCAGACCTGTCAGTAGGAGGATGAGCACCGCCACGGCCACCACATCGATGCGACGCAGGGTGCCCCCGCTGAGGAAGCGCACCTCCCCATCGAAGCCACGAGCGCACATGGCCTCGTACACCCGCTCGCTCCGCTCGTAGCTGCGCAGGAAGAGCGACCCCACCATGTTGCCGGTCACCCGGGCCCGCCAGAGGATGCTGCCGCCGCTCTTGCTGCTGATCCTAGCGCTGCGGCTCTCCCGCGCCCGCATAAGCCGCAGTCCCTCCTCGCCGATGACGAAGATGTAGCGGTACATGAAGGACACTGTGGACACAATGATACGGGGCAATCGTAACCCCCGCAGGCCGCGCAGCAGATCCAGCGAGGGAGTCGAGGCCGTCAGCACCACCGCCGCGCATACCGAGAGCCAGGACTTGGCCAGGATGGTGCTGAGGGTCTCCAGCCCCGCGTCGGTGGCTGTCCAGTCCCAGGCCAGGGCGGGAATCGTGAACAGCTCGTCCCCCTCCTTGGTGAACAGGATAGGCACCGCCACCAGCACGAATGGCAGCGCCAGCGCCGAGCGCCCCAGCACCAGCAGCGGTGACAACCCGCTCAGGGCCACGGCCACCGCCAGGATCACCGCCAGGCCCCCCAGCACCGGCCACTCTCCCACCGGCGTCAGCGTGGCGGCGAAGACGAAGGCGACCGTCGCCACCAACTTCGCCCGTGGCTCCAAGCTATGGATGAAGCTGACGCGGGCCTGATACCGCTCGCGGAAGGGAAGGATAGTGGACATGGCTCAGACGGGGGTCATGCTCCGGGCGGCCCCCGCTCCGACGACGGCGTCCGCAGGCTCATGGCTCGCAGGCCGAACCCCACCGCAAAGACGATCACCGCCACCATGCCCACGCCCACGATGCCCGCCAGGATGGTCGCCACGTCCTCGTTGTCTACCCAGGGGAACACGTAGTCGGCGATGACCTCATAGGGCGGGCCCTTGCCCTCATCGATGAAGCCCTTGTCCTCGGCCACCTTCTCGAGACCGTCGGGGTCAGACGAAGCCAGCGGGCTGAACAGGGCCACCAGAAGGGCGATCGCCAGACCCACGGCCACCACCATGACGTAGCGTTGCCTAATCAATGGCCGCCTCCTTCACCGGGCCCTGCGCCGGCATCTCCAGCAGGTCGCGTCGCGCCGCCATGACAAAGGCCACCGCACCGGCGGTGATGAAGCCTTCCACCACCCCGATGATCGAGTGAACGCCCATCATGGCCGGCAGAACCACGTGGTACGGCGAGGTATCCGAAAGGCCCAGCTCGATCGAGCACAGGAAGGCCGCCGTCATCACCGCGAACCAGGCCCCACCGAAGGCGCCGGCCAGCCGCGGCCAGGGCCGCCCGTTCCCGAAGAACCCCACACCCGCGTAGATCGCGTAGCCCACCAGACAGCCGACGATCCCCATGTTGAGGATGTTGGCGCCCATAGCCGCCAGGCCCCCGTCCTGAAAGATCAGCCCCTGCACCCCCAGCACCGACGCCATGACGATGATCGCCGCCCACGGCCCCACAAGGATCGCCGCCAGGGTCCCTCCCAGCAGGTGGCCCGAGGTCCCCCCGGCCACGGGGAAGTTGATCATCTGGGCGGCGAAGATGAAGGCCGCCATAACCCCCATCAGGGGTACCGCCTTCTCGCTGAGCGTACGGTTGGTCCGCCAGACCGCCGCTGCCACGACCACCACCGTGATCCCCCAGGCGATAGCCGCCACCGGCGCATTGATGAATCCGTCCGGGATGTGCATCCCGGAGGGATCAGGAAACGGCGGTGGGTTAAGATTGATCGCTGCCATCGAGCCCGACTCCCTTCCTTTGGTCCCCTTTCGCTATGCCTCTTGCCGGCACTCCCGGCACAAGCCGAAGATGCCGAAGTGATCCAGGTCCGCCTCGAAGTCATACTCCCGCAACAGGTCCTCGCCGAACGCCTCCAAATGCCCGTGGTCTATGGATATGACCCGACCGCACGCACGGCAGATGAGGTGATGGTGAGGCCTGCGCCGGATCCACTCGTAGCTGGACTCGCCGGTCCCCATGTCGGTCTCCGCCACCAGGCGCATCTCCTTGAGCATCCCCAGCGTGCGGTACACCGTCGAGATGTCCACGTAAGGGTGGGAATCCTTGACCCGTTCATAGATCTCCGACGCGGTCACATGGCCTCCAGCGTGCCGCAGCGTCGTGAGAATCATAAGCCGCTGCCGCGTGGCCTTGTGGCCTGACTCCCGGAGGATTTCGGCGTTCTCAGCCCGGCAACTCATCACACAATACGAAGGGCTAACTGCAACTAGTTGCAACTACACCCTAGCCACTACAGGCCGCAATGTCAACAACGGGGCTGGAAACGAGGAATCTGGTTGTTATGTTGCGACCGCTGACGCCGTTCTTAGTGTCGAGAGTGGTGAGGCGGGGCACTGCTCTCTACGCGGGGCGCAGCCATCTGGCAGCGCCCCGTTCGATTGCCCGCCGGGCGACCCCTGGGCACGCCGGGAGAGGGCTCCCCAAGGGACTGAGTCAGACCCTGGGAGTGAGTAGAACCGCGATAGGTGGAGCTTCCTTGGCTTCGGGGTCGGCGAACTCGAGGCGGATCTGGAAGAAGTCGTCCAGTCTGAGCCCTACTCTCGTGACCATGGCCCGTACCTGCACGAACTCATGGGCGCTCAGGCAAATCGGCCTCGGCCCCGGTGCACAGTACATGTCATCCACGCGCATCAGCATTCCCCCGGCCCTACACGGGCGATAGTCGGCGGCGAGGCAGCGGCGGACATCGGGGCCACCCCTATTTGCGCAACCGGCGAAGCATCGACCGCGCCTCGCGAACGGCCTTCGACTGCAGTCTATCGCACCATCTCTCTCGAACCGGACTCGTTCCAGTGACCGATTTGCACGTGTCTGATCCCGCCTAACCTCTAAACTCTGTGCTCTGGGGACCGACAATCTCAGCGAAGAGCACTTGATTCCTGGCAGCCGCACCCGCCGGCTGGAGGGGGGGTTGCCGCAAGGAGGCTTGTACTATGCTTCGAGTCAACCGTCACCTAGTTCTTGTTGCGGCCGCAGTGGTGGCGGCCTCCGCCCTGCTGGCCTGGGGTCTGATCTCACCCGGCACGACCCTCGGCCAGGCTACGGACGTGGGGCTTCCCACCGATGTCGCCGAGGAGGAGCCAACGGCCTCGCCTCCGGCCACTACGGAGGCACCGGCTCTGCCTCCGCAGGCCCCTGTGGAGCCTGGACCCAGTGGCGCTGAGGCGCCGGCAGGGCAGCCAGCAGCCGCGGCTCTGCCCTCGGCTGGCGACGGCGGCTTCCAGGATGCGGGCGGCCTGCTCACGCCGACGCTCCTGCTGGCCATCGCCAGCGGCGGCTTCCTGGTGGTGGGCGCGCTGACCGGGCTCGCGACGACGCGCCGCAAGAACAAGGCATCGTAGAACAACCTGACTCTCCGGGGGCAGGCCGGCCGTCCGGCAGGCCTGCCCCTTCAGGGACCCCCTGAGCTGCCCGGCACACGGGTGTGACGGCACTTCGCAGGGATCGGCGGCGTAGATGGGCAGAATGCCTATGGAAGGAACCACCACGGGTCCCGGGCCAGCCCTTCCAGGCTGGGTCCTCAGACAGCCAGCTCTTCGGCACGGAGCCGTGCTGCTAGGCATCTTCGCCCTGGCGTTGCCGCTCCTCTTCTTCTCGCAGCCTAGTCACCTCACCTCCGATGAATCGCTGTACCTGGCCGAGGGCTTCAACATCGCCCAGGGCCAGGGCATCACCTACCCCACCGGTGAGCCCGTCAACCATCGCCCGCCCCTCTACCCGGCTCTTCTCGCGGCGAGCCTGAAGGCCTCGGACGGATCCCTGGGAAGCGCCTACTGGGTGCCCAAGGTCTTCGCCCTCCTCAACGTCTTCCTGGTCTACTTCCTGGGCAGGAGGCTGTTCGGTGCGGTCGGCGGCATACTGGGGGCCCTCCTGGCGGGCTGCGGCTCGCTGCTGAACAGCCTGGCCACGACCCTCTACCTCGACGGCGCCGAGTCCTCGTTCATGCTGCTGAGCCTGCTCCTGCTCATCTACGCGTTCGACCGGAGGCGCGCGCCGCTATTCGCCGCCGCGGGCGGCGCGCTGGCCCTGGCCTTCCTCGTGAAGGAGGCCTCCATCCTCTGGGTCCCCATTCCCTTGCTCCTGTACCTATTCGTGGCGGAATATCGGGCCCCGGGCAGCCTCCTCGGCGTTGCCCTGTTCGAGGCGGCCTTCGTGGCCCTGGCGGGCTGGTGGTGGGTGTGGGTCTACGTCCACACCGGCAGCATCTACCTGCTCGGTGAGCCGTCGCGAGAGATGCTGGCTGGCCTGACGGGGCTCGCGCTGACCGGGTTTGGGCTAGCCATCCTGGGGGCGGTGGCCTTCCTGGCGCTGCGCGTCCTGGGGCGTTTGGCCTCGAGGACACTTCAGCCCGTGGCACGACCGCTTCAGTACTCGACGGCCGCCCCCCCTTCGGCGATCCTTGTGCCGCTCGGTCTGATCATCCTGATGGGATGGTGTAGCCTTCTCTTCCTGGCCCTGGAGCGATTCTGGTGGCCTGTCGAGGGGAACTACCTCGGGCTGACTCTCGACTACGTGTGGAGGGTGGGGCGGTCGGTCCAGCCCTTCTACCTGATCCTTGCCGCCTGGGCGTTCGTGGTCTGGCGCTCCTTCGGGCGGCCTGCCGAACGCACGCTCCTGGTGGCGCTGCTCCTCTTCGCCCCGTTCGCCCTGCTGACGGCGACGCGCTCGCTCCACATCCGAGATATCCTTCCCCTCGTTTACCTGTCATACGTCGCGACAGGCGCCCTGCTCGCCTGGCTGACGTCGGCGGCAAGGCAGCTCGCCCGCCAGGAGGGGCCACGCGAGGCCGTCGCCTACGTGGGGCTCGGCCTGGTCACCGCCATGCTACTGTGGGTCACCTACGACGAACAGACATCCTTCGTCGACCAGAATCGTCGCATCGACCCGCAGGAACGCGTCCAGACCAACTGGAACAATCCCCTCGTCGTCTCCACGGCCGACTGGATGATCCACCACGTACCGCCGGGGACGCAGGTTATGTCAAGCCGACTCTACCACTCTCACCTCTACGTGCTTACCGACGGCCGGTACCCGATCACACAGCTCCCCACCGTGCGGGTAGACATCGACCCCAGCGTCGACCAGCCCCTCCGGCACACCAGCACCCTCTTCCGCTGGGAGAATCATCGCCTGGGCCCCGACCGCGACTACGAGCGGTGGCTCTACCTCCGCCGCTACCCCATCAAGCACTACAACATCGCCCTTTCGGAGATCGATCTGCTCAAGGATCTGCGCCGCCTGCAGGTGGACTACCTGGTCCTGAGCGGCGAGGACGCCGGCTTCAGCACCTTCTCCTACCTGGACTACTTCACTGAGAACCCCGCTTTCACCCTGCTCCACCGCGAGGCCCCTGACTCCCTCAACGCGGTCTACATCTTCCGCGTCCACCGCCCCCTCCTCGAGTACCAGGACCGCCCGCTGACCATCAGCGGCACCACTCTGTCCGCGTTCGTGCAGCAGTTCGAGGACGCCGAGGGAGCGGTCCCCCCGGCGCAGGCCCTGCGTGTGATCGCACCCTACGGGATTCGCGTCGCACCGGACGACGGGCTCACCCAGCAGGCCCGCGCCCTGCTGCAGCAGGTGTACGCAGGCACTTCCACCCACTAGGGCCTCAGGGGTTTCTCAGGCCCACATCAGGGCATCCCCTACCACCACAGGGGTACAACCCTATCCTGTGCGGTCGAACATGGGTAGTGAGAGGGCCGCTACGCGCTGCCCGAGGGCGGCAGCCAGGCCCCTGACGACCAGGATGGACCGTCAGATCACAGAAGCCATGAAGCTCATCGTAACCATCCCCGCCTACAACGAAGAGGCCACCATCGCCCAGGTCATCAGAGAGATCCCCAGGGCCATCGTGGGCGTCAGCCAAGTGGAGGTGCTGGTCCTGGACGACGGCTCGACGGACGGCACGGTGGAGGCTGCCCTGGCCGCAGGCGCCGACTATGTCATTTCCAACGGACGCAACCGGGGCCTGGCCGTCACCTTCAAGAGGGCCCTTCACGAGGCCTTGACGCGAGGGGCCGACATCATCGTCAACACCGACGCCGACAACCACTACGACCAGTCCAAGATCCCCGACCTCATCCAGCCCCTGCTCCGCCATCAGGCCGATCTCGTCATCGGCAACCGCGACATCGACGAACTGCCCATGGCCATCGGCAACAAGTACGGCAACAAGCTGGCGAACCTTCTCATGCAGCGCCTCTTGGGCCTGCCCGACGCCGACGTGTCCAGCGGGTTCCGCGCCTACACCCGCGAGGCGGCCCTTCACCTCAACGTCCTCTCCCCACACACCTACACGCACGAGACGCTCCTCAACGCCCTGGACCAGCGGTTGGCCGTCGTCAGCCTGCCTCTGCGCGCGCGGGAGGTGACAAGGCCCTCGCGGCTCATCCGCAGCATCCCCAGCCACATCTGGAACGCTGGCCTGGTGATTCTGCGCTCCTTCACCCTGTACCGCCCTTTGCACGTGTACGCTACTGTCGGGGCGCTGTTTGCCTTCCTGGGTCTGATCCCCTTCGCGCGCTTCCTGTGGTTCTACACGCAGGGGGACGGCGGCGGACACGTCCAGTCACTGGTCGTCGGCGGTGCCCTCTGGTTCCTCGGGATCCAGTGTCTGGTAGTAGCGCTCCTGGCCTCGGCGATCCGCTGGAACCGACGCCTCATCGAGGAGATGCTTTTCCGCCTCAAGCGCCAGCAGGTGGAGCATTGGCCGGTGGGGACGCAGCCCGCCGTGGCACCTTCGGGGAACGGCGACGGCCAGCCCGAGCATGCTCGGGAAGAGATCCGAGCGGCCTGAGCTCGGCTTCGGGCGCGCCCGGCGCATTCCCCAGGGATGCTCCGGCACGCGGCCACGCGATCGGCAGGGAGGCTGATACATGAAGGTCACGCTCATCGGCTCACTCCCGCCCCAGAAGGGGATCAGCCCCTACGTCAGGGACCTTGCCGCGGCCCTGGCGGCGCGGGATGACGTGGACCTGGAGATACTCAGCTTCCGAAGTCTGTACCCACGCTGGCTATATCCGGGCGGCGACCCGTCGGATGGGACACCGACGACCCCGCATGTACCCGGTGCCCGGCTGCGGAACGTCCTCACCTGGTGGAACCCACTCGGCTGGATCATCGCTGGTTTGACCCTACGGGGTGACATCGTGCACGCCCAGTGGTGGAGCTTCTTCCTCGCGCCCGCCTACGTGACACTGCTCGCGCTTGCCCGCCTGCGCGGTAAGCGCGTCATCGTGACCGTGCACAACGCGGAGCCGCACGAGAGCGGGACTCTCCGGAGACTCGCCAACCGCGCGGTGTTGCCTCTCGCACACGGCCTTGTTGTCCACACCGAGCAGAACCGCCAGACGCTGGCGATGCGGGGCGTGCCCGCCGAAAGGGTCTCCCTGATCGCCCACGGCGTCGCCGACGCCGACCCGTGTGACCACGAGGACCGGAGGAACGCGCGGGCACGCCTGGGCCTGCCCGACCGCGCCCCGCTGGCGCTCTTCTTCGGCCACGTTCGTCCCTACAAGGGCGTGGCAGACCTGATCTGGGCATTCAGACAGGTGGCAGACGAACTCCCCGACGCCCAGCTCGTCGTCGCCGGGCAGCCGTGGGAAGACACCGAGCCACTCGAACAGCTCATCACAGACCTCGACCTCCAGGACCACGTCGACCTCCGCCTGGGGTTCGTCCCCTTGGCCCACGTCCGCGACTACTTCGCGGCTGCCGACGTCGTCGTCTATCCCTACCGGCACTTCGACGCTCAGAGCGGCGCGGCATGCCGGGCGCTCACGCATGGGCGGGCGCTCATCGTTGCGCGCGTCGGCGGCCTGCCCGATCTCGTCGACGACCCTGCGGCCGTGGTCCCGCCGGGCGCACCTGATCTGCTCGCCCAGGCCCTGACGAGGGTGCTCAGCGACCCGGCCCTTCGCGAGAAGCTGGAGGCGGACTCACGCCGCAAGGCCGGGGAACTGACCTGGGACACCGTGGCGGCAGCCACGGCGGCGCTCTACGAAGAGCGCACCCCCGAGAGCCGACTGGCGCCGGCCGCGACGGACGCACGGAGGTAGCAGCGTGTCAAGGATCCTCATGCTCTCCTACCTGCCCATCCATCCGGCCCACGGGGGTGGACGTGTGCGCATCCGGCAGCTCGCAACCCATCTGGCGGAGCGCCACGCACTAACCCTTCTCTGTCCTCCGTTCGAGCTCCCAGCCGAGGAAGCCTTCCGGTTCACGGTCTATGACCACGGCGTTCGCGGAGTGCGCCAGCTTGTAGACCCAAGGTCTTACCACACAGTCTTCGATCTCGCCCGTCGCGAGCGGCCGGACTTCATCCTCGTCGAGTACATCTGGCAAGGCCTCCACGCCGCCGTGGCGCGCCTGGCGCAGCATGTCCCGGTCCTGCTGGACGCGTTCGACGTCGCCACCGTGCGGCTTCGGCGCGCCCGGAATCCGCTATGGCCCGCCGTGAGCCTGTACGAGCGCTGCGTGCTGCGAACCATGGACCGCGTGTTCGCCGTTTCCGACATCGACCGTGAACAGCTCGTGGCGCTTGGCGCACCGGATGCGCGCACTTCGGTGGTACCCAACGGCGTCGACACGTCGGCCTTTCGTCCGGACCCTGAATCCGGCAGCCGGGTGCGCGATGCCCTGGGCGTGAGCAGGAGTGAGCGACTCCTTCTCTTCTTCGGGCAGTTGGGCTACGCGCCAAACGCCGATGCGGTCCGCATCCTCGCGCGAGAGATCGTGCCGCGGCTCGGCCCAGAGTACCACCTCGTCATCGCCGGTCGAGGCTCGGTGGCGGACCTGCGAAGGGAATACGGCGGACACCGGATCGAGTTCCTGGGACCGGTGGACCGCATCTCCGACTACATCAACGCGGCAGACGTTATCGTTTCGCCGATCACGCACGGGAGCGGGACGCGACTCAAGCTCGTGGAGAGTCTGGCATGCGGAGTGCCGACGGTCGCCACATCCGTCGCGGCCGAAGGTCTCGACCTCGCTGCCTGCGGCCCGGCGTTGACCATCGCCGATGACTGGGACGTATTCGCGAGCTCTGTCCGCCACGCTTCCCGCGCGCAACGCATCCCGCCCTCTCCCGCCTTCCTGGAGACGTACGACTGGCGGGCAATCGTCGAGAGGATCCGACTTTGAACGTAGTGCCTAGCGACGGATCAAGCTGGTCAGCGGCCGGATACGCCAAGGCTGTCGACGCGGCTCCGCCCGCCGCCATCCCGGGCCCGAACAGAGCCATCGGCATGTTCGAGACCTTGGGCGCCCTCATGCGGCGACGCCTTGCCGGCTTGCGGGACGCCCTGCGAACCCATCGCAGATTGCCCTACCTCGCCCTCTTCGGCAGCGTGCTTGCCCTGGCCCTGTGGAGCCGCTATCGCTATGTCGTGGGCGAGTACACCTACACCTTCGGAACCGGAGACGCCCATCTAGTCCTCCTGAAGGCTCTGTTCCTCCGAGAAGGCATCCTGCGGCCCTCAACGGAGATGGTGCCGGCCACGGCAGTCTTTGACCAGCCGCCCCTCATACCGCTACTGCTCGCCGGCGTCTCTCGCTTGACGACCGTATCTCTAGAGATCGCCCCCTTCCTCCTGGTGCCGCTGCTCACCGGCGTTGCGCTCCTTGCCTTCTTCGGCCTGGTACGCCGCACTTTCGATCTGCCGACGGCTGTGCTCTCAACAGGCCTGCTGGCCCTGCTTCCCCGCTATTCCTTCGACTCGACGGAGCCCGAGAAGGCGCCCTTCGTCGTCAGTTTCGCCGTGGTCTCGCTGTGGCTTCTCGTGAAGTCGGAGGAGCGGCGGGCGTTGCTCCCGCTCGCGGGGCTATTCATGGGGCTGGCGCTATTCTCGCAGATCACCGGCTACTTCTTCGTACCGGTCTTCATCCTGAGCTACTTCGGGCTCCGCGGTCTCTCGCGCCGCACGGCCTTCGACCGCCTCTTCCTGGTATCCCTCGCCATCCCCGTTCTCTTCACGGGCTGCTACTTCCTGCTCTCCAGAATCTGGGCGCCTCCGGCAACCGCGGGCGCGGTAGAAGTGGACACGACGGGGTCCGGCGTGCTGCCGGGATTCCTGCAGCTATACGTGAATACGCTGGCAGACCTGGCGCGCAGCGGCTTCACCGACAGCGCCTGGAACACCTACTTCGAAGGCATCCGCCACCAACTGACGACGCCCGTGTATCTCCTGGCCATCGGCGGGTTCGTTGCCGCCGTCGTGATGCTGATCCGGGCACGCCGGCGCACCATGCTGCCGGTGCTGCTCTGGATGGCCATCGTCACGCTGTGCTTCGCTGTCCAGTATCCGGCGGCTTCACACGGTAGCCGCTATCCTTCATACGTCACGCCTGCCTTCCTTGTCCTGGCGTCGTTCTTCGTCGTGAGTGTCGCCCGGCTGCTAACGACGTACCTTCAGCCTCGGCCACTCGCCCTTTCGATGGCCGCCGCGCTGGCCATCGCCGCCATTGGACTGCCGGCGTTCACCTACGCCACGGCGCCAAACCCCGGACTCCGCGACCTGTACGGCGGCCACCGTGACCTCGCCGACTACGTAGCAGCCCAAGGCCTCCTGGATGATGGCTCCCACATGCTGTATCTGGGCTGGCCGTCGGTGACCCTTTACCTGCTGGAAGAGGACGTCGCCTACCGGAACCAGCTACACAGCTTCGGGTTCGGGCTGCGTGACCTCGAGGAGTTCACGCCTGAATTCATCACCTCCAACGACATTCGCTACTACGCCGACAACCACGTCGGCGACGACGGCTTCGACTCTTCGAACGTGGTGATGGCCGGCCTGATGGACCACTTCCGCTTGAAGCAGATAGCCCGCTTCGAGCACAGGCCTGGCAACTACGTGACGCTCTACGAAGTCGAGAACACGGCGCCGGAATACGCAGACCTCCTGCGTCTCTATCTTGCGGAGCACGAGTACTCGGCCGGCGCCACGAGCCTCACACTCAACCCGTCGCTCCAGTGGGCGTTCACAGGCTTCCTCCCTGGATGGTCCTCCAACGGCCACGTGCGCCTGGCACCGACCGAGCAGGCTGACACCACGGGTGTTCTCGCGCACAACAGCGCCCAGTTCGGGGGCATCCGCCAGCTTGTCAGCGCACGAGCGTTACGAGGACGCACCGTCACGGCCATTGCCACAGTCCGCCCTGCCGAACCCGATCCCGCTCATTCGGCAGTCCTCGCGCTCTCGCGCGAAGGCGAGCCTCCCTTCAGCTATGTCCTTGTCCCGCTCCAGCCCGGCGAGAACGCGATCGCCCTGGAGGCCGACCTTCCCGAGGACGTAGACACACTGCGGATCACGGTCGCAACTGGGGCGAACGACAGCGGAGACATCGCGATTGAGCGAGTCTTTCTCATAGCTGAACCGCTCGAAACCATCATCGAGACCTGGTCGAGCTCCCAGGGTGGAGAAACAGACGGACACATGGGAGACGGCCAACCCGGTTGAGGAGAATCGCATGAGGTGTCCTGGATGCTCGATTGAGCGCGACCATGCGCTGGTGGAGACACACGGAACGTACACGATACACCACTGCCGCGAGTGTGACCTCGTGTTTTGCGATCCGATGGAGAGCCCAGGACAATCTTGGTACGAGAACCACCCAGAGTACTCCTTCCGCGACACCATGAAGGCAGGTGACCTGCGCTGGAACCATCGCCAGTTTCTCGTCGATCGGCCGGCGCCCGGATCCGATTTGCTCGACGTGGGCTGCGGCCCCGGCGCGTTCCTCCGAGAAGCGCGCTCTGTCGGCTATCGGGTCGCTGGCCTCGACTTCGACAGACGCGCGATAGAGGTCGCCCGCCAGCGGTTCAACCTGTGGGACGTTCACGCACTGTCGCTGGGTGAGTTTGCGGAGACGGTCCCCGAGCGGCGGTTCGACGTCATCACCTTCTTCGAAGTGCTTGAGCATCAGGCCAACCCCGTGTCCTTCCTCGAAGACGTGAAGCGCCTGCTCAAGCCCCAGGGCCTCATCGCCCTCAGCGTGCCGTTCCGCGACCGGATGCCGGCGACCCGCTTCTCCTGGGATTACCCGCCGCACCATCTGACGCGATGGAACGAAGCCGCGATGGCCAACATCCTTGCCCGGGCGGGTTTCAGTGTTCGGACCATACGCGTCGGCTGGCTGGCGGGCGCGAATATCCTTCGGGAGCGCCTCGGGACGGCCAGGGTGACCAACGCTCTCAGCGCGGGAGGCCATTCAGGCGTCGTTGACCAGATGAAATCGGCAGTCGGTACCGTCACAGTGAACGCGGGGAGCCTGGCAATCCGCACCGCGGGCCGCGTCGTCGATGCGGGGATATGGCTGGGTGGCGCCACGGGTATCGACATGTACGTCGTGGCCGATCTTGATGGCTTACGGTCCGGCAGCGCATCGCGACACGAGGTCAATGCAGGACAGGATAGACGCTCGTAGCGGGGACCTCGGGAGAGTCCGCAGACTCATCGCCACGGTTTGGCGGAGGCCGGGCGGCGAGTCCGCCTGGTTGATGGCTGGCGAGGCCTTCAACCGCGGCGGCCGCTTCCTGCTTCTCCTCCTGCTGGCTCGTCAGGTCGGCGCCGAAAGCTATGGGGCCTGGGTCATTGCCGTGGCCACGGCGACGATCCTCGCGAACGCCGGCGACGCCGGGCTGGCAACCGTCGTCACCAGAGAGATCGCCGCCGACAGGACGCTTACCCGCAAGTACCTGGCAAACCTCTGGACAGTGACCCCGCTCCTCGCGCTTCTAAGCTTTGGCCTTCTGCTTGCGTCCAGCCCGGGCCTTGTCCACGGCACCTCCCTGCTCCTTCTCCTCGTCCTCGGGCTGAGCGGCACGCTCGAGAGCGCCGCCTACCTTCTCCTGTCGCCACTGCGGGCGCACGGACGGATGCGACCGGAGGGCCTCGTCCGCGCATTCCTGGGATGCGTCCTCCTCCTGGTTGGCGGCGCGTTGGTCTGCGCAGGTGAGGGACGCCAGGAAGCCATCGCGCCGGTCTTCCCGGCGGTAGCCGCCGTCTGCGTCGTGATCGCGGTGATCGCCGTCCTCAGGTCCTTTGGGACCGTCAGGCCCGCGTTCGATTTGACCGTGCTGCGGCCTCTTCTCGCCTCCGCACTGCCGATCTTCGCGTCCACTGTCGTGTTCTTCGTCTACTTCCGGATCGACGCCTTCCTGGTGGCGTACTTGAAGGGAGACGAGGCAACCGGCCTCTACGGAGCGGCCTACAACTTCGCCTTCGGCCTGGCATTCCTCCCCCTGATGTTCGGGCGCGCTCTTCTACCCCGGTTTGCCGCGTGCGAGACCGCGGCGGCGCTCCGCTCAATCTACCTTCGAACCGGCGCATTCATCGCAGCCTTCGCGGGCGGCCTCTCCATGCTCCTGCTGCTGGCCGCGCCCCTGTTCCTGCGTCTCTACGGTGCCGACTTTCGAGGGGCGCAGGCACCCTACCTGCTGCTCATCGTCGCCCAGGCGCTCTACTTCTGCACTCACCTGAACTACATGGTTCTGTTCGCCCGCGCACGATCTCGAACCGCGTTCGGCCTCACCGCGGTCGCCCTGTCGGTCAACCTCGCGGCGAACTTCCTGCTGATTCCCAGCCTGGGAGCGAGCGGAGCCGCCCTGGCGATGATTGTCAGCGAGTCGCTGCTCCTCGGGCTGCAGATCGGCGTAATACGCACGCTTATCAGGCCCGCGCCCGCGTCTCCTGCGCTGGCTACCGCCCTCCACGCCAGCCGCTCCGTCGAAGCGAGAGGCGCCTAACGGACATCACTGCCCGATCCAGTCACTGGACCCCCTCTTGTTGACACACCCCCCCCGTACGCTATAGCATCGCCACCGCCGACACATGCTCATCGATCTGCACACCCACACCCGGCCCATCTCCTGGGACTCCTCCCTCAGCCCTGATGACCTCATCGAGCGCTGCAAGGCCGCGGGCCTGGACGGCGTCTGCCTCTCCGAGCACGACTACGTCTGGAACCCGGACGATCTCCGCGCCCTGGCCCGGCGGCACGACTACCTCGTCCTCCCCGCGGCCGAGATCAACACCGAGGATGGCCACATCCTCGTCTACGGCATCAACCGTTACGTCTGGGGAATGCACCGCTCGCACGAACTCGCCCATCACGTCGAGGAGGCCGGGGGCGTCATGATCGCCGCCCACCCCTTCCGGCGGCAGATGCCATGGCTGATCCGCGACGAGCACCACTATCACGAAGCCCTCCTGCGGGCCTCCCGCAACCCCGCCTACCAGTTCTGCGTCGCCCTGGAGAAGATCAACGGCCGCGCCAAGCAGCCGGAGAACGAGTTCGCCGCCCGCCTCTGTGACCTCACCGCCATGCCCGGCAGCGCCGGCACCGACGCGCACAACCCCGCCCACGTCGGTCGCTGCGCCACCGACTTCGAGCGGGACATCCACGACATCTACGGACTGATCGAGGAGCTCAAGGCCGGCCGCTTCCAGGCGGTGGACCTGACAACCGCCCCGGCCAGCTAGACTACCCGCCCACGTTGACACGCGATGAGGCCGGACGTATCATCGTCCCGCCGGAATACCCTATTGCGCTAACCCTGTTTCCCTATCCGGACTCCCAGACGACAAGGAGGTACCAGCATGACCCAGCCCGAGCAATCCGTCGTAACCGACGAGATGCGCCAGCTCGTCGGCAAGGAGAGCCAGCCCGTGACCCTGGAGGTGGACAAGACTGGGTGTCGCATGTTCGCCCGCGCCGTGGGCCACACTGACCTGATCTTCTACGACGAGGAATACGCCAAGAGCAAAGGCTACCGCAGCATCGTCGCCCCGCCCGCCTACACCGGGACACCCATCTTCACGCCGGGCAAAGGCCTCGCCGTCGGCGAGGTCGGTGGCCTCAGCTTCAGCGTCCCCTACAAGCGCGTCCTCAACGGGGGCACCGAGTACGAATACCTCGACACGGTCTGCGCCGGCGATGTCCTCACCGCCACCACTGCCATCACCAGCTTCCAGGAGCGTGTGGCCAGCCTCGGCCCCATGCTCATCACTGCCCGCGAGACCACCTACAAGAACCAGGAGGGTAAGGCCGTCGTTAAGATGCGCGGTACCCTCATCCAGTACTAGAGAGGAGCCCACCATGGCCGAGCAGGTGTACTTCGAGGATGTAGCCGAGGGGCAGGAGATCCCCAAGCTTGTCAAGAACTGCTCCAGCCAGCAGCTCGTCATGTGGGCCGCTGGCTCCGGCGACTTCTACCAGATCCACTACGACAAGGACTTCGCCCAGGGCAACGGCCTGAAGGGCATCATCGTCCACGGGGCCCTCAAGAACGCCTTCCTGGGTCAGCTCGTCCACGACTGGGCGGGTGACAAGGGCTTCGTCAGGCGGTTCAGCTGCCAGTACCGCGGCATGGACTACCCCAACCAGGAGATCATCTGCCGCGGCGTCATCACCAAGAAGTATCAGGAGGGCGGGCAGAACCTGCTGGATCTCGACATCTGGACCGAGAACCCGGAGGGCCAGAAGACCTCGCCGGGCACGGCTACCGTAGCGTTGCCCTCCAAGAGCGCCTAGTCCTCCGCACGCCACCCTGACCGGCGCCAGCGAAGCGGCTGAGGCCCTCTCAGGCCGTTCGCCAGCGGAAACAGCGGTCCATGGGCGATGCGCTCGAGGAGCGGGTCGCTGTAGTCACAGGCTCCGGCCGCGGCATCGGCCGGGGGGTCCGCTGCTCTTCGCGCAGCAGGGGGCGCGGCGCTAGGGGTGGGCCCCGCTACGCCTCTGGCTGCTTCCCCTCCAGCCACTCCTGCCGGAACTCCATCAGCACGAAGTCGTTGCCGCCGCGCCGCGAGCGCCCGCACTGCTCGAAGCCAGCCTTCTCGAAGCAGCGACGCGCCCGCTCGTTCCACTCCAACGTCTTCAAATGCACCCGCCGGAACCCCTTCTTCACCAGCAGGTAGCGGAGCAGCAACCCAACCGCCTCCGCCCCGTAGCCCTGATTCCAGTATTCCCGCTCCCCGATAGTGATGCCGATCTCGGCCTCCCGCCGCATCAGGTCGATGTTGTAGTACATGGTGTTGCCGATGTGCCGCCCCGCCAGATCCTCGATGGCCAGGCTGTGGCGGTAGGGGTTCGCATAGGCCAGCTCATCCTGAAAGATGGTCACATACTCGTCGAAGGACGAGACGAGGGGCCGGACAGCGTCGTAGCCCGCCAACTCGCGGTCCGTCCGCCAGCGATAGTCGTCGGCCGCGTCCCCGAGGCGCTTCTCTCGCAGCACCACTTTGCCCCCCCGGGCTACCTCGCCCTCCACCACCGCTGTCATCGTCCCTCTCCCGAATCCCCCTCCAGCCGCTGCACAGCCCTCCTCACCAACCTGGCCTCGCTGGGGAAGGTCAGAAGCCTCAGCGCCTCCTCGACGGGGAACCACTGTACCCGATCGTACTCCTCGTCATGATCTTCGACACTGCCACCATCGACCCTCATCAGGAAGTGGTGGACTTCCTTGTGGAAGCGAACGCCCCCTTCGCCCCCCGTGAACTGATAGCGAATGCTGCCGAGAGGTTCCCGCACCGATGCCACCAGGCCTGTCTCCTCGCCGACCTCTCGCAGCGCGGCACCCTCCAGGCTCTCACCGCGCTCGGGGGCACCCTTGGGGAGACCCCACACGCCGTCACCGCGCCGGCCGCACAGCACCACCTCGATGCCGCCTCGCCCCCGCCGATACACGACACCACCCGCCGACACCACATGTTCGACGCGCACTCGGCGCGACGCTCCCGCCATGGGAACCTCCTAGCCCAGCTCCCCCAGGCCCAGCGGGTCGTCCTCAAACTCAGCCTCCGCCAGCGCTGCCAGCGCCGCCTCCCGCACGTGCCCGCTGGCATGCCGCAGCGCCTCGCGAAGGGCCTCTTTCGCTTCGCGCCCCCCGATCTGACCCAGGGCATCGATGGCCGCGCTCTGCACCTCCGCGTCCTCATCCTCGATGAGAGGCAGGAGATGAGATACGCAGCCCTCGTCGCCGATAGCGCCGCAGGCCGCTGCGGCCTCGTAGCGCATCTCCGCGTCGTCGCTGGTCAGCTCGCTGAGAAGGATGGGCAGCCAGCGGGGATCGCAGTTGCGGCCCATGGCATGGACCGCACTGACCCTCAGGCGCCGCTCAGGACTCGCATGCGCTTCCCGGATCACCGCATGCACCCAGTGGACGCTCCGAGCGCCCGCGGCCTCCAGTGCCCTGGCCCTCACCTCCGTCACCTCGTCGCCGTTGGCGATGGTCCGCCTCAGGGCATTCTCCACGCGCTGCGCGTCGCCGGCGCGTAGCTCCTGGAACTCCGCCCGCAAGGCGAACCGGCCCAAGGCCAGGGCCGCTTCCGCCCGCACTCTTGCCTCCGCATCGTTGTGCAGGAGGGCCGCGAGCAGCGCGATGAGGCCCCGGCCCTGGTACTCCCACAGCCCTCTCACAGCACTGCAGCGGACCTCGGAGTCGGCGTCCTTCAGGGCCGCCAGGAAGATCGCGTCAAAGTTCAACTCCACGTTGTCTTCCGCCAGGCCAACCAACTCCTCCAGTATGGTGCGCCGGCGGTCCACGGCAATGCCTGGCCACACCTTGGCCAACGGCGAAAGCTCCTCAGGGGCCAGGTTTGAGAGGCTGACAAGCCTGGACGCCGCCAGAGGCCTGCCCGGGTCGGCGAGGTCTTGGAGATAGCTCTCGCTGGGGAACGTCACACTTTGCGCTCCTATCCCCGCTGCGGCGTCATCCCTCATAACGAGTGTAGCCAGCCCGGCGAAAGCTTGTCAAAACCGCCGGATGAATCCGGCGGCGCGGCATCAGCACTGTTGGACCGTCATCGGGGACTCTGCTCAGGCCCTCTGGGGCACCCCAGCCGAGGGCTCACCTACCGGCCCTACTGTCCGCCTCCCTCCCCCTCGACGGGGGCAGACGCACCCATGCGGCGCTCGCCTCCCCTGCCCAGCCTGGGCTCGGTGCCCGCCAGCAGACGTCGCACGTTCTCGCGATGGAGCACCACCAGCAGCGAACCCGCAAGCAGCGCGTAGACCGCGTAAGCCCACGGCTCCACCCCGGCAACGGCCAGCCCCACGAACACGGCAGCGCTAACCGGGGCCATCCCCACCGACATCACGGACATGATCCGGGTGACCCCCATCAGCACCACTCCCACCGGCAGCAGGATAAGCGCAACGATGGGGCTGATCGCCAGCAGCCCGCCGAACGACGTTGCCACTCCACGGCCGCCCCGGAAGCCCGCATAGATGGGCCAGTCATGCCCGGCTACCGCAGCCAGAGCCGCCACCACCAGCACGTAAGGCTCATCCGAGATGACCCGGCCGATCACCACGGGCAGAGCCCCCTTCGCTATGTCCACCACCAGCACCACCGCCCCCGCCCACAGACCGGCGGTGCGCAGCACGTTGGTGAAGCCGGTCTTGCCGCTGCCGAATTCACGGATGTCAACGCCGCGAACCAGCCGTCCTACCACCAGCCCCGTTGGCAGGGACCCCATGAGGTAGCCGATGACAGCGACGGTCAGGAAGGCCCACCACATCCTATTCCTCCCTTCGGCTGCGGAAGACAAGCCTCAGCGCCGCCCCCTCAAAGCCGAAGGCGCGGCGCAGCACGTTCTCCAGGTAGCGCCGGTAGCTGAAGTGGATCTCGCTTGCGTTGCTGGCGAAGAACACGAAGGTGGGAGGCGAAACTTCGGCCTGGGTCACATAGAACAGCTTGGGCCGCCTACCCCTTCGTGCCGGTGGCGCTGGTCGTTCCGCCACCGCCCGGCGGATCACTGCGTTGAGCCGCCCCGTCTCGATGCGGCGCATCCGCTCCTCACCGATGCGCAGCACCTCTCCGAGAACCTCCCGGATACCCGTTCCCTCCTTGGCGGAGACGATGCATAGACCAGCCCACGGCGCGAAGCGCAGGCGCCTTCGCACCACCCGCTCGAACTCATCGCGAGGCGTATCCCCCATCAGGTCCCACTTGTTGGCCACCAACGCCAGACCCTTGTGCGCCTCCAGGGCATAGCCCACGACGTGCGCGTCCTGCGCGGTGAACCCTTCCACCGCATCGAACACGACCAGGGCCACGTCGCCGCGCTCCAGGGCCCGCCTGGCCCGCAGCGTAGCGTGGCTCTCCACCCCCCTCTGGATGCGCCCACGACGCCGGATGCCCGCGGTGTCTACCAGCACCAGCGGTCGCCCCTCGAACTCGAAGGCCGTGTCGATGGCGTCGCGGGTGGTGCCCGGCTCCTCGCTGACGATGACGCGGTCCTCACCCAGGATGGCGTTGAGTAGCATAGACTTGCCCACGTTCGGCCTGCCCACGATGGCCACCCCCAGCGCCCTCGCGCCGACTCCCTCCGCAGCCTCCGTCTCTGGCAGCGACGCCACCACCATGTCCATCACGTCCGCCACGCCCACTCCGTGATGGGCGCTCACCGGGATGGGCTCGCCCAACCCCAGCTCGTAGAACTCCACCGCGGCCTCCCGCCGCTCCTGGTTCTCCGCCTTGTTCGCCAGCACCAGCGTCTGCCTCTTCGCCCGCCGCAGGACCTCGGCCACCTCCAGGTCCGCGGCGGTCAGGCCCTCCCTGGCGTCCACCACGAAAAGGACCACCGACGCCTCCTCCACCGCCACCTCCACCTGTTGTCGCACCAGCACCGAGTAGGAGCCGGCCTCGCTCAGCTCCAGCCCCCCGGTGTCCACCAAACGGAACTCCCTGTTTGACCACAGCACGTCACCATACAGGCGGTCGCGGGTGGTGCCAGCGACCTCCTCCACGAGGGCCGCGCGGTCTCCCAGGATGCGGTTGAACAGGGCGGACTTCCCCACATTGGGCCGCCCCACGATAGCGACAACAGGGGCTGTGCCGGGACTGGCGGACGCGGGAGCCCCGGACGATGCGGCTGTGCGGCGCCCGTTCATTGCTGGCTAAGGGTGACCCCCAGCGTTTGGGGCTCGGTCGCGATCAGCGTTACGCCCGCTGGCACCTTCACGCCGACTCCCACCGTGTGCGCGCCAGCCGACAGACCGCTCAGATCCAGGGTAGCGCCGATGTCGGCCGCCGTAAGGGAAGTGAGCGTGGGCACCGGACCCTCCACGGTGACTCGGACGGTATCCTGGGCGAGGGTCGCCTGCAGGCCTGAAGCCAGCCCGCTTAGCTGCGGCACCACACTGAAGGCGAACTGCCCCCGCGCCGGCTCAATGCTCACCTGAACCGTCACGTTCCCCGGCTCGCTCACACGGGCTCCTTCCGGTAGGATCAGGCCCACTGTCCGCACCACATCGGACTGGGCCTCGGCGATGTTGACCTCCTCCGTTCGCACCCCTTCCACCGCCTCGATGGACTGAAGCACCTCCACCGTACCGGACACCAGCACCAGCGCTGGCTCCACCCGCACGGAGACGACCTGGTATCCTTCGGCGGGAACGCCCCGAACGGTCGCATTCACCACGAAACCGCGGCTGAATTCCGTCTGCACGAGCGCCAGCTCCACCCGCACCGATTGGGGATCGATCGTCACGCCCACTATGTCGCCCCCCGACACATCGCGCGCCCGCAGGTCTACGCTCCGGCTGATGTCCACCCGAACGCCCGTCAGATTCACATCAGCCACGGCCGTATCCACCCGGTTCACCAGGCTCTCCGGTCCCGATACGGTCACCTCTCCCGGCGTGGCGCTCGTGCTCGCCACCTCGAACCCCAGGAGAGGCGTCCCCACCGCCTGCACCTTCACCGACACCATGCGCGACGTGACGTTCTCCAGAGTGACCGTCACCCGGCTCGGCGATGCCTCCACCACCTCTACCTCGCTATTAAACGAGACAACCCGCACCGGCAGCGTCACCTTCTTCGAGGTGACACCCGAGAGGTCCACAGTGGCCCGGAAGTCCTCCGTGGTCAGGTGGTCGAACACGTCCCCCGGCGCAGATACACGCACGCTCACCGAGGGCTGGGACATCGAGAATACCGCCAGGTCCGGAGGCACGTTCACCGCTTCCACCGGAACGAAGCCGCTGAAGAAATCGGTGCGTTGCTCGTCCTCGGCCTCGGTCACGAAGAACCACAGGCTGGCGGCCAGAGCGATGGACAGCAGCCCCAGGCTGATGTTGTGGCGAATGGACACCACCAGCCGCACCACCAGCAGGACCGCCCCTCGCACCAGGTCTACCACATAGCTCGCGATCCGCTCCATACCTGCCCCCTACCCCAGACCAGCGCCCTACAAAGCGCCGACCCGCCGCTGCCCCATCAGCCGATAGAGAAGGCCCCGCAGCCGCGCCTCGTCCAGCCGAGCGTACATGCGGCCGTCGGCAGCCAGCGAGACCTGTCCCGTCTCCTCCGACACGACCACGGAGACAGCATCGGTGCGCTCGGTGATGCCCACGCCGGCGCGGTGACGCGTACTCATCTCCGCCGGCAGCCTGTTCTCAGAGAGAGGCAGGGTGCAGCTCGCCGCCACCACCCGGTCCGCTCGCAGGATGACCGCCCCATCGTGTAGAGGCGAGTTCGGGTAGAAGATGTGCTCCAGCAGCTCCGACGAGGGTGCTGCGTCCAGCCGCACCCCCGTGTCGATGTACTCCTGCAGCCCGGTCTCCCGCTCCAGCACCATGATCGCCCCGTGCTGCTGCCGGGCCAGACGCGCAGCGCTGTCGCTCACCGCGTCGATGACCCCCTGGTAGCTTGTCCGCCCCGGCCACGCTGGAAAACCCGTGCGCCCTACCCTCTCCAGGGCCCGCCGGATCTCCGGCTGGAAGACGATAGGAATAGCGATGATGACGCCCGTCAGCGAGTTGCGCAGGACGAAGTTCAGCACCCGCAGGTCCAGCACCCGCCCCAACAGAAAGGCGGCGATGAGAAGGATGGCGGCGCCCCGCAGCAGCGACATCGCCGTGGTGCCCCGAAACAGCAACAACGCCCAATAGAACACGAGGGCGATGATCGCGATGTCCAGGACGGCCAGAGCGTCCAGCCGTCCCAGCGTGTCCCGAAGCGCATCGCCGAACTCTGCCATGGTCGCACCAGCCGGGCCGCGCGCGGCAGACCCGACTACCCTTCCCCCTCGCCCAGCAGGAGCAGCAGCACGGCTCGCTGGGCATGCAGTCTGTTCTCCGCCTGATCGAAGACGACGGACTGAGGACCCTCGATCACCTCGTCTACCGTCTCCTCGCCCCGATGAGCGGGCAGGTCATGCATGAAGATAGCGTCCGGTCGCGCCAAGGACATCAGCTCCCCGCCCACCTGGTAGCTGCTGAAGGCCTCCAGCCGCTCCCGATGGGAGTCCTCCTGCCCCATGCTCGTCCAGACGTCCGTGTACACCACGTCGGCCCCGCGCACCGCCTCCTCCGGCGACCGCACCGCCACCACGCTCCCACCCGACGCCTGAGCCAGCGCCTGCGCGTGGCTCATCACCCCCTCCGGCAGCTCGTAGCCCGCCGGTGAGGCGATGATCAGCTCCATCCCAGCCGTGGCCGTCGCCTGAGCCAGCGAGGCCGCCACGTTGTTGCCGTCCCCCACGAAGGCCAGCCGCAGCCCCTCCAGCCGACCCTTCTTCTCCAGGATAGTCAGCAGATCCGCCAGCGCCTGGCACGGGTGCTCATCGTCGGAGAGGGCGTTGATCACGGGCACGCTGGCATGGCGGGCCAGGTCCACGAGCGTCTTCTGAGCGTAGGTGCGCGCGGCGATGCCGTCCACGTAGCGGCTCAGCACCCGCGCGACATCCGCCACCGGCTCCCGCTGCCCCAGACCCACCTCCGACTGCGACAGGTAGATGGCGTGCCCACCTAGCTGCTGCATGGCTACGTCGAAGCTCACCTTGGTCCGCAGCGAGGCCTTCTCGAAGAGCAGCGCAAGCGTCTGCCCCGCAAGCGCC
>CAZFGZ010000006.1:26453-30586 GCA_964518585.1 uncultured Dehalococcoidia bacterium | reverse complement strand
CGCGTTGGCTGCGAGAGCAGCCGCTTCGTCTCCGTCTATCAGGAACGCAACCTGCCGCCAGAAGGCGGCATGTCTTTCCTGTTGTCCCGTATCGTCGGTGTCGGGCGGGCACTCGACCTCTCGCTGACAAGCCGGCGAGTGGAGGCGGAGGAGGCGTACCGCATCGGGCTTCTCGACCGGCTGGTGGCGGCCGATCAGCTCATGCCGACGGCGCGGGCCATTGCCGAGCGCATCTGTGAGCTGCCTCCGAGCGCGGTGCGCATGACCAAACGGGCCGTGCTGCGGGGGTTGGAGACAGGGTTCAAGGAGGCGGCGTACTACGAGACAAGGGCGAGCGCCCTGACCCGTCGTGCCACCCACGACGTGGAAGAGTCACGCCGCGCCTTCGCGGAGAAGCGGAAGCCGAAGTACCTGGGGCGTTAGGAGCGCGAGGCGGAACGCGTCCGACTGTCCTGAACCCGATCGGTTAGCCTGGGCAAGCCAGAGGAGGTGCCTGAGATGGGTGACGATATCGTCTTGAAGGAGGGTCGCCTGTATGGACCGTGGCGGCAGCCGCGGAATCTTCACGGCGAGGTAGTCGGGTCCATCCACGAGGACGGGACAGCGCAGAAGCTCGGCTTCCGAGGCGGCACCGTCGCGGGGAACATCCACTTCGAGATGCTGGTGCCGCTTCTGTTGAAGGCGTTCGGTCCGCGCTGGTTCGAGCGGGGCACGCTGTCGGTCGACTTCAAGTTCGCGACTGTGGACAGCGAGGAGGTACGGGGCATCGTGGACGCGCCGCCCGCGGGCGCCACGGACGCTCAGGTGGCGGTCCTGATGGAGCGCCCGACGGGCGAGGTGGTGGGAGTGGGAACCGCATCGGTAGGCAGCCCGGCGGCGCAGACGTGCCTGGGGGCGAAGGACCTCAGCAAGTACGACTCGGGGGAGTACAAGGCACTGAGAGACATCTCGCCCGGAGTGAGGTTCCCGGTCGCAGAGGCGACGATCAGCAGGCAGGTGGCGGAGGAGCGGATGAAGGTTATCACCGAGCCGCTCCCGTGGTACGTAGGCGACTCGCCGTGGGGCGGAGCGATCGCGACCCCGACGGTGATGGTGATGGCTCTGACGACGGCTCAAACGCGTTTCCTGCGAGAGCGCGAGGGGCTAGGCGTGGGGCTCTACGGGGCCATCGAGCTGAGGAACGTGAACGGGCCGGTGTTCGTTGACAAGCCGTACACGGCGGGCGGCGAGGTGGTCGCCCGCGGCCAGAGCCCGAGGACCGAGTACATCTGGTATGAGAGCTACCTGGACGACAGCGAGGGGAAGCGCATCGCGGAGATGCTGATGCAACTGCGGTTCATGAAAGGCTCGGCGGACCTCATACCGCCGTCATAGAAGAGGGAGAGGGCCTGGCGGCTCGAGAGGAGCGACGAAGGAGACCGAGCGTGAGCGCGATCGTCGAGACAGGCAAAGGCAAGCTGGAGGGCGCGCAGAAGGACGACCTGCTCGTCTTTCGCGGTATCCCCTTTGCACAGCCACCGGTCGGCAAGCTTCGATTCCGCGGGCCGAGGCCCGTCGAGGCGTGGAGCGGCGCGCGCGACGCGAAGAGCGTCGGCCCGAGGTCGATGCAGGTCCCGAGAGAGCTCTTCGAGCGACTGTTCGGCCGCCCTCGAAATGAGCCGCCGATCGATGAGGATTGCCTCTACCTGAACGTGTGGACGCCGAGCACCGACGGGCGGCGGCCGGTGATGGTATGGATCCACGGCGGCGGGTTCACGATCGGCGCCGGCTCAGAGCCGCTCTACAACGGCAAGTACCTTGCGTCGCAGGGCGACGTCGTGGTCGTGACGATCAACTACCGACTGGGCGCGCTCGGCTTCCTCTACATGCCCGACTTCGCCGACACGGAGGGAGAGCCCCGCGCGAACTTCGGCATGCTCGACCAGGTGGCGGCGCTCGAATGGGTGCGCGATGAGATCGCGGCGTTCGGCGGCGACCCGGACAACGTTACTGTCTTCGGGGAGTCCGCGGGCGCGATGGCGGTTGGCGCACTGATGGCGTCACCGAGGGCGGCGGGCCTGTTCAGGCGCGCGATCCTGCAGAGCGGGGCAGCGCACAACGCGCTGACCGTCAAGCAGGCTGAGGCCAACACGGCCGCGTTCGCCGAAGAGCTCGGGTTGGGGGAGCTGACCGCGGCTGGCCTGCGTTCCACTCCGGCCGAGGATATCCTGCGCGCCCAGGCGAGCCTCCTGGAGGCTGCCGAGCGCGAAGGATCACGGCGGGGACCAGCAGCCACGCTGCGCTTCCAGCCGGTGATCGACGGTCAGTTCCTGTTGGAGAGGCCGATCGACGCGATCCGGGCCGGCTTGTCGAAGGACGTGGCAGCGCTGATCGGGACGACGGCCGAGGAGTGGCGGCTTTTCGCGGCGGCGTCACCTGGTCTCGCCGAGATATCGGAGGAGGAGGCGGCACGGAGGATCGGATGGCTGGTGGAGTCGGCCGGTGACGGCCAGCGGGCCCGGGCGATGCTCAAGACATACCGCGACGCCCGGAAGGCCCGGGGCGAAGCGACCGAGCCGTTCGAGATCCTGGTCGCAGCGTGCACGGACGAGATGTTCCGGGTACCAGCGGACCGGGCCGCGGAGGCCCAGGCCGAGCAGCAGCGGCAGGTCTTCGCATATCGTTTCGACTGGCGCTCGCCGGTGGCCGGGGGCGCCCTGGGCGCCTGCCACGCGCTCGACCTTCCCTTCGTCTTCGGCACCTACAAGAACATGCCGGCATTTGCCGGGGCGGGGCCCGAGGCCGACGCGCTGGCGACGGCGGTCGGTGAGGCGTGGCTCGCCTTCGCGCGCACAGGCGACCCGAGCACGGACGCCCTGAAATGGCCCCGATTCGACGCTGGGCGGCGAAGCACGATGATCCTCGACCGTCAGTGCGGCGTGGAGGAGCTGCCGCAGGAGGCGGAGCGCCGGTGCTGGGACGGCATCATCGCCTAGCAGCGGCAGCACGATCCGGTCGTGCTCGCGCGGCGCCGCCGGGGGGACACGGCAGGGCCGGTGGGATTCAGTTCGCTCGCGCGACCAGGTCGTCAGGGCAGAGAAGCTGCACGTAGCCCCTGCCGATCTCGACGAGGCCTCTGGCCTGCATGCTCCTCAGGTTCTTGTTGACGCTCTCCCTGGTCACACCGATCATTGCGGCAAGCTGGTGCTGGGTGACGCGGACGGTGTGCCGATCGCCGTGACTCCGCGAGCGGCAGAGGGCGACGAGCTTCTTGCAGAGGCGCGCCTCCACGTCGAGGAAGGCCATGTCAGCCAGCACCTCGTCGGTGCGGCGCAGGCGACCGGCGACAGCAGCCATGATGGCCCGAACGGCCGCGGGCTGCGACTCCAGCCACGCCAGGAAGTGCTCTCGCTCAACGACGAGCGTGGTGGTGGCCTCGGCCGCGACCGCGGTGGCGGAGCACGGGGCCCCGTCCAGGAGAGAGAGATCGCCGAAGAACTCGCCGGGCCCCAGGGTTGCGACGATCATCTCTTCGCCGTCCCTGGAAGGCAGCACGATCTGGACGCAGCCGCGCTCGACGACCTGAAGCCCGGTGCCGGGGTCGTCCCGCTGGAAGATGATCTGTCCCGGCGCATACCGCCGCCGACGCGCGGCGGCAAGCGCCACTGGCTCTCGCCTTGGGGATTCCCCCTCGGGAGCCGGCAGGGGCCGGAGGATCTCCCGCTGCCTTCCCTCCAGAGCCGCCGGTGCCAACATTTGCTGAGTAACCATTTCGGCCACCTCGTTATGGTTCTGCACCGGTACGATAGCTGGATAGGCAGCCCGCTACCATGAACCCGTTCACACAACCGGCCGGTCGGGAGGATGCACGGGCTCCAGGAGGGCAGGGGGAGCAGCGGCTGGGTGGGTATTGACTGCGTGCGCACAAGGGGTGTAGAAGGGGGCGGAGGCATCCGGCGGGAAGGCGTGGTCGGATGCGGAGCAGGCATAGCCCGCGGCCAGGTCAGCTCGCGTGTGCACTCCCTTTCGGCCTGAGGACAACAGCTTCTCGGATCCCTTGTGGGATGGGGCACGGCCCTCGAGGGGGCTAGCGACGACAAGGAGGCACAGCATGGAGCGCGCAGGCTACTGGCGACGGATGCAGAAGGCGCGGA
>CAZFGZ010000006.1:0-26443 GCA_964518585.1 uncultured Dehalococcoidia bacterium | reverse complement strand
GGATGTCACGGCGGGCGTTGCTGAGGGCCGCAGGGGTAGCGACCGCGGGTGCCGCCGGCACGGCGCTCGTGGGCTGTGGCGAGGAGGAGGGGGGCCCCAATGGCGCGACTCCCGTTGCTGAGGGGACGCCCCAGCCCGGAGGCCATATGATATACGGTCTCGGCGCTGACCCGGGCGGGCTGGACGTCCAGGAGTGCGTCACCTGCTATTGGGCCGCCGGGCAGTTCAACGGCTATCTGTACAGCGTAAACCCCGCGGACCAGAGCATACGGACCCAGATGGCAGAGAGCTATGAGCGGGTCGACGACGTCACCTACATCTGGAAGCTCAGGCCCGGGATCAGGTTCCACGACGTAGACCCAACCTTAGGACGTGAGGTCACGGCGGAGGACGTCGTGTACAGCATGGAGCGGCGGAGGGACGACCCCGTGTCCCAGAACGACAAGCAGCTCCTCAGGGACTTCACGGCCAGCATGGAGGCCACCGACGACTACACCTTCCAACTGGTCACGACAAGACCGTACTCGCCCACCGTAGATGAGATCAGCAACTCCAGCTACGCGATCATACCCAGGGAGGCCGTGGAGAAGTGGGAGAACCTGCAGCAGCACCCGGTGGGCTGCGGAGCGTATATCCTCACGGAATTCGTCAGGGGAGAGCGGGTCGAGAGTCGCAAGAACCCGGATTTCTACATGGAGGGGCTACCGTACATCGACTCGGTTGATTGGGTCATCATCCCCGACCAATCGACTCTCCTCGAGGCGTTCCGCACGGGGCAGCACGACTACAACACGGCCACTCTGGACAAGCTGAAGGTGGAGGACCTGGAGAAGATCGAGCACATCGTTGTCCGCAAGAGCCCGAACTACTGGAGCCCGACGCTGATTCTGAGGGTGGACCAGCCACCCTTCGAGGACAAGCGGGTCTGGCAGGCTATCGACCTAGCGGTGGACCGGCAGGACCTGATCGACAAGATCGCCTTCGGCGAGGGCAGGTTCACCGGCCCCATCGTGCCAGACCTGGAGTACTGGGCGCTGCCGCAGGAGGAGCTGCGCGAGTTCTACAAGGTGGACCTCACGGAGGCGAAGCAGCTACTCTCCGCGGCCGGCTATCCGGACGGATTCGACGTGGACGTGCCTGTAGAGAACGTGCTCAACATCGGAAAGCATGCGGAGGTCGTGAAGGAGCACCTGGCCAAGATAGGCGTCAACTGCAAACTTCAGCTCAAGGAGCTTGGGGTCTACCTGGGCCAGCACTTGTACGGCGGCGACTTCCAGATGACCTGGTACATCAACCTGCCCTATATTGAGCCGGACAGGCCGCTGGGCAACTGGTTCAGCCTGGGCGCAGCGGGCTTCTCTTTCCCTCACTACGACAACCCGGAGATGGATGACTGGGTATGGAAGGAGAGGGCGGAGTTCGACCTGGAGAAGCGACGGGAGATCATACTCGAGGCGCAGCGGGCGATGATCCAGGAGCACGGGCCTCAGATCAACACGATCAGCGCGCAGACGTGGGTAGCGCACTGGGATTGGGTGCACGGGGTGGGCGAAACCATAGGTCTGGGCAGCGCGTCGTTTCTGGGCATCACGACCTGGTTGACGGAGCGAGTCTAGGCGGGCGGCGGAGGGAGACGCTCCCGGCGGAGGGAGGTGACCTGCTGGGGGTGCCGCCAGCCGTCGCGTGGGTGAGCGCGGCGAAGGGAGGATCGGGGGCGCCGCCAGGCCTTGAGTCCATCGCCCCCATAGCGAAACCGGTGAATGCCACGCGCTCCCTTCGTCAAGGGTGGAGCCTGTGACACAGTACATTATTCGTCGCCTCCTCTATCTCTTCCCCGTCCTGATCGGCGTTTCCCTTATCACTTTCGTCCTCATGCGCTGGGTGCCGGGCGATGTGGCCCAGGTGGCCCTGGGCGTTAACGCCAACGAAGAATCGCTGGCCGAGTTCCGGCACGAGTATGGGCTGGACGAGCCGTTGTTCGACTGGCGTCCGCCGTTCGGCCAGTACGGGGAATGGGTCGGCGGGCTGTTGAAGGGGGACTTCGGGAAGTCCTACTTCCACAGGACGCCGGTCCGGGATGAGCTGGCCAATCGCCTGCCCGTCACCCTGCAGCTAATGATCATGACGATGATAGTCATGATCGTACTGGCGATCCCGGCGGGTGTTATTGCCGGCGTACGTCCCAACACGCCCCTCGACTACGTTACGCGCACCAGCGCCGTCTTCGGTTTGTCCATACCAACATTCTGGCTGGGAACCCTTTTCATCCTGCTGCCGGCGATCTGGTTCAACTGGACGCCGCCGTTTGGACAGGTTTCCTTCTTCGATGACCCTATCAAGAACCTGCAGCAGTTCACCCTGCCCGCTTTTGCGATGGGCATACCAGCGGCGGCGGGGGTCATGCGTCTCACGCGCTCATCAGTGCTGGAGGTGCTGCGTCAGGACTACGTTCGCACGGCCTGGTCGAAGGGCCTGACGGAGAGGACCATAATCTGGAGACACGTCCTGAAGAACGGACTGATACCGGTGGTGACGATCATCGGGCTGCAGATAGGGACGATGATGGGGGGGACGGTCATCATCGAGTCGATCTTTGCCCTGCCGGGGATTGGCCTTTTCGCCCTCGAGTCTGTGCTGGGGCGGGACTACCTGGGGGTGCAGGCGATAGTGATGCTGATGGCCGTTGTGTTCGTGCTGGTGAATCTTGCCATCGACATTACCTACGTCTGGTTTGACCCGCGGATTCGGTACACGTAGTGGCCGGGTGGTTTGAATGACGAGCGACGCGAAGACGCTTGAGGCGTGGGCCGAGAGGCCGGCTTCAAGGCCAGCGGTGATAGAGTTCTTCAGGGCGCTGCGTCACCATCCGCTGGGCATGTTCGGCTTCGTCGGTGTCGTGCTCCTGGTGATAGTGGCGGTGTTCGCGCCCTGGATCGCACCGTACAGCGCGACGGCTCAGGACTACTCTCTGCTGGAGGGGCCGACCTGGGCTCACCCGTTCGGGACCGACCGGCTTGGCCGCGACATCCTGAGCCGTGTCATCCTTGCCACGAGGGTGGAGCTGAGCGTTGGCGTTAGCTCGGTGTTCATCGGCGTAGGGCTGGCGACGGTGGTGGGGATGATCTCGGGCTACCTGGGCGGTGCCATCGACACGGTCATTCAGCGCGTCAACGACGCATGGCTTGCCTTCCCGGGCCTGATCCTGCTGATCATCATCTCCGCGGTTCTCGGTCCCTCACCCAGGACGCTCACCATAGCGCTGGTTATTGGGACGATACCGGGGACATCGCGGATCATCCGCGGCGCGGTCTTATCGGAGAAGAACAATGCCTACGTCGAGGCGGCGCGGGTGATCGGGTGCTCCTGGCCAAGGATCATCTATCGCCATGTGTTTCCCCAGATCATGGCGCCCATCATCGTCATCATAAGCATCATGATTCCGGTAATCGCCCTTTTGGGGGCGGCTCTCAGCTTCCTGGGTCTGGGGCTGCCGCCGCCCACCCCCTCCTGGGGCGGCGACCTCAGCGGGGACGCGCGGTCGTACTTCCGGCACGCTCCCTGGATGGCCATCTTCCCCGGTGCCGCGATCAGCCTGACCGTCCTCTCCTTCAACATGCTGGGCGATGCGATGAGGGACATCTTCGACCCCCGGCTGCGCGGCACAGGGATAATGCGCTGAGACGCGGCGGCCCGTCCGTCCCGGCTCGCCGCGCGGGCTGAGGTGGCACGGGATCCCCTACTCGCCTCGAACGCGGCCATGGCGATGGCGTCGGCTGCCGGTACGGTGACGCGCATCGGCGGGGGCGCCCTCGACTGTAGGGCGGCCATAGCATATCCTATGAGGGCTTGTCAGCAAATCGGAGGACGCACGGCTTGACTGGTGGTGGGCGCGCGTTCTATTTGCTCTTAGCGGCTGCTCTTCTACTGCTAGCGGCCGCAAATGCGGCTATGCCACCCCGAGGGGCCTGGGACGGCGCCACTGCCTTCGACGCCAGCGGGCTGAACGCCGAGATCGAGTGGACCGCGGCTACGGACGGGATCGACGGGCAGGACGCGCTGGCTCGATGGACGGACGGGGGAACGGAGCAGGTGGGGGCGAGGGCCGGCGGCGAGCTCGGGCCGACGGACCTGGCGTGCGCAGTGGAGGGTGAGGTCGGCTGGGGGATGTGCTCCTCGCAGGAGATGCCGAGGGTGCTCCAGCCGTCGCCGCTGGACGGGCAGCAGATCCTCTCCTACTACGGGAATCCCTACACCGCCGACATGGGCATCCTGGGCGAGCTGGAGCCGGAGGCGCTGGTGCAGAGGCTGAAGGCGCACGCCCAACTGTACGACTCCCTGAACGGCGTCCGCCGTGTCCAGCCGGCCCTCCATCTGGTCTACGCGACTGCTCAACCGGAACCCGAGGCCAGCGGGCTCTATCTGCTGTACGTGGATGAGGAGACGGTCTGGGACTACATCGATTGCGCAAGGGAGAACGGCCTGCTCATCTTCCTGGACCTTCAGATCGGGCGCAGCGACGTGGAGAGCGAGGTGGCGAAGATCCTCCCGTACCTGGAGCAGCCGCACGTGCATGTCGCCCTCGACCCGGAGTTCGCGATGGGGGAGGACAAGGTGCCGGGGGAGAGCATCGGCTCCCTCGATGCGGCCGACGTCAATGCCGCTCAGGCTCTGATTCAGGGCTTCCTTAGGGGACGCGACCTGCCCGACAAGGTGCTGATCGTGCATCGATTCACGTGGGACATGCTGACCAACGCGGAGCTGATCGAGGACTACCCGCGGGTGAGGCTGGTCATCGACATGGACGGATTCGGGCCGTCCGAGATCAAGCGCGTCAAGTACGGCTGGTTCGCCGCCCCGGCTGAGTACTCCGGGTTCAAGCTCTTCTACCGCTACGATCCTGACCTGATGAGCGAGCAGGAGGTGCTGGAGCTGGAGCCCGACGTGATCATCTACCAGTGACGGTGGAGCCGGGCCGGCACGGATGGGGGAGCGGGATGGGAGGGGGAAACCGGCTCCGTCGGGCTGAAGGCCTCTTCCTTGTTCTGCTGGCCGCCACGCTCCTCGTGCGTTGCGGAGGGGAGGCCTCCCCATCGCCGGCGACACCGCCGGCATCCGCGAGCGCCAGCCGCCGCGCCGCTCAGGGGCCGTCACCGACCGCCGAGGCGGCGCCAAGCCCGATCCCCGAGGAAGCTGCGGCGCACGAGCCGAACGAGCTCGGTCAGGTGCTGATCCTTGAGTACCACACCATCGAGGACGGCGGTGGCGAATTCGGCCGCAGCCCCGAGGAGTTCCGCGCTGACCTGGTGTGGCTCTATGAGCACGAGTTCTACGTCATCCCGATTCGCGACTACCTGACAGACGACATCGAAGCGCCGGCGGGCAAGCGGCCGGTCGTGCTGACGTTCGACGACGGATTGCCGAGCCAGTTCCGCTATGTCCTGGATGCAAGCGGGAACAGGGTGATCGATCCGGACAGCGCCGTCGGCATCCTCGAGGGGTTCTTCGGGGAGCATCCCGACTTCGGCCGGGGCGGCCTGTTCTCGATCCTGCTGCCGGACCCGTTCACCTGGCCGGGCAGCGGCGACCAGCTCGAATACGCCCAGGAGAAGCTCGATTGGCTGGTGGAGCATGGGTATGAGATCGGCAATCATACCTTGAGCCATGCGAACCTGAGCGAGCTGTCGGCCGAGGAGGTGACGAGGGAGCTGGCGGGGGCGGTTGACGGGATCCACGAGTACGTTCCTGACGCGGCGATCGAGGTGATCGCCTTGCCGTTCGGGGAGTACCCGGCGGACGGCGCGCTGCTGCACGGTTTCGAGTACCAGGGGAGGCAGTACCGCTTCCTCGGCGCGCTGATGGTGGGCGCAGGCCCGGCGCCGTCGCCAGCGCACGCCGATTTCGATCCGTTCCGGACGCCGCGGATCCAGGCGAGCGACGAGGAGCTGGAGAAGTGGTTCGGGTACGTCGAGGACAACCCCGGCCTGATCTATGTCAGCGACGGCAACCCCGATACGACGAACGCCCCCGACGAACTCCGCTGAGGAATCACGGCCGCTAGGCCTTTGGGCTGACCCCTGCACATCTATCCAGCGGCCGATACTCAAACAGGCGTCCGCTCCGATCAATTCCACAGGGGGACGTCAACGGTTGGGCGGCCCCCGGTGCCCGTCGAAGTGGCAGGAAGCCCTGAGCACGGCGAAGCAGGGGGTGGAATAGCGGCGGCGATGTTCGGTTGGAGATCGGCCCGAGGGCGAGCCGTCCTGGCAGGGATGGTGTTCATGCTGCTGCTGGCAGTCGTGGCGGTCGTGGCGGTCTGGCGCGCCCGCGACGATCAGGAGCGGCACCACTCGCTGGAGCGTACATCCGCCGCCGCCACCTCCCTCGAGCATGCCCATGCCCGCTTCTTTGAGGGGCTGGGGGTGCTTGCCGCCCTGGTATGGGCACAGGATGCGACGTTCAGCGACATGTACCGCCAGGCTGCGGCAGAGGTGGAGCAGGGACTGAGCCGGGCTCGGGCGGAGGCCCTGGCCGAGGGCAACGCGGACCATGCTGCAGCTCTGGACAACCTGATTGAACGGTTGGGCCGGTTTGATGAAGGAGTGGAGCTATTCATCCCCACTCTGCTCGAGGCCGGTCCTGAGGAGAGGGCGCAGATAGCGATCGCCAGCCTGCCGGAGCTGATGCCTGAGGCCTACGTCATTCGTGACGAGCTGGACCGACTGGTACAGGAGAAGCAGGAAGGGTTGGCGGCCGAGCGAGCGGCGGCGGACCGCGCCGCAGAGTTCAGCCTCTGGCTCTTGGTGGGGTCTAGCGCAGCTGCCTTCGTGGGTGGGGCTGCGGCGATAGCAATGCTCATGGCATCGGTGGTGCGTCCGCTGGCCTGGCTGCGGGCGAGCGTCAGCGCCATAACCTCGGGCGACCTGGAGGCGAGGGCAAAGGTGGCCGGCCCGGAAGAGGTGGCATCCCTGGCCCGGGACTTCAACAAGATGGTCAGCGAGCGCAAGCGGGCTGAGGAGAGGGTGGAGCACTTCAACTCCGTGCTTCGTGCCATCAGTGATGTCAACCAGCTTCTCGTGAAGGAAAAGGACCGGGAGAGGCTGCTCAAAGGGGTCTGCGACAGCCTCAGCGAGGCTCGCGGTTACTATAACGTCTGGATCGCTCTGGTGGATGAGTCCGGAGGGCTTATCACAGGCGCCGAAGCCGGTTTGGGCAAGGATTTCCTGCAAATGGCCGAGCGGCTGAAGCGTGGCGAGTGGCCCGCTTGCGCCCGGAGGAGCATCGCGCAATCAGGCCCTGTGACAATGGAAGACCCACCCTCCACCTGTGGCGATTGTCCTCTCGCGAACAACTACGGTGGCAGAGGGGCGATGATCGTCCGACTGGAACACAGCGGAAAGGTCTACGGGTTTTTGGCTGCCTCCATCCCCGCCGAATTCATCGCAGATGAGGAAGAGGGCTCCTTGCTACGAGAAGTCGCTGGCGACATCGCCTTCGCCCTGCACGGCATAGAACTGGAAGAAGAGCGCAAGCGGATGGAGGAGGCGCTGCGGGAGAACGAGGCTAGGTACCGCGACCTGCTGGACACGCTCGCCGCCGCCGCGTTCATCTTTCAGGGCCCGAAGCTGCGCTATGTGAATTCTGCCGCCGCCGCCCTGACCGGCTACGCCCAGGAAGAGCTGCTTGGGATGGAATTCTGGGACGTGGTCCACACGGACTTCCGGCAGTTGGTCAAGAAGCGAGGAGAGGGGCGCCAGCGTGGTGAGGCGGTTCCCCAGACGTACGAAGTGAAGCTCGTGACGAAGAGCGGTGAGGAAAGGTGGGTTCATTTCACCGCGGCAGCTATCGAGTTCGAGGACAAGCCAGCAGTCCTAGGTACCGCTTTCGACATCACCAAGCGCAAGCGGGGGGAGGAGGCGCTGCGGGAGAGGACGCGTGATCTCGGCGAGCGGGTCAAGGAACTGAGCTGCCTGTACGGCATGTCGGGTCTCATTCAGACGCCCGGCATTTCACTGGTGGAGATGCTCAAGGAAACAGCCAAGCTCATTCCCCAGGGCTGGCGGTATCCAGATGTCGCGTGCGCGCGAATTATCCTTGAGGGGCAGGAGTTCTGCACTGAGAACTTCAGGGAAACAACATGGAGCCAGACCAGCGACATCGTAGTGGATGGCGACCGGATCGGGGCAGTGCAGGCCTGCTACCTGGAGGAAAAACCCCAGGAGGACGAGGGGCCCTTCCTGAAGGAAGAGAGAAGTCTGATCAATGCTATTGCCGAGCGCCTCGGACGGCTGGTGGAGCGCAGGCGAGCGGAGGAGGCGCTGCGGGAGAGCGAGGCGAAGTTCCGCCAGATCTTCGAGAACGCGCAGGACATCTTCTACCAGACAGATGCCCAGGGCATCATCACCGAAATCAGCCCCTCCGTAGAGGGGTGGGGATTCACCCGTGAGGAGTTGATCGGCACACAGGTGCTGGACGTCTACGAGAGCCCGGAGGAGCGCTCAGCGCTCCTGAAAGCGCTTCTGGAGCAGGGAGCGGTCTTGCACCATGAGATCCACCTGAAGACGGGGGATGGCCGCGTGGTTGATACTTCTGTAAATGCTCATCTCCTTCGCGGCCCCGATGGCACACTCACCGGGGTCGAAGGTTCCCTCAGAGACATCAGCGATACCAAGCGGATGGAGGAGGCGCTGCGGGAGCAGGCGCGGCGCGATCCGCTTACGCGCATACTCAACCACTCAACTATCGTGGGGGAGCTGCGCAACCTGATCTCCGACGGGGGCGACGGCGCTTCGCACGCCGTGGCGATGGTCGATGTCAACGGCCTCAAGGCGATAAACGACACCTACGGCCACCAGTTCGGGGACACCGTGCTCGTGGAGGTTGCCGGGGCGCTGTCGAGGGACGGCGCCATCGTCGGCCGGTACGGAGGGGATGAGTTCGTGGCGGTTTTGCCAGGAGCCGGCCGCGAGGCGGCGGAAGGCTATCGGCAGGAGGTGCTCAGCACGCTGGCAGGCACCGAACTGCGCGATCCGGAGAGCGGCGCGAGCGTAGCGGTAGCCGCTAGCGTCGGTCTGGCCATCTATCCCAACGAGGCGGGGAGGATCGAGGAGCTGATCAAGCTGGCCGACAGTGAGATGTACGCCGCAAAACGACAGCGGCCCGTGGGGCGGTCCACCAGGACTCCAGCCCGGCCGCTGGGCAGGGAGCAGGCCGCCAAGATGGTAGGCGAACTCGTGCCGCTTCTGACGGCGCCGGGCGACCTCAACGAGAAGCTGCGACTGGTGGCGCACCGGCTGACGGTCGGCGCCGGCTACTACGTAGTCGCCTTTCAGGTAGTGTTCGGACCTCTGTCCGAGGAATCAACAGCGCAGAACGTGTTCGGCCTAGCGAGGGAGGAGACTACCAGGACCTGGATTCGCGATAACCGCCGACTCTGGGAACACCCGCTGCGACCGGCCCTGGAGCGGGCGCAGCGCCCGATCATCCTGGACGACCCGCAGCACGACGAGCGGCTGACCGCCAACGATAGGAAGCTGGCGCGCGCAGGGGGAGTACGGTCGGTCCTCGTCGCGCCTATGATCTGGCGGGACAAACTGGCCGGGCACCTGACGGCCATGAGCAGGCGGAAGGCGGCCTTCACACCTCGTGACGCTGAGTTCTTGATGGCCGTTGCGACGCAGGTGACGGCTATCGTTCGCATGTCGAAGCTGATTGACGATCTCAAGTCGACCTCGGCCCGCCTGGCGGAGGCGCAGGCCGAGACGGTGATGATGCTGGCCGCCGCAGCCGAGGCCCACGACCACACGACCGGCCTCCACCTCCAGAACGTGCGCGGCATTACCGAGGCGCTGGCACGCGATCTCGGCTACAGCGAGGGGGACGCGAAGGGGCTGGGGCTGTCGGCTCTGCTGCACGACATCGGCAAGGTACGCGTGCCGGATTCCATGCTGAGCAGCACAGGGCGTCTCGCGGACGAAGAATGGGAACTGATGAAACACCATACCACGTGGGGGGCGGAGTTCCTGGCGGGCCGGCCGGGCTTCGAGCTGGCAGCCACGATCGCCCGCTCGCACCACGAGCACTGGGACGGCAGCGGCTATCCTGAGGGTTTGGCGGGCGAAGCGATTCCGGAGGCGGCGACGATCGTCGCTGTGGCGGACGCCTTCGACGCCATGATCAGTGACCGGCCGTACAGGCCAGCGCGGTCTGTCGCTCGAGCTCTGCGAGAGATCCGGGCATGCGCCGGGAAGCAGTTCAGCCCAAGGGTTGTGACAGCAATGGCGCGGCTCCACAAGCGCAGGATGCTGCCCCTTCCGCAGGGCGAGGCGGACATGCAGGAGGCGGCCGCGTAGCCCGTCCGGCCAGCAGAGGGGTCCGGCCCACGCCGTGCCCAGGCTGCGCGAGGAACAGCCCAGACCGGCGACGAACTGGTTGAGCGCACCCTCTATCCACCCGGCATCGCAGGCATTATGATCCCCGCGCGCCCTGCTGCTTGTCGTCCGCACGAGGGTGCGTTGTCGGGATCGAGGCGAAGGGAGGAGACCGGTGGAGAGAAAGGTTTCCGTAGGGCTGGCCGTGCTGGCGGGGATCGTCGTGGCGTTGCTGGGCGCTCACGGGCCGTCGGTGCGGGCGCAGCCGGTGGCGAGCATCACCCTGCCGGACCCCGGCGGCACGAGGGACCTCTACCCGGGGTGCAACAACATCGGCCTCTCATTTCCTGACGGGACGCCCAGCGAGACGGTGGCGCAGGCGGTGACCCCCGCCGGAATGGTGCAGTCGATGTGGCGCCACGACGCCTCCCAGAGCAGGTTCGAGGGGTTCTCCCCGGCGGCGCCGCAGGCCAGCGACCTGCTGACGGTGAACCTCATGGACGCGGTGTGGTTGTGTGTCGCTGGAGCGCCTCCGGGGGCCAGCCCGCCGCCTCCTCCCGCGGCCTCGCCCGAGGGAGTCCCGGCGGAGTTCCGGTCCGTATATGCGGAGCTGCGCACGGGCCTCGAGGCGGCACGAGACGCCTTCGCAGCCCAGCCGGCGGCGGAGGGCCGGCCGTTGCTGGCGGTCGAGCTGCTGACGGCCAACGGGAACCAGGGACCGGGGCTGCTGCGGCCGGACATGCTGGAGACGACGCGGCTCTACCTCGACCGGATCGTGGAGCTTGGCGCGGCGGGCGTGGCGGTACAGATCGTCTACCCGCTGTTCGACGAAGGATTCCCACGCCACGACGAGTACGTCGAGTTCTACCGCGCGGTGGTGGGCGAGATCCGGCAGCGGGGGCTCCTCCTGCTGATCGAGACGAGCGCGCCGTTTGTCGGGACTGAGTACTCGCCGCTGCGCGTGGACTACAGCGGCAAGAGCCCCGATGACTACCTGCAGGAGCGATTGGCGCAGGCGCGCGTCATCGCCCATGAGCTGCGACCTGACTACCTCTCCCTGGCGGAGGAGCAGGAAACCGAGCGGATGTTGACCGGGCTCGACATCTCGACCGAGGCCTACCTGGAGTATCTGCGCTCAGCGCGGGCGGTCATCGATCCTCCGCCGGGAGTCAAGCTCGGTGCCGGGTCAGGCTCGTGGGAGCAGCCGGAGCTCGTCGAGCGCGTCATCCGCGAGACCTCACTCGACTACATCGACATCCACGTGTATCCGCTGTCCAACGGCTTCACAGACTACCTGCAACGGGCCGCGGACTGGGCGGCGGCCGCCAGGGCGGCGGGGAAGGACGTGGTCATCGGCGAGGCCTGGCTGTACAAGGCGTCGGTGGAAGAGCTGCAGGGAGGCGTCGAGTTCCAGGAGGCGTTGGCGCGCGACGTCTATTCGTTCTGGCAACCCCTCGACGCCCTCTTCATGGAGACCGTGGTCGAGCTGGCCCAGGCCTCCGGCGTCCAGTACGTTTCGTTCTTCTGGACCAAGTGCCTGTTCGGCTACCTGGACTATGATGAGGTCGCGCCACTAGGTCTGACAGGGTCAGAGCTGCAACAAGCGTCAAACCTCGCGGCGTGGGGCGCCATCGTTCGCGGCGAGCTGTCGGCGAGCGGCAGAGCGTTCCGCCGCCTCAGCTCAGCGTCTTCCCAAGGGGAGTGACGAGACCGGCAACCGAGCGGCAGGGGCAGGCGCGACGTCAACCTGCGGCGCCGGGCCCGAAAGCTCCTGTATACTGCCCGTTCCAGGAATCGAACCTCTTGACGCCAATGGACATCACGGAGCCGAACAGCCCGGACATCCACGTGGAGCCGCCCGTCCAGTAGCGCAGAGCGGGCTCTTTCGGTGGGTGGGGCCTGAGGTACAATGGACTCGATGGCCACCCACCAGAACGTTCGTGTCCGGCTGGAGGAGCGGGAGCGGCTGCTCTCGCCGTTCGCGGCGAGGAGCTACGAGAGCCGGGGGCGTGAGCGGCCGGAGGAGCCCTCGCCGGTGCGGACGGAGTTCCAGCGGGACCGCGACCGCATCCTCCACAGCAAGGCCTTCCGCCGTCTCAAGCACAAGACGCAGGTGTTCATCGCGCCGACCGGCGACCACTTCGTCACCCGTCTCACCCACACGCTGGAGGTGGCGCAGATCGCGCGGACGATCAGCCGCGCCCTCAACCTGAACGAGGACCTGACGGAGGCCATCGCGCTGGGGCACGACATCGGCCACACGCCCTTCGGGCACGCGGGCGAGGACGCCCTGGCCGAGCTGCTGGCGGATGGCTTCCGCCACAACGAGCAGAGCCTGCGGGTGGTGGAGAAGCTGGAGAAGGGGGGCCAGGGGCTGAACCTGACCTGGGAGGTGCGCGAGGGCATCCTGAAGCACTCCAAGGCGCGGGAGGACATCCTGGCGGAGGGCTGGGGCGTCGCGGGGACGCTGGAGGGGCAGGTGGTGAGGGTAGCGGACTCGGTGGCCTACCTGAACCACGATATCGCGGACGCGATCCGAGCGGGGCTCCTGGGAGAGGGAGACCTTCCCGAGCGGGTGCGCACGGTGCTGGGCGGCAGCCACTCGCGGCGCGTCGATACGCTGGTGCGCGACATCATCGAGGCGTCGTGGGCGGCCAGCGGCGGGCCGGGGATCGAGGAGCAGCCGGCCATCGGCATGAGCGAGGAGGTGGCGGCGGCGGCGAACGAGCTGCGCGAGTTCATGTACCGGAACGTGTACGACTGGGAAGGCCGGGCGGCGGAGGCCGCTCGCGCGCGCCGGGTGGTAGGCTTCCTGTTCGAGCACTACGTGAGCCACCCGGAGGAGATCACCTCGGACTTCACGCGGCCCGAGGACCCGCCAGGCCGCCGGGCGGCCGACTACATCGCCGGCATGACGGACCTGTTCGCGCTGCGAGAGGCGGAGCGGCTGGGATTTCGGGGCTAGGCCGCGCCCTGGCCGGCCACAGAACGCTCGTGCTGTTGAGGCCGTCGTGCTACAATGCGGCGGAGGGCAGCCGGGCGGTCCACCCTCTGGAGGGGGGAGCGGCGCCCTCATCGCGCGGCTGTAGCTCATGAGGCAGGGTCTGGAGCCCGAAGAGGAAGTCTCGTTCCTTCGCAACCCTATCGTCCTGGGCGCCCTGGCGGTGGTGGTGGTGCTGCTGGTGGTGGCGGTAGCGCTGATCCTGGTGGGCGGCGGGGAGGGGGACGACGCGGGAGAGGCGGCAGCGCCCGGCCCGACTCGGACCGAGAGGCCCGAGGCCAGCCCGGTGCGGGAGGGGCGTGTCAGCGGCGAGGTCATCGCTACGATCAACGTGCGGAGCGGCCCCGGCGAGGGGTACACGATCCTGGGAACCATCCGCAACGGCACCCGGGTGGAGGTGGTGGGGCGCACCGAGGAGGACGAGTGGCTGCAGGTGATCTATCCACCGCAGTCCACCCTGCACGGGTGGGTGGACGCGGCCTTCCTGGATCTGGAGGGCGACCCCAGCACGCTGGCGGTGGCGACGGTGGAGGCGCTGCCCATGCCGGAGGTGCCCACGGAGCCGGCCTACGCCGCAGCGGCGACGCCTACGACGGAGGAGAGCCCCACACCCGAGGGGAGTCCCACGGAGGAGCCAAGCACTTCACCGACGGCGGTGCTCTCGCCGACGCCGGAGGTGGCTCTGCCCGACCTGGTCATCGCTATCCCGTCATGGCTTGTCGATGGCACCGTCGTCATCACGGTGGTGAACCAGGGGAAGGGCACGGTGGAGAATGAGCCCCTCGATGTGGGGGTATTCGATTCGCAGGGGCAGACGCTGCTACAGCGCACCTCGGCGGGGCTGCAGAGCCTGGCGCCGGGGGCCAGCATAGACATCAGCACGGGGTTCACCTGCACGACTCACGAGCAGGAGGTGCTGATCGTGGTGGATGTGGACGGCCGGATCGATGAGACGGACAACACGAACAACCAGGCGATAGTCACCGTGAGGCCGTGCCCGGGGGTATCGATCCCCACGGTGACGCCCTCCATGACACCCGCCTCGCCGGCCACGGCGGAACCTACTTTGGCGCCGCAGCCGACGGTTGCGCCGCAGGCCGAGCCTTCGCTGGAGGCGACGCCCCCGCCGTAGGGCCAGGATCCGCCTGGCGGCGGCTCGACGGGCTTGCTACACTACAGCGGAGTACCCGCGGGCAGGCACACCCCGCAGTGCCAAGTCAGCCGGCGGGTTCAGGGATGACTGCCAAACCGACCGCCCAGTTGGAGTCCAGCCGGAAGCAGCTCTTCCAGGCGATCCAGGGATTCACGGAGGAGGAGTTCCACGCCCGGCCGGACGAAGAGAGCTGGAGCGCCTCGGAGGTGATGATGCACCTGCTCGCATCGGAGCGGCGGATGCGGGATCGCGTCCGCGAGGCGCTGGGGCAGGCGGTCGCTGTGCGGCCGACACCACCGGAGGAAGAGCGACGGGCGGAGGCCGAGGCGGGCCGCCAGGCACCCGTGCCGCAGCTGGTGCACGGGCTGCTGGCGGAGCGGCGGGAGACAAGCATCCTGATAGAGTCGCTGGGGGCGGAGGAGCTTTCGCGGCCGGCGTCGCACCCCGATCTGGGCACGGTCAGCGTGGGGCGCGTGCTCGAGAGGATCGCCGAGCACGAGCGGGAGCACGCCGAGCAGATCGAGGGGATCAGGCGGCGGCTGAAGGTGGGGAGGCAACAGCCGGTGTAACCAGGCGGAGCGGGGCCCGTTGTAGTAGTGTAGGGCCCCGCCAGGCGCGCGAGGAACATGAGCGTCGTCGACGAGGTCAAACAGCGCATCGACATCGTGGATCTGGTGGGGCAGTACGTCCCCCTCCAGAGGGCCGGACGTAACTTCAAGGCCCTCTGCCCCTTCCACGCTGAGAAGACCCCCTCGTTCATAGTCTTTCCGGACCGCCAGAGCTGGCATTGCTTCGGGGCGTGCGGCAGCGGGGGCGACGTGTTCACCTTCCTGATGAAGCGGGAGAACGTGGAGTTCGGGGAGGCGCTGCGGCTGCTGGCGGAGCGCGCGGGCGTGGCGCTGGGCGGCGGAAGCGACGCGGAGGAGGACGCCCGCAGGCAGCGATTGAGGGACGCCAACCAGGCAGCCGCTCAGCACTTCCATCAGGCGCTGCTGAGCTCGTCGGCCGGGCAGGCCGCCCGCGACTACCTGGCCTCGCGGGGGCTGGACCAGGCGACGATAGAGGGCTTCCAGCTCGGGTACAGCCTGCCCGCGTGGGACGCGCTGAAGGGTCAGCTCATGGGGCAGGGCTTCAGCGAGGAGGAGCTGCTGACGGCGGGTCTGCTGGTCGAGGGGGAGCGCGGGCGCTACGACCGGTTCCGGGGCCGGCTGGTGTTCCCGATCCGCGATGAGCGGGGACGCGTGGCGGGCTTCGGGGCGCGCGCGCTGGACGAGAGCGTGCCAAAGTACTTGAACACGACCCAGACGCCGATTTTTGATAAGGGCGCCATTCTGTATGCGCTGGATCAGGCCAAGGAGGATATCCGACGGCAGGAGGTGGCGATCATCGTCGAGGGGTACATGGACGTCATCGCTGCTCATCAGCACGGGCTGAGGAACGTGGTGGCGTCGATGGGGACATCGCTGACGGAGCGACAGGTGAAGCTGCTGAAGCGGTACACTCGCAACGTGGCCCTGGCACTGGACGCAGACGTGGCGGGCAGCGAGGCCACTCTGCGGGGGATTCAGGTGGCCGCCGACGCTCTGGACAAGACCTCGGTGCCTGTCCCCGACTGGCGAGGCGTCATTCGGCACCAGGATGCCCTGGCGGCCGACATCCGGGTGATCTCGCTGCCGGCGGGCAGGGACCCCGATGATGTCATCCGCAGCGACCCGGAGGAGTGGCGGCGGCTGGCCGCCGAGGCGAAGCCGGTGCTGGACCACCTGTTCGAGGCGGTCACGGCCCGGCTGGACATGAGCCAGCCCCGGGAGCGCTCCCGGGCGGTGGGCGAGCTGTTGCCGCTGGTGGGAGCGGTGTCGGACCAGGTGGTGCGGGCTCACTACCTCCAGAGGCTGGCCCGGCTGGCGCAGGTGGACGAGGAGGCGCTGCGGCTTCAGCTTCGCCGGGGCGGCGGGCGAGGCCCGGCGGCCGAGGGCGGGTTGCCCTCGGGGCCGCCGCGGGAGCCTCGGGAGGAGTTCTGCCTGGCCCTTCTGCTGCGTCACTCTGAGCTGCGAGAGCGGGGGCTGGCCCTCTCGCCAGAGCTGTTGACGATGGCGGAGAATCGGGAGCTTCTGGAGGCGTGGCGGCGCAAGCCGCAGGTGGAGGAGCTCCGGCAGGGGCTCCTGGAGGAGCTGCATGAGCAGCTCGGGCGCATCCTGGAGAAGGACTTGCCCTTGTACGAGCCGCGGGAGCTTGCGCTAGCGTTCGATGATTGTGTGTGGCGGATGGAGCAGCGCAGGCTGGAGCTTGAGAAGCAGGTGAGCGCTTCGTTGCTGGCCGAGGATGCGGAGGAGGCCGGCTCGGAGCGTGTCGTCGAGATCGCCCGTCAGGTCTGGCAATCGGGAACCCCGCCGGAGGACGCCACGTCAGAGGGGGCGCTAGAGGCCGCCGCGATGCTGGTGGAAGACACGGAGCGAGGCAGCCGGATCCACCGGCGGCTGATCGAGCGCCGGAAGAAGGGCGTCCACGAGGCATCCCAAGAGGGTGAAGAGCCATGAACAGCAAGCAGCGCGATCTACAGAGCCCGGCTGAACTCCTGCGCAAGGCCAAGCGACGCCTACACACCACCTTCGACGACGACAGTGACAACGGGGATTCCCAAGGGATAGATGAGGTGTACAGCCGGCTGGCGGAGAGCGTGGCGGTGCTGGATACGGAGCGTTCCCGCGCGCGGGACTCCTCCGTCATCGGCTCGTCTCTCTGGGGAGCGCGGGCGACGAAGGAGGAGCCGGCGCCCGACAAGGACGTGGACTCCACCGTGGCCCTGGAGGAGCAGGAGGGGATCGACGACCCGGTCCGCATGTACCTGCGGGAGATCGGGAAGGTCTACCTCCTGTCGGCCGAGGACGAGAAGCACCTGGCCAGGCACATGGAGGAGGCCAAGCACATCCGCATGATGGCGCGGCGCTGGAGGGAGGAGCGCAGGGAGGAGCCCAAGGGCCGGGAGATCATGCTGGTCTTGCTGGACCAGCTCCATGAGCTGAGAAGGGTGGTGAACTTCGTCGTCAAGGAGCTAGGGGTCAAGAAGCATCCCTTGACCGACTTCATTGCAGAGCCGACGTTCCGCCGCACCCTTGACGGGGAGCTGGATCAGGGGCTGGCGGACAAGCTGGCTCAGAGCTTTCGCTGGGAGCCCGCGGAGGCGGAGCGGGCCCTCGTTCACCTCTCGACGGTCACTCATATCACGAGGCCGGATCTGGTGAGCGTGGTGGCCGAGGCGGTGGGCGGGCAGCGCAAGCTGCTGCCGGCCCGCTGGGAGGCGGTGGATGACCTGGCCCCGTGGGAGGCGCTGTTCCGCTCGCACTTCGAGGAGATCAAGGAGGAGGGGTATCGAGCGGAGAAGCAGCTCACCGAGGCGAACCTGAGGCTGGTGGTGAGCGTGGCGAAGAAGTACATCGGGCGGGGCATGTCGCTGCTGGACCTCATCCAGGAGGGGAACATCGGCCTGATCCGGGCGGTGGAGAAGTTCGACTATCGCAAGGGGTACAAGTTCAGTACGTATGCGACCTGGTGGATCCGGCAGGCGATCACCCGGGCTATCGCCGACCAGGCCCGCACCATCCGCATCCCCGTGCACATGGTGGAGACCATCAACAAGCTGGTGCGGGTGAGCCGACGGCTGGTGCAGGAGTACGGGCGCGAGCCGACCAGCGAGGAGATCGGGCGGGGGATGGAGATCACTCCGGAGAAGGTGAAGGAGATCATCAAGGTCTCGCAGGAGCCGGTGTCGCTGGAGACGCCGATCGGCGAGGAGGAGGACAGCCACCTGGGCGACTTCATCGAGGACCAGGGGGCGCTGGCGCCGGCCGACGCCGCGTCGCACCAGCTTCTGAAGGAGCAGGTGATAGATGTGCTGGGCAGCCTGACGCCTCGGGAGCGGAAGGTGCTGGAGCTGCGCTTCGGGCTGGAGGACGGCCGCAGCCGGACGCTGGAAGAGGTGGGACGGGAGTTCCAGGTTACGCGCGAGCGCATCCGCCAGATCGAGGCGAAGGCACTGCGCAAGCTGCGCCACCCCTCGCGGAGCAAGAAGCTGAGGGACTATCTGGAGTAGGGACGCGTCCCAGATCCGCCCTGAGGGAGGCCGGTTTCGATGGAAACCGGTCTCGCTGCGTTCCGCGCCGATGCTACCGCGACATCGGTGGTGCCGCTCGTTGACGGGGGGGACGGGCAAGCACTAGAATTGAAGTAGAGATGGAAGGGGTGGGCAAGTGCCTCTGTACGAATACTACTGTCCGACCTGTGAGGAGAAGTTCGAGCTGCTGCGGCCGATGAGTCGCTCCAACGAGCCCGCGAAGTGCTCGAGGGGGCACAAGGCGGGCCGTGTTCTGTCGGCGTTTTCCAGCTTCACGAAGGGGGCCGACGGCTTCACCGCTCCGGTGGGCGGCGGCAGCGCGTGCTCGAGCTGCGCGGCGGATAGCTGCAGCACCTGTTCAATCATCTAGGCGCGAGGGATCGACGGGAAGCGACGGGAGCCTCTCGGGCTCCCGTTCGGTTTTTTCTCGACGGGCGGAGGGCGTCAGGCTGCGAGGGGGCCGGGCTCCAGGCCGGGCGTTTCCCGGCGGCGCGTCACGCCCAGGTAGAGGAGGCAGCCGACGACGAGCAACGCCGACTCGACCACGGTCATGATGCCGGCCCACATGCTGGCGTCGAACCAGAAATCCTCCGGGAACATCTGGATGAGGTGGTCGGTGCTGGGGTTGAGTTTCCAGAACTCGTTATCGAAGATGATGAGGTGGAACTGCTCGAAGGCCTGGTCGAAGCCGGTGAAGGCAAACACGCTCAGGCCCACGATGACGCCAAGCCCGATGAGAGCGGCCGTCAGGGTCTGCCCGGCCAGGGCGCGCAGGGTGCCCTCACGCGCCCACAGGAAGACGGCCACCACGTACACCAGGGCGTAGATGAGGGAGAGCTCCTGCACCTGGAAGACGAGCTGGAAGACGTTCTTCACGTCGCGCAGGTGGGCGGTCTCCTTGGGGTTGAACAGGGAGACCTCGCGGCCGCCTTCGTGAACGCGGACGTAGACGGTCTCATCGTCGTTGTTGAAGTAGGTGCGGAGCTCCTGGGAGGCGCGTATTAGGTCGTCGCGGGCGATGCCGGTGCTGGAGGGGGCGTCGTACTGGTCGAGGGCGTACTCGTAGACGCGGCCTTCGTTGGCCAGGACGCGGACGTTGGCGGTGACGAGGGCGACAGGAAGGCTGATGACGAAGAGCACGGTGGCGATGCCACGCACGAATCCCAAGGTAGCCTCCAACTACCCCACCCCGCCAGCCGGTACAGGTATGGATATAGTAAGTAGGCCGATTAGCCTTGTCAATAGATGTGGTGACTATGCCCAAGCTGAAGCCAGCGCGAACGAAGATACGGCAAGGCGGGAAGAAGACAGAGCGGAAGCAGGGCTGAGCTTAGGAGGAGCGCCGACGCTTCGTCGCCGCGGCGGCCTCCTCACGGATCGCGGTGAGCGCCGCCGTCAGTTGTTCCGCCCAAGGACGAACTCGTTCCATCTTATCGCGCATGTCCGTCGCGACACGACTGCGGACATAGGGCGAGTCCAAGCTGTCTATACGTACGGAGTGTCGGCGAACCCATCGGGCCACTTCCTGCCAACTCATGTCTGGCTCGCTGGCGGCCAACTCCAAGGCAAAGCCGACCAACTCATCTCTAGGCGGAGCGAAGAGATACCCGTTGAAGAGTAGGAAGATGAAGGTCACCGCCGTGCCGATCCGCTTGTTGCCATCAACGAAGGGGTGGTTCTTGACCATAGAGCGGAATAGCGCGCCAGCCTTGTCTGTCGTCGTGCGGTAGTATGGCTGCCTTGGCAGACCCAGCGCAGACTCAAGGAGGGGATTCTCTCGGAAGGATGGGCGACGAAACCAATCGGCTGACAGTGGCCCGTAGTTGGGGAAAAGCCGCGCTGCCAGCCGATCTGCGACGAGTTCTACGTCAAACCGGTCGGGGTACCAGAACCGCCGACCCACCTAGTATTTCTCTAGCTCCTTCAGGGCTGGTCCATGCAGTTGTATGAGGAGCTTGGTGGCGATTTCCATCGCTTTGAGCTCACTCTTCGGCTTCCGCAGGTTCGCCTTCGTGTCAGTTGCCTTCCCGCGCACAGCCGCACCTCCGAAAGTAGCGTATCACACATTCTAGCCCCTTGCCAGCTCCGCAGATCACTTTCGGCCAGATCGCGGTCATCGATAGCACCGGTGGCTTGTTGGGGTTGTGAAGAACCCAGCCGCCACACACTTTCGGCAGGGGCCACTCCATTCCCCCGCCGCGTCTTTCAACGGGGGGCGGTTTGGGTGATAATGGCGGCGTGCGCAGAGGCAGGAAGGGACGGGGCTTAGGCGAGTCGGCCGGGGGCCTCACGCTGGTGGGGCTGGGTCCCGGCGACCCCGGCTCGCTCACCCTGGAGGCGCGCGAGGTCCTGGCAGCCGCCGATGAGGTCTATCTGCGCACGCGCCAGCATCCGACGGTCGCGTCGCTGCCCGCGGGGCCCGTGCTTCACAGCTTCGATGACCTGTACGAGGAGCGGGACACTTTCGAAGAGGTCTACGCCTCGATCACGCGGGAGGTCCTCTCGCTGGCCCGCCGCGCCGAGGGCGTGACGTATGCCGTGCCCGGCCACCCGCTGGTGGGCGAGGCGACAGGGCCGGCCCTGGTCGAGGAGTGCCGCAAGGAGGGGCTGCCCTGTCGGGTGGTAGGAGGCATGAGCTTCCTGGAGCCCGTCTGCGCCGCGCTGGGAGTCGACCCGCTGACGGCCGGCATGCAGATCGTGGATGCGCTTCGCCTGTCCGAGGGCGGGCCAGGCGCGGGGCTGGACCCGCAGCGCGGGGCCATCGTCGCTCAGGTATACAGCGGGCGCGTCGCCTCTCAGACGAAGCTCGTGCTGCTGGACCTGTACCCGGAGGATCATCCGGTGACAGTGGTGGCCCACGCGGGCATATCGGGGGAGGAGGAGACGGCGGAGCTGCCGCTCCAGGAGCTCGACCGGCGGGGGCGCTTCGACCACCTGACGTGCCTGTACGTGCCAGCCCTGGCCGCCGAGCAGGACCTTCGGACGTTCGGAGGGCTGCAGGGCATAGTGGCCAGGCTGCGGGCGCCCGACGGCTGCCCCTGGGACCGCGAGCAGACGCATGCCAGCCTCAAGGGGTTCCTGCTGGAGGAGACCTACGAGGCCCTGGCCGCCCTCGACGAGGAGGACCTGCATCAGCTTCGCGAGGAGCTGGGCGACCTGCTGCTGCAGATCATGCTGCACGCGGAGATCGCATCGGAGTCGGGCGAGTTCGAGATGGGGGATGTCATCCACGGCATCGCCGACAAGCTGGTGCGACGGCACCCGCACGTCTTCGGCGAGGTGAAGGTGGAGTCGGCCGAAGAGGTGGAGCTGAACTGGGAGGTGATCAAGAAGGAGGAGCGAGGCGAGGCGCCGCTGCTCGCGGCCGTGCCCATGTCGATGCCCGCGCTGGCGCACGCGCAGTCGCTGCAGGACCGGGCGGCCCGGGTGGGCTTCGACTGGCCCGACCTGGAGCGGGTGCTGGAGAAGCTGACGGAGGAGCTGCGGGAGCTGTCCACCGCCGAGTCGAGCGCTCAGCGGCTGGACGAGTTCGGCGATGTGCTGTTCGTGCTGACGAGCGTGGCGCGCAAGCTGGGCATCGACGCCGAGGAGGCGCTGCGGCTGGTCGCCCGCAAGTTCCGCCGCCGCTTCACTCGGATGGAGCGGCTGGCGCAGGAGCGCGGGGTGAGGCTGGAGGAGCTCTCGCTGGACGAGATGGAGCGGCTGTGGGAGGAGGCCAAGGGGTGACCTGGCCGGGCCTGCGCCCGGCAAGGTGCGCCGACGGGAGACTCAGCTCACCTCAGCATCCAGAGAGGTGGCAATCGTGTCTGAGAAGAGGAAGAGCGTGGTGACGGCCGAGCGTTTCGCCCAGGGGTTGACGTACGAGCAGTGGCTGGAGGCCATCGACCAGAACCAGGAGCGCTTCCGTGAGAACTACGAGCGGACCGAGCTGTCGGAGGAAGACGTGGGGGCGTTTCGAGAAATGGTAGCCAGGCCCGACGGGCCCGCCCGCTGCCTGGCGCTGGCCGAGGCATGGTGCCCCGATGCGCTCCGGGGGCTCCCCGTCGTGGCACGCATCGCCGAGGCCGCAGGCATGGAGCTGCGCGTCTTCTTCCGGGACCAGAACAAGGACATCATGGCCGAATTCCTGAACCAGGGCGAGTTCGAATCGATCCCCACCTTCGTCTTCTACACGCGGGATCATCGCTACATCGCCCAGTGGGCCGAGCGGCCGGCGGTCGCCAACGAGCAGATGGGGGAGCTGCGCAAGATCTTCGAGGGCCGCCCCCGGGAAGAGGCGATGGCCGACTTCGTCAGGTTCCAGAACGGGCCCGTGTGGGCCAACTGGCGCCAGGAGACCATCCGGGAGATCCGGGAGCTACTGGCCCAGCACTGCCGGTAGCGGGGCTCGCGGAAGCTCGGCGCCACTGTTTCCACGCTGGTGTCTCCCGTTCATTGACGGGCCTAAGACGGCGATGACATACTGGATATGGGGAGGGAATTCGCCCCTCGGGGAGTTAGTATGAGCATCGCGCGGCGCCCACCCTACGAGATCCTGGAGCACACGGCCGACGCGGGCATCGTGGCGCATGGGGCCACCCTGAGGGAGGCCTTCTGCCACGCCGCCGAGGGCATGTATTCGCTGATGGTGGAGCCGGCGTCGGTGGAGGAGCGGGAGTCGCGCCAGGTGGCCGTGTCGGCGGAGGGCAGCGAGGGGCTGCTCGTCGCCTGGCTCCTGGAGCTGCTCTTCCTGACGGACACGGAGGAGATGGTCTTCCGCCGATTCGCCATCGATGAGCTGGGGCCGCAGGAGCTGCGAGGGCGGGCCTTCGGCGAGCCGCTGGACACTTCGCGCCACCGTACGGGCGTGGGGGTGAAGGCGGTGACCCGGCACCTGCTGGAGGTGGCGCAGGAGGAGGGGGGCTACCGGGTGCAGGTGCTGTTCGACATCTAGCGGAGAGAGAAGAGACGGACATGGCCACTGACTGGCGCAAGGTTCTCCACAAAGTGGACGACTATCGCTGGGAGCTGCCCCAGGACTACAAGGCGGGCATGCGCGTCCCTGCCCTGATCTTCGCGGACGAGAAGATGCTGAAGGTGATGGCCGAGGACCAGGCCATCGAGCAGGCGGCCAACGTGGCCTTCCTGCCGGGGATCGTCAACCGGTCGCTGGCGATGCCGGACATCCACTGGGGCTACGGCTTCCCGATCGGCGGGGTGGCGGCGATGCGGGTGGAGGATGGGGTGGTGTCGCCCGGGGGCGTGGGGTTCGACATCAACTGCGGGACGCGGCTGCTCCTGACCACGCTTCGGGAGGAGGAGGTGCGCCCGGTCCTCCGCGAGCTGGTGAACCAGCTTTTTCGCGATGTGCCCGCGGGCCTCGGCGGGAAGGGGCTCATCCGGGTGAGCTACGACGAACTGGACGACCTGATGGTGCGGGGCGCGGGCTGGATGGTGGAGCGGGGCATGGGTGAGCCCGAGGACCTGGAGGTGACCGAGTCCAACGGCTGCCTGCCCGGCGCCGACCCGGCAGCCGTCAGCAGCCGCGCGCGGGAGCGGGGCAGGGCCCAGCTGGGCACGCTGGGCTCGGGCAACCACTTCCTGGAGATACAGATGGTCGATGCGGTCTATGACGAAGAGGCCGCCGGGGTCTTCGGGCTGAGCGGGCCCGGCCAGGTGGTGGTGTTCCTGCACACGGGGTCGCGAGGCTTCGGGCACCAGATCTGCCAGGACTACCTGGACGTGATGGAGCGGGCCATCAAGCGCTACGAGATCGAGCTGCCCGACAGGCAGCTCGCCTGCGCCCCGGTGAAGTCGCCGGAGGGCCGGGAATACCTGGGGGCGATGGGGGCGGCGGCCAACTTCGCCTGGGCCAACCGCCAGTGCATCACGCACTGGGTACGGGGGGCGTTCGAGCGGGTGATGAAGCGCAGCGCCGAGGAGCTCGGCATGGGGCTGGTCTACGACGTGGCCCACAACATCGCCAAGATCGAGCAGCACCGGGTGAACGGGCGGGAGATGACGGTGTGCGTCCATCGCAAGGGGGCGACGCGCGCCTTCCCGGAGGGGCACCCGGATATCCCGCCGCGCTACCGGAGGGTGGGCCAGCCGGTGCTGGTGCCGGGCGACATGGGCCGCTACTCGTACCTGGCGGTGGGGACGCAGCGGGCGATGCAGGAGACGTGGGGCTCGACGTGCCACGGGGCCGGGCGGGTGCGCAGCCGGGGGGCGGCGAAGCGCTTTCTGAAGGGAGTGGACATCGCCGCGCGGCTGGCCGAGCAGGGTATCATCGTCAGGGCGCAGAACCGCGCCGCCCTGGCCGAGGAGGCCAGCGAGGCCTACAAGGACGTGGCGGACGTCATCGAGGTGCTGGACAAGGCGGGCATCTCGCGCAAGGTGGCGAAGATGCGCCCGATGGGCGTGGTGAAGGGCTAGAGGCTGGAGACTGGAGGGCCGGCAGCAGGCATTGGCTGCGGAGAGAGGGTGTTGAGGTGCTAGGGTCGCTGAAGCTGGGGAAGATCGCGGGCATTGAGATCGGTGTGCACTGGAGCTGGCTGTTCATCTTCGTCCTGATCACCTGGTCCTTCGCCGGGGGCATCCTGGAGCACTTCTTCCCGGAGTGGTCGGACGCGCAGAGATGGGTGGCGGGGGCCGTGGTCAGCCTCATCTTCTTCGCCTCGATCCTGCTGCATGAGCTGTCGCACGCGTTCGTGGCCCGGCGCTACGGCATCGAGGTGAAGGGGATCACGCTGTTCGTGTTCGGCGGGGTTGCCAGCCTGGGACGAGAGGCGCAGTCGGCGCAGCAGGAGTTCGCCATCGCCGTGGCGGGGCCGCTGGCCAGCCTGGGGCTGGCGGCGCTATTCGGCGCCGGTTACGGAGTGCTTCATGCGTTCGCGCCGGCCATCGCGGGTATCTCGGCGCAGCTGGCGATCATCAACGCCGTCATCGCGGTGTTCAACATGGTGCCAGGCTTCCCGCTGGACGGCGGCCGTGTGTTCCGGTCGCTGGTGTGGTGGCGGAGCCGCAACCTGCTTTCGGCCACGCGCATGGCCTCGCGCACCGGCGAGGGCGTCGCCTACCTGCTGATGGGCCTGGGGGTGGTGTTCCTCTTCCTGGGCAACCTGATCAGCGGCGTCTGGTTCATCCTCATCGGGATGTTCCTGCGCAACGCGTCCACGGCCAGCTACGAGCACGTCCTGGCCGACATGGCCCTGCGCGGCATCACGGCGGCCGAGGCGGCGCGGACCGACTACCATCCCGTCCCGGCCGACATCTCGCTGCAGGAGCTGGTGGACCGATACGTGTTCTCTCAGAACGTGCGCTGCTTCCCCGTGGTGAGGTACGGGGAGCTGCTCGGGATGATCACGCTCAGCGACATCCGGCGCCAGCCCCGGGAGAGCTGGCCGGATACGTCTGTGTCCAGCACGATGACGCCGCTCGAGCGGGTGCGCGCGGTCTCGCCACGAGAGGACCTTCGCCTGGTGATGCAGATCATGGGTGAGGCCGACGTGAACCAGGTGCCGGTGGTGGAGGGGCGCACGCTCCTGGGGATGGTCTCGCGGTCGGACATCCTGCGGCTGATCCAGGTGCGACGCGAGATGGGCATCGGCGCGAGCACGAGCTAGGCGCCGCCGCTTTGTGCTCCTGCCTCTTCTACCGGGCCCTGCTGAAGAGAGGAAGCTCGCCTGCCCTCTGCCAGGCGAGCGCCCCGAGAGCAACCGGGCTAAGAGGGCGCTTTCGGCAATGTTGAGTGAACTCTCCTCAGCCAGCTCGCTTCAAGAAGGGGTGCGCACGACGACTCTGGCCAGGCTGTGAGGGCTACTCTTCGCCCT
>CAZFGZ010000005.1:31385-33041 GCA_964518585.1 uncultured Dehalococcoidia bacterium | reverse complement strand
GCCCCTCGGTGATGCGCCTGACCTCGCTTACGAAGTCTTGCTCGACGTAGTTGACCGCCTCGTCGGCTCCCAGCCCCAGACCGAGGGTGAGCTTCTCCTGGGAGCTGGCCGTCGTGATCACCTTCGCGCCGAACACCTTCGCGATCTGGATGCCGGCCATGCCCACGCCGCTCGCTGCCGCGTGCACCAGGGCCCACTCCCCCGCCTGCACGTCGGCGATCTTGTGGAGAGCGTACCAGCTTGTTAGGAAGACCACGGGAATGGTGGCGGCCTCCTCGAAGCTCAGGCTCTCCGGAATGGGAGCGGTCCCCACCTCGTGGACAGCCATCAGCTCGGCGTAGCCGCCCGCGGGCGACTGCGCCAGCACCCTCTGGCCAGCGGTGCGCCCTCTCACCTCGGATCCGACCGCCTCCACCAAGCCTGCCACCTCCCAGCCGGGCGTGAATGGGAGAGACTGCCCACCCCCGCCGTAGGTGCCGGCGCGGCGACCCAGGTCGCCCCGGTTGAGCGACGCCGCCTTCACCCTCACGAGCACCTCCCGCGGCCCCGGCTGGGGATCCGGCACCTCCTCGTAGCGGAGCACACTCTCATCGCCGAACTCACGGATCACGATGGCCTTCACTGTCCACCTCCGATAGCTCCGCGCCGTACGCGCCTCGGGCTCGTGCGCACCGGTTACCCAGTATCATAGGTCCTGCTTCGGGGGTGTCAATCGTCACCGGGCGGAAGAACGCCTCGACGGCGCGCCCGCCGCCCGGACGTGGTATGATTCGACCCGACACAGGAAAGGAGGCCAGTGCCATGAAGGCGAAGTGGCTGGGACACGCCAGTTTTCTGCTCACATCCGAGGGTGGGGTCACGATCATCACCGACCCCTACACCCCCGGCATGTACGGCCTGGACTACGGCCCCATCTCCGAATCGGCCGACATCGTCACGGTGAGCCACGACCACGCCGACCACAACAACGTCGCTGCGGTCCAGGGGAACCCTCAGGTCGTGCGCGGGACGGGCAGCCACGAGGCCCGCGGCGTGCGATTCAAGGGCATCGCCACGAGCCACGACGAGGTCTCGGGAAAGGAGCGCGGGTCCAATACCATCTTCTGCTTCACTCTCGACGACATCAACGTCTGCCACCTGGGAGACCTGGGCCATGACCTCGACGACACCACCGTCGCCGACATCGGCCGCGTGGACGTGCTGCTCATCCCCGTGGGCGGCAACTTCACCATAGACGCCGCCGCCGCCGAGCGCGTCTGCAAGCGCCTCAACCCGAAGGTGGTCATCCCCATGCACTTCAAGAACGACCGCTGCCCGAACTTCCCGGTCGCCGGCGTAGAGGACTTCACACGAGGGCGCCAACCCGTTCGAACCCTTGCCGAGAGCGAGGTAGAGCTCAAGAAGGGGCAACTCCAGGCGGGAGAGACAATCGTCCTGAAGCCCGCCCTGTAGCGGCCGCCGGAAGTGTGCTAGCCCTGGAGGGGCGGGAGCCGTCCGTCCAGGTAGTCCTTCATCAGGCGCAAGGCGTCCTCAGAAGCCATCGTCTGCAAGAAGCAGTCTTGTTCTAGCTTGAGCGCATCCAGGAGGGGAAGCTCACTTCCCTGGTGGATGCACTTCTTGATCATGCCCACGCTGACGGCGGGCGTGTATCGCATT
>CAZFGZ010000005.1:0-31375 GCA_964518585.1 uncultured Dehalococcoidia bacterium | reverse complement strand
GCTCCGCCAGGACCCTGGCGAACTCGAGCGTGTGCGGCATGAGATCCTGAGGATCCAGCGCCTTGTGGATGAGGCCCATCGCCTCGGCCTCGTCCGCGTCCACGACCTTCCCCAGCAGGATCATCTCCAGCGCCTTGCCGGTGCCCAGCAGCCGGCTCATCCGCTGCGTGCCGCCGGCCCCAGGCAGGATGCCCACCTGCGCCTCGGGCAGACCGATGACGCCCAGCCTCGCCATGAACCGGAAGTCGCAGGCCAGGGCCAGCTCGCAGCCGCCCCCCATGGCCGTGCCGTTGAGCGCCGCGATGACCACCTTGGACATGGACTGGAGCTTGTTGAACGCCTGATGAGTGGCATGCAGCTCCTCGAGCTGGAACGCGGGAGCCTGCTGGAGCCCCTCGCTGGCCTGGGCCAGCTCTGCGACGTCGTAGTGCATGATGAACACGCCTTCCACGCCGCCGCTCGTGAGCACCATCACCCGCACATCCGCGTCCGCCTCGATCTCATCGGCGAGCTGGGCGAGCTCGGCCACCATCGCGCCGTTCATCAGGTTCGAAGGCGGGTTGGAGACCGTGCAGACGGCAACCCGGCCGTCCTTCTCCACCCTGAAGTACTGATACTCAGCCATCGAGAACCCCCTGACCGCTCACCTCGGAAGGCGGAACGCCGGCCCGTGCGCCTGCCTACTCGCAGTCGGGGCCATCAGCCAGCACCTCCGCTTGCCAGCGCGGCACCCCGAGGGCTCCCCCGAAGAGCCCAGGCCCGGCACCGCTCAACCTTACCCTGAGATCGCCGCGCCCCTCGATGCGGAGGAGGAATTCGCCTCCTCCACCAAGCGCCTCCGGCTTCTCGGGCGAAAACGCCGCCACCCCGCAGCGACCCCCCGCGTCTACCTCCAGGGAAACGCTCGCCGAGGTAACGCGCTGCCCGTCGACGCTCACGACCTCTGCCCGACCTCTGTAGGGCTCGATAGACATGAGGTCAACCTCCTCCGTTCGAGGCGTTTCCCCCGCTCACCCGCCCCCGGGGAGCCGCAGCCCCTGCTGCATCCCAGGAGACGCAAGTCATCAAGCCCCCGGCTAGGGCTCCGGGAACTTCACCCCCTCCATCCACACACCCACGACCGTCGCCACGTCGGGCGGGGCCAGGTTCGCCTCGGCGTCCACGACGACGTCGATGAGCGCAGGTTTGCCCGATTGGGCCGCTCTCGCCAGGGCGGGCGTGATCTCCTCAGGGTCCTCCACCCGCTCCCCGTGCCAGCCGCACGCCCGCGCCATCTCGTCGTACCGAACGTCCACGAAATCCACGCCGATGTACCGCTTGGCGAACGCGGTGTCCTGCGCCGCCTTGATCATCCCGTAGGCCCGGTCGTTGTTCACGACGACGGTCACCTCGGTCCCCAGGCGCGTTGCTGTCTCCAGCTCCTGGATATTCATCGCCAGGAAGCCGTCGCCGCAGATGACGAACACGGGCCGGTCGGGGCAGACCAGCTTGGCGGCGATCGCTTTGGGCAGGGCGCCGCCGCCCATGCCGCTGTCGCCGTGCCAGAGCAGGGTCCCCGGCTCGTAGATGCGGGCCAGGTAGTGGGCCCAGATGGTGGTGTTCCCGCCGTCCACGACAGCGATGGCGTTGCGGGGGAAGAAGGCCCGCACGTCCGCCACCATGCGCAGGGGATGGATGGGCTTCGCGTCCGACTTCCCCAGGCTCTCGAAGTTGGCCAGCCAGGCCGCCTGGGCCTCCCGATACTCGGCCATCTGGGGATGCTCCGGGCGCTCCTCGGCCATTCGCTCCACCTCGCCCCGGATGGCCTGCACCACCGCTCTCGCGTCGCCCAGGATCGCCAGGTCCACCTCCCGGTTCTCCCCCAGGCTCTCCGGAGCCGTGTCGACCTGGATGATCTGCTGCTCCCCCGGTTGTCCCCAGAGCGGCGCCTTCCCCCAGAAGTCGTAGGCGCCCAGGCGCGAGCCAACCACCAGCACGACATCGGCCTCGCTGCGAGCCTTGAGCGCGCCGAACCCCATCGGAATGAGGCTCAGCGGGTGGTCCTCAGGCACCGCCCCGCGGGCCGAGATGCTGGTGGAGACGGGGCAGCCCAGCAGCTCGGCCAGGGTGATGATCTCCCCCGGCGCCCCCGACAGGAGGGCGCCCCCGCCCACGTGGATGTAGGGCCGCTTCGCCCGCGCCAGCATCGAGGCGGCCTGCTGAATCACCTCGGGGCTGCCGCTGGAGGGTGTGGTGGGCCGGTATCGCGCCGGCGGCAGGATGCGCACCTCCTCCTCCGGACCCTCCCCGAACAGCACGTCCACCGGCAGGTCCAGATGCACCGGCCCCGGACGCCCCGACATCGCCGTCCGAAAGGCCTCCCGCACCATCTCGGGGATGCGGCTCCAGTGGGAGACCAGAGCGTTCCACTTGGTGATCGGCTTGAACAGGTCGATCTGGTTGCACGCCTGCGTCGACCCGTGATCGGGATAGGAGCGCCACGTCTGGTTCTGGGCCGTCAGCACCAGCATGGGGATGCTGTTGACGTAGGCTTCGTAGACGCCGGGGACCAGATCCACCGCTCCCGGCCCCACCGTCGCCAGGCACACGCCGGGCTTCCTGGTCAGCCTGGCGTAGGTATCAGCCATGTGGGCTGCGGCCTGCTCGTGCCGGGTCATGATGAACTCCATCCCCTGCTTCCGCCCGAACCGATAGATGGCGTCCAGGAGAGTGGTCGGCTGAGCTCCGGGTATGCCGAAGACGAACCGCACCTCCTCCTCAAGAAGGCACTGCACCAGCACGTCTGCGCCGAGGATCTTACTCACCACGCCCTCCTTGGATTCTGAGAAAACCACTGCGCCGGCGAGGCTCGCGCCATCTCACTCCACTCGCCCCTCGACCGCGGGACACTGAGTGCCGCGTCTTCTCCTCGCCTGCCTCACGTGGCGTAATTCTAGCACTGTCACCGGCGCCGGTGAATCGGGGCCAAGGACGCAGACGGGCGGGCGGAAGCCCCAAGGCGAGAGCAGTGGTACAATGGCTCACGCAAGGGCGCGCGGGCCCGGTCACTAGGAGAGGGGCCCGCCGAACCCTTAGGGGGCCAAAGGAAGGCCCCGATGGCTGCCTGATACCACTAGCATTGCTGAAGGGAGGTCTTTCTTACCATGCCGGATGAAGCGATTCCTGAGGAGTTGAGGGATGTCGTCAAGGGCACCATCGACGGTCTCGATACTTTCATCGAGACGGAAGTGGTGCCATTGGAGCAGCAGTACAAGGAGACCCTGGGGGACGAGCGTAAGCTCTTCGGGGACGATGGACTGCTGGTGCCGGAGATCCGCGAGGCGCGCGACGGCATCAGGCGAAAGTCGGCCCAGGCGGGCTACTATGCGATGCTCGCCCCCGAGAGCATCGGCGGCGGCGGCCTGCCGTTCACGACCCAGCCTTTCATCCTCGAGGCCCTGTACCGCAAGCACGGGCCGGGGCGCGTCTTCGTGGGATGGGCGGCCGCTTTCCTCACCTCGCCGATCCTGGCAAGCTTCGTGGACGGGCCGTCCCACCTGTTCACGGGAGCGAACGAGACTATCCGCGCGGAGGTGATGCCGTCCCTCCTCGCGGGGGAGAAGACGGTCTGCTTCGGCGTCACCGAGCCCGACGCTGGCTCCGACCTGTGGAGCATGAAGTGCAAGGCGCGGAGGGACGGCGACGACTGGGTCGTCAACGGCTCCAAGATGTGGATCACCAACGCCCCCTACGCCGACTACGCCGCCATCTTCGCCATCACCAATGAGGAGATGTTTAAGGCCCACAAGGGCGGCATTAGCTGCTTCCTGGTCGATGCCCAGTCCCCGGGCTACCAGGCCGAGAAGCCCCTCTCCATCATGGGCCACGTCTCCAGCGACTGCGGCGGCCTTTCCTTCGAGGACGTACGCGTCAGGAACGACTACATGATCGGCGCAGTGGACCGGGGCTTCGACATCGCCCTGTTCGGCATCTCCGAAGGCAGGCTCGGCATCGCCGCGGGCTGCGTCGGTATGGCGCAGTGGGCTCTCGACCGCTGCCTGCAGTACTCCCAGGAAAGGCGAACTTTTGGCGTCCCCCTGTCCGACCACCAGGCCATCCAGTTCATGATCGCTGACAGCGCCATGGAAATCTTCGCCGCCAAGTACATGGTGATCCAGACGTGCAAGCTCGTCGATGCCTTCCCCTCCACAGGCAGGATGCCCGTGAAGGAGATCTGCATGTCCAAGGCCTACTGCGTCGAGATGGCCCAGAGCATCATGGACAGGGCTATCCAGATCCACGGGGCCATGGGCCTGTCGGGCGAGCTCGCCCTGGAGGAGGGCTTCCGCATCGCCCGCACCCTGCGCATCCCCGATGGCACCTCGGAGATTCAGCGACGCACCATCTTCCGCCAGCTCCAGAGGGGCGACACGGTCTTCTAGGCCCGCCGCCTCGCGCGCGTGTCCGCGACTGCGACCACGGTGACCCCGGCGCTCGTCGGGGTCACCGCCTTTTTCTTGCCCAAGTCCGGTTCGGGGGCTCTGCTATACTGCAGATAGTGAACGCGGAGCCATAGAGCAAGCCGCGTCAGTGTGAGCGCAGCGAGAGGCAGATAGCACCGTGCTCTACGAGCTACCGCCCATGAGGCCCCCCAGCGAGGCTCATTCCCTGCTCATCAGGGTTATGAGAGGGTGCCCGTGGAACTACTGCACGTTCTGCGGCGCCTACAAAGGCCTGTCGCGCAAAGACACGCTGAGAACGGTTGATGAGGTCACCGGAGACATCGAGACGGTGCGCACCGCCTCCGACCAGTTGCGTCTCCTGGGGCGCTGGGCGGATCCACGCACCGCCTTCCTCGGCGACTCGAATGCCCTCCTCACAAAGACCGACGGCCTGGTGGAGATACTCACCTACCTACACGATGCGTTCCCCTCGCTCCAGCGGGTCACCTCATACGGACGCGCCAAGACCGTCCTCGTCAAGAAGCCACACGAGTTGCAGCGACTCCGGGAAGCCGGCCTCACCAGGCTACACCTCGGCCTCGAAAGCGGCGACGCCGAGGTGTTGAGCCGGGTTAGGAAGGGCGCAACCCCGGACGAAATGATCGAGGCGGGCAGGAAGGCCAAGGACTCAGGATTCGAGCTCTCCGAATACGTGATGCCCGGCCTCGGCGGAAGGGCCAGGTCACAGCAGCACGCCAGGGAGAGCGCCCGCGTCCTGAGCGCCATCGACCCCCACTTCGTCAGGGTCAGGCCGCTCATGGTGATGGCCGGCACTCCCCTCCACGACGAATACCGCGCCGGCCACTTCGAGCTGCTCTCCATCGGCGAGCTGCTCACGGAGCTGAGGACCCTGGTCGAGTCTCTCGATATCACTAGCAGGCTCTGCTTCGATCACTACGCTAATCCCCCGATGTTCAGACAGGACTGGAACGGCTACAAGTTCCCCCAGGAAAAGGGCGAGGTCCTCGACCTCATCGCGGGCGCTCTCGAATCAGTCAAAGAGCACGGCAGAGGAGACCGCCTCTACCAGCCGCCCCCGGAAAGCGTCGTCCGCCTGTAAATCATCAAGGCGTTCGAGCGCCCCGATCGCTCCTGCCCTCCTAAGCTCAGCCACACACGAGATTTGCCGCGCGCCGCGCGGGAACCCCAATCTGGCAGCGCCCCTGAATACGGCGGCGACACCAGCAGGCCGAAATATCCTTCACAACAGCGCTACAAAATAGCGCAAGAACGCCGAACATACCTGTGAGGAGCGGTACACAGCAATGCCGAGTGCGCAAGAGAAGCCGACGACGCAAGCGCTGCAGGCCCTGCATGAGCTGGCCGAAGCGGCTCTTCGCGGCCCCGCCGACGAACAGACGCTTACCCTGGCCGCAGCCATCATTCGCCGCACGACAGGGGCGCGCAGGGTGCTGCTCATCCACGCCAGAGACCAGGATTTCGTTGCCTGCGATGATGGCGGCGACGGCCCGCATCTGGAACTGTCACAGAGGGCCCTGTGGATACTCAAGCGTCAGATGCTCCACTTCACCGGGGCGGCGGCCTTCAACCTCGCAAGCCACCGGGTGGAGGACTTCGTGGGGATCTCAGAGGAACACCAGCGTGAGTTCCTCGCCTTCCTTATCCCAACCAGAGAGAGCCGCTCCGAGATGTGCATCCTCCAGGGCCCCTGGAAGAAAAGGGCCCGGTCCGACGCACTGCAGTTCATGAATTCGGCTCTTCCCGCCCTGGCGGTCCTTCTGGGGCGGTTCCTCGACTTCGTCGAGTCTGGCCAGACCCGTCGCCACAAGCAAGAGCTGAACGTCTTGGCTGAGGCGGCTCAGGTGCTCACGCGCTCCAGCGACATGGAGGCCCCCCTCACGGAGATAGCCAGCGCCATCGCCACGAGCACCGGCTTCGATTTCGTCGCCATCGACGTCTATGACGAGGCCACCGCGCATTTCACCGCCCGCGTCTCCAGCGAGACGCGCTGGGCAGATGCGGCCCTCTCCCGGTTCTGGAAAGCCACATTCAGACCGGATGACCCGGGAGAGACGTACACGGCAGTGGTCGCTTCTCGACAGCCTATGCTCCTGCCAGACATGCAGAATGATGAGCGCATAGCGGAAGCGAGACGCGAGTTCTATCGGCAGAGCCAGCTCACCTCGGCGGCGCTGCTCCCGATGTTCTTCCAGGACGAGCTTATGGGCGTGGCATCTTTCACCTCCCACGAGCCCCGTAGCTTCCCCGAAGCAGAGGTGGCCCTTCTCCACGGCCTCGCCACCGAGCTGGCCACTTCCCTCAAGGCGATGCAAACGTACCAGGAGCTGGCCGAGTCACGCGAGCGGCTGCGCCGATACGCCAACCGCATCGAGCGCCAGCAGGCCGCCCTTCGTCAGCAGGCCAAGAAGCTCCGGGAGTTGGCCTCCACCGACGCCCTCACCGGCGTGCGCAACTACGGGGACCTTCACGACGCCGCCGACCGCCTGCTCGCTCGCGCACAACACGACGGCGCGCCCTTGGCGATGATCCTGGCCGATGTCGACGACTTCAAGCTCTACAACGACACCTACGGCCACCTCGCCGGTGACAAAGCCCTGAAGATCATCTCCGGTGTCCTGAGCAAGGCCTGCCGGCCCACCGACATCGTCGGTCGCTACGGAGGCGACGAGTTCATGCTCATCCTTCCCGAAACTGACGAGCGCGGAGCACTGAAGGTCGCCGAAAGGCTCCTCGAGCGGGTCGCGCAGACCCAATTCCGGCCCGAGCCCGGCGCCGAGGATATCCCCCTTCACCTGGCCATTGGCATTGCCGTCCACCCCGAGGACGGCAGCAGCAAGGACGAGCTCATCGCTCACGCCGACGCCGCAATGTACGAGTCGAAGGCAAGGCCTGCCCTCGACGGGAAGATCACAGTATCGCATGAGGAAGGGACGGACGCCGACCTGCTGCGATATCCCACCAGCGCCTTCGGCGTGCTCCACGGACTCGTTCGCACCGTCGACCGCAAGGATCACTACACCAAGAGACACTCGGAGCGCGAGGCCGAATACGCAGTACTGATGGGAGCCGCCCTCAACCTCTCCAACCAGTCGCAGCGGGCCCTGCGCATCGCCGGCCTCCTCCACGACCTCGGCAAGATCGGCATCCCTGACCACCTCCTTCGCAAGCCCGGCCCCCTGACCGACAGCGAACGCGAGGTCATGCGACAGCACGTCCTTCTCACAGAGCGCATCGTCGGCGGCGTCCCCCAGATCGCCGACGTGCTGGCCGCCGCCTCCAACCACCACGAGCGCTACGACGGCGGCGGCTATCCCCGCGGCCTCAAGGGAGAGCAGATCCCCCTCCTGGGCCGCATCCTCGCCGTCGCCGACGCCTTCTCCGCCATGACCATGGACCGCCCCTACCGCAAGGCCATGTCCTGGTCCGCCGCCATCGAGGAGCTGCGGCGCAACGCCGGCACTCAGTTCGACCCTGAGCTGGTGGAGGTCTTCATCAACGATGTTATACCCCAGATGGACGAGCACAAGGCAAAAGCCGCCTAGCCCAGATCGTCTGCGGCCAGCAACCCCTCTCATCGCGACCCACGTCCACACCCCCCAAGACCTGACTGCCCCCGAGCCGCTTCCGGCCAGCGCCGCTCGGTAGACGCCTAGCCCGCGCCCCATACCCTCGGCGGCGGCTATCGGTATAATGGGTTTCCCGCTTCGAAGCGAGGTCAGCCACGCCTCGGCGAGCCCTCATCGCCTCCGGCTCGGCGAGCGACGGACAGGCATGTTCGGGGAGGACGCATGAAGACGCACACGCACTACCTGTGGTTCAATTCTGAGGAGCGGCGCGACCTTGTCAACGTCACCCGCGACGTAGAGGACGTCGTACGCCAGTCCGGCGTCCAGGAGGGCCTCTGTCTGGTGAGCGCCATGCACATCACCGCCGGCATCTGGGTCAACGACAACGAGGAGGGCCTCTGGCAGGACTTCTGGGAGTGGACAGAGCGCCTTGCCCCCTACCGCGCGGACTACAAACACCATCGAACAGGCGAGGACAACGGCGATGCCCATCTCAAGCGCTCCCTCATCCACCATCAGGCCGTCCTCCCCGTCACAGCGGGCAGGCTGGATCTGGGACCGTGGGAGCAGGTCTTCTACGCGGAATTCGACGGCCGGCGCCGCAAGCGTGTCGTCATCAAAGTCCTGGGGGAGTAGCCGCGACGCTGGGGTCACACCTCGTGCAGGCAGACTAGATTTCGAACCTTGCTTGATCGACTGCAGACCGTGGATTTCGACCTGCTGGCGCCCCCGCCGGAGGGAACCCTCCTGGACGTCGGGTGTGGTCCCGGGGCGCTGCTGTACAGGGTTCGCGGCCGCGTCCGTCAGACCGTGGGGCTCGACCTCAGCGACGAAGTCCTCCGCCAAGCGAAGACCGCCTTCCAGCAACGCCAAACGGCGACAGACGGTGCCCTGGCCACCTTCGTGCTCGGAGACGGCACCCGCCTTCCCTTCAGAAACGCCTCCTTCGACAGCATCCTCTGCACCGAGACCCTCGAGCACGTCCCCGATGACGCCGCCGTCCTCTCCGAGCTTGCGCGCGTCCTCAAGCCGGGCGGCCGCCTCGCGGTGAGCGTGCCGGACACCCTCCCCGAGGTCATTCAGCGCCGACTCGCCCCCTGGAGCGGCTCCTGGCCGGGCGGCCACCTCCGCATCTACGGCCGCCGGACGATCCTCCAGCGGATCGAACGGGCCGGCCTTCGACCCTACCTCACGCGCTGGCGGCACTCCCTGGAGGCCATCTACTGGATCCTCCTATTCATGATCGATGGCAGCCCCTGGCTGAAGACGTGGGCCGATCGGAAGCTGAACGACTGGCAGCAGCGCCTCAGGAGGAAGCCCTACTCGCTCTTCTATCACTTCTTCGACGACGTCGGGAACCGCTTCCTGCCCAAGAGCGTGGTCATCTACGCAAGGAAGCCGCCCGGCGAGGACCACGCGCCGGCGTGAACCGCAGACGAAACGCGCCGGTGCTGAGCCAGGACAGAGCCCCTGGCGGCACCGCTGGTATTGAGCGACGCCTGCGCGTTACAATGCGGGCGGCAAGAAATCGGCCAGGGCAGCGTCGCCTGAGGGAGGCGGACAAGTCATGAGCCGGGTGGTATTCGACCACTTGACCAAGCGCTTCGGCCCGGTCGTCGCGGTCGACGATTTCAGCCTGGAGGTGGAGGACCAGGAGTTCCTGGTCCTCCTCGGCCCTTCAGGCTGCGGCAAGACCACCGCCCTCAGGGTGGTCGCTGGCCTGGAGGACCCGACCAGCGGCCGCATCCTGATCGGCGAGCGGGTCATGAACGACATCCCCGCCAAGCACCGCGACGTGGCCATGGTCTTTCAGAGCTACGCCCTCTACCCGCACATGTCCGTCTACGACAACATGGCCTTCGGTCTGCGCCTGCGGCACATCCCCCGAAAAGAGCGCGACACGATGGTGCGCGACACCGCGCACGCCCTCGGGCTGGGAGATCTGCTGCGGCGAAAGCCGGCCGAGCTGTCAGGCGGTCAGCGACAGCGCGTAGCGCTGGGCCGGGCCATCGTGCGACAGCCCTCCGTCTTCCTCATGGATGAGCCCCTATCCAACCTGGACGCCAAGCTGCGTGTGCAGACCCGCTCGGAGCTCATCAAGCTGCATCGCCGCCTTGAGGGCACCTTCGTCTACGTCACCCACGACCAGGTGGAGGCCATGACTATGGGCTCCCGCATCGCCGTAATGAACGAGGGTGCTCTCCAGCAGGTTGGGCCACCGCAGGAGGTCTATGACCGTCCCACCAACCTCTTTGTGGCGGCTTTCATCGGTAGCCCCGCCATGAACTTCTTCGAGGCCCGGCTGGAGTCCCGCGATGGACAAGCGACAGCCGTGGCCGAGGACGCCCACTTCCCGCTCTCGCCGGAGCAGGCGGCCGCAGTCGACAAGAGCGCCCCCGATGGCGTCATCGTCGGCGTGCGGCCTGAGCATCTGGACCTGACCGCCGCGGACGCGGATCAATGCCTCCAGGCCACCGTGGACACGGTCGAGTCTCTGGGCCACGAGCAGCACGTGACGTTCAGTCAGAAGAGCCGCACCCTGGTAGCCCGGCTCTCGCCGGAATACCGGCTGCGGGTGGGTGAGCAGGTCCGCCTGCGCACCTCCGCCCAGCACGTGCACCTCTTCGATCCCACCGACGGGCGGCGCATCGAGTCAACGTAGGGATATAGGGATAGAGGAGAGTCCCTAGTGACCGGAATGGCGACAGCCAGGGCTCCCGCCCCGGCGCCGAACCAGACAGCAGCAGCCGCGATCGACGGCGCACGACGCCTGGGATTCGCCATGATCTTCCTGGCGCCCTCGCTCATCATCTTCGGCATCTTCATCTTCTATCCCCTCATCAAGTCCGTCTACCTCGGCTTCTTCGAGACTGACCCCTTCGGGCGCACGGCGTCCTTCGTCGGCACCGACCAGTATCAGCAGGTCCTCACCTCGGAGGACTTCCGCCACGCCCTGTGGGTGACCTTCGTGTTCAGCCTGTACGTGGTGCCCACGGGCATGGTCCTCGGGCTGGGGCTGGCGCTCCTGGCCAATCAGAGACTGCGGGGCATCTCCATCTTTCGCACCATCTTCTCGTCCACTGTGGCCACCTCGGTGGCGGTGGGGGCGATCATGTGGCTCACCCTGCTGAACCCCAGCATCGGTGTCTTGAATTACCTCCTCGAGCAGCTCGCGCTGCCGCGCATCCAATGGCTGACTGACCCCGATTGGGCTCTGCTGGCGGTCTCCCTGACCACGGTCTGGCTCAACCTGGGCCTCACCTTCATCGTCACTCTGGCCGGTCTGCAGTCTATCTCTGAGGAGCTCTACGAGAGCGCCAAGATCGACGGCGCCGGGCGCTTATCCAGCTTCTGGAACGTCACTCTTCCCATGCTTTCCCCTACCCTGCTGTTCGTGTTTGTGATTTCCACCATCTTCGCGTTCCAGTCGTTCGGCCAGATCCACATCCTGACCCAGGGTGGACCGCTGGACGCCACCACCGTCATCGTCTACGCGATTTACCGCGATGGCTTCGTCTTCCAGAACTGGGGCGTTGCCGCGACGGAGGCCATCGCTCTATTCATACTGGTGCTGGCTCTGACCTCCGTTCAGTTCCGGTTCCTGGAGCGGCGGGTGTTCTATGGCTAGTTCGGCTAGGGCGCTGCCCTCGAAGACCGCGCTCTGGCGGCGGGTCCGGCCCACTCGGCGGCTGCTGAGCACCGCCGCTGGCTACGCGGTGCTGACGGCGGCCGCGGTCGCCGTGCTCTTCCCGATGTACCTGGCGCTGGTGAACGCCCTGCTGCCGGCCGAAGACATCATCACATACCCGCCCGAGCTCTTTCCAATGCATCCCCAATGGCAGAACTTCAAGGGGGCGTTCGATGCGACGCCACTGAGCCGCTTCATGCTCAACAGCTTCATCCAGTCGTCGATCATCGTCGCCGGGCAACTCGTGACCTCGGTCATGGCTGCCTACGCCTTTGCCTTCCTGCGCTTCCCCTTCCGAAACGGCCTCTTCCTCCTCTTCCTTTCCACCCTCATGGTCCCCTGGGAAGTCACGATCATTCCCAACTTCCAGACAATTCGCACGCTGGGATGGATCGACAGCTACCAGGCGCTGACGGTGCCCTTCCTGGCCACCGCCGTCGGCACCTTCCTGCTCCGCCAGCACTTCATGACCATCCCCCAGGAGCTCCGCGATGCCGCCGCCATCGACGGGTACGGGCACTGGCGCTTCCTGCTCTACGTCGTCGTGCCCCTCTCAAGGCCTATCATGGGCGCCGTCGCCATCTTCTCCTTCCTGCAGGCCTGGAACCAGTATCTCTGGCCCCTGCTGGTGACGAACGAAGACTCATACCGCACCGTGCAGATCGGCCTGCAGAAGCTTGCGTCCCAGGAGATCGACCGGCTCAACGTCGTGTTTGCGGGGACGGTGATCGCGGCCGTCCCCATGTTCGCCCTGCTCGTGCTCTTCCAGCGACAGATCATACGAGGCCTCACGGCGGGCGCCATCAAGGGGTAGGCACATGCCACCCAAAGAGGAGGTTACGGGACGATGAAACGATACCTGACTGTCCTGGGGATCGTGCTGGCCGCGCTGCTGCTGGCGTCCTGTGGCGGCGGCGAGGCGGAGCCATCCGACGGCGCGCCCGGCGGACGCGCCGAGTTTCCGACGCCCGAGAGCCCGGTCACCTTCACCTTCTGGCACTCCATGACCGCCGCTCCCGCCGGGACGCTGGAAGCCCTCGCCGACCGCTTCAACAGCACCCACCCCTGGGCCCGCGTCAAACTCGTCTTCCAGGGCAGCTATCAGGACAACCTGAACAAGGTCCTGGCCTCGCTGGGGTCTCAGGAGCTCCCCGTCCTGGCCCAGCTTGAGGACACAACAGTGCAGCGGATGGTGGACAGCGGAGCCATCGTCCCCATGTATGAGTTCATCGAACGTGACGACTACGACCTCTCAGACTTCGAGCCGCGGATCATCGCCTACTACTCCGTTCAGGACAAGCTCTACTCGATGCCCTTTAACGTCTCGAACCCCATCCTGTACTACAACAAGACGGCCTTTGAAGAGGTTGGGCTCGATCCCGACACGCCACCCAAGACCCTCCAGGAGGTGCGAGAGTACTCCGAGAAGCTCATGAAGCGCGACGCGAGCGGCAACGTCACCCGCAGCGGCATCTCACTGGAGATCCAGCCCTGGTACTTCGAGCAGATGATGGCCGCCCACGGCGATCTCTACGTGAACAACGGGAACGGTCGCGAGGCCCGCGCCACTGAGGCGCTCTTCAACAGTGAGGCCGGCCTGGATATCTTCACCTGGTGGCACGACATGGTCGCTGAAGAGCTGGCCGTCAATGTGGGCCGCAACCCCAGCGGCTTCGATGCCCTGCTGCCCATCGGCGTCGATCGGGTAGCCATGACCATTAGCTCATCCGCTGGGCTGCGTACGGTGGTGGACATTCTGGGAGGCGGCGATTTCCCCAACGTGGAGATGGGCACAGGCCCGATGCCCGTCCTCGAGGGCAGCGAAGGCGGAGTCACCGTCGGCGGAGCCTCCCTCTGGATCTTCAAGGACCGGCCGGTGGAAGAGCAGGAGGCGGCCTGGGAGTTCGTCAAGTTCCTGGTGGAGCCTCAGTCGCAGGCCGAGTGGTATGCTGGCTCGGCCTATCTGCCCATTCGCCGTTCCGCTCTGGAGTTGGAGCCTTCGCTCCAGGTGCAGGAGCAGTACCCTCAGTTCGCCGTCGCTCTGCAGCAGCTACAGGGGGCGCCCGGAGAACCCGCCACGGCGGGCGCTATCATCGGCCCCTTCGCCGAGGTCCGTGAGGCGATAAGGAGCGCGATAGAGCGGATGCTGCTGACAGGCACCTCGCCGGAGGATGCCCTGCGCGGAGCCGCCGAGGAATCGAATCGCGCCCTGGAGGACTACGCGCGTCGCGTCGGAGGCTAGGCGGCCCTAGCCAATCTCGGCCGCCCTCCTCTAGGAACCGTCGCCGGGGAGGCCCGAGGCCGCCGCAAAGAGAGGATGCTCGGAGTGAAGCGATACCTGGCAATCATGGTCATTCTCCTCGCGGCGCTGCTGGCGTCCTGCGGCGGTGGCGACGCGGAGCCGTCCGATGGCACCCCCGCCCCGCGCGGCGAGTTTCCCACGCCCGAGAGCTCCGTCACCATCACCTTCTGGCACTCAATGACGGCTGCGCCGGCCGAGACGCTGACACAGCTCACCAGGCGCTTCAACGCCACTCACCCGTGGGCCCGAGTCGAACTGGTCTTCCAGGGCGGCTACGACGACATGCTCAACAAGGTGCTGGCATCCCTGGGCACCGCCGACCTGCCCCCGCTCATGCAGATCCAGGACACATCCACCCGCATCATCGTCGACAGCGGCGCCGTCGTTCCCGTGCAGGACTTCATCGACCGGGATGGCTACGACCTCTCGGACTTCCCGGGCGCCGTCCTCGACTACTACACGGTTGACGGCAAGCTCTACCCCATGCCCTTCAACACCTCCGACCCCCTGCTCTACTACAACAAGACCGCCTTCCGCGAGGTAGGCCTTGACCCGGAGAAGCCTCCGACTACCCTGGAGGAGGTGCGCGAGTACTCCCGCAAGCTGGTGCCGACATACGAGGCCGGCATCGCCCTCGAGATCAAGCCCGAGCGCATCGAGCATCTCCTGGCCGCCCACGGCGACCTGTACGTGGACAACGCCAACGGCCGCCAGGACCGCCCCACCCAGGTCGTCTTCGACGGCGAGGCGGGCCTCGCCCTGTTCCGCTGGTGGGATGAGATGCTTGAAGAAGGGCTGGCCATCGACGTCGGCCGCAACCCCGGGGGGATCGAGCACTTCCTGGCCGTCGCTTCGGGGAGGGTAGCCATGACCATAGGCACCTCCGCGGCGCTGCGCTCCGTCGTGGACGCCCTCGAAAGCGGTGAGGTCACGGGCATGGAACTGGGCGTCGGCTTCGTCCCCGTCCTAGACGAAGGGGACTGCGGCGTATTGGTGGGCGGCGCTTCCCTCTGGATCAACAAGGACAAGCCGGTCGAGGAGCAGGAAGCCGCCTGGGAGTACATCAAATACCTGCTGGCGCCGGAGCAGCAGGCCGAATGGTACAGCGGCAGCGGCTATCTCCCGCTTCGCATGTCCGCGCGCGACCTCCCGGCGGCCATCGAGGTGGAGACCAACTATCCCGCCTTCCGCATCGCCGTGGATGAGCTCATGACCACCCCGCGCAACGACGCCACCGCCGGCCCCCTCGTGGGCCCCTACGCCCAGATCCGCGAGGAGGTGACCAGCGCCCTGGAGCGCATGATCCTCCAGGGCGTCTCACCCGAGGATGCCCTGCGCGAGGCTGCCGACAAGGCCGACCAGGCGATCCAGGATTATAGGCGGCGGTTAGGGCGCTAGCCACCCGCCGCTCGATAGGGAGCATCTGTAAGACACAAGGAGGAAGACCATGGCTCTCGACCTGAACGTAGTCGGCAAGAAGCTGCCGTCGATGACCTTTGAGTACACGGATAGAGACGTGATGCTCTACGCCCTGGGCGTGGGCGCAGGCGTGGACGATCTCGGGTTCACCTTCGAGAAGGAGCTCAAGGTGCTGCCCACCTTCGCCGTCGTGCCCGCCTTCCCCGCCCTCGCCGGCATGGTGGGCGTCCTTCAGTTCAACCCGCTCATGCTGCTCCACGGTGAGCAGCGCATCGAGCTGCGCAAGCCCATCCCCGCCTCCGGCAAGCTCATCACCACCCCCACCATCCGCGCCATCTACGACAAGGGCTCGGGCGCGCTCATCGTGGTCGACGCCGAGACGGCCGACGAACAGGGCAACGTGATCTTCCTGAACACGTTCGGCGCCTTCGTGCGGGGAGAGGGCGGCTTCGGCGGCGACCGCGGGCCCAGCGGCGCCAGGAACGTCCCCCCCGAGCGCGCGCCCGACGCCGTGGTCGAAATGCCGACGCTGTCCCAGCAGGCGCTCATCTACCGCCTGTCCGGCGACCGCAACCCGCTGCACGCCGACCCCGGATTCGCCAAGATGGCCGGCTTCGACCGCCCCATCCTGCACGGGCTGTGCACCTTCGGCCACGTGGGCCGCGCCGTCCTCCAGAAGTTCTGCGACGGCCAGCCCGAGCGGTTCAAGGACTTCGAGGCGCGCTTCTCGGGCGTGGTCTTCCCCGGCGACACCATCATCACGGAGATGTGGAAAGAGAACGGCGGCAAGATCCTCGTGCGCGCCAAGACCCAGGGGGGCGACGCGGTTCTGGGCAACGCCGCCGTCACTGTCGCCACCTAGTTAGCCCTCGGGGCGGCCGACCGCGGGACAACGGGCAAGCGCCCAAAGCCTCCGGCTCAGGAACCAGTTCCTGTGGCATAGCCGGACGTGGCTGGTGGCCCAGGGTCGAGTCTGCACGCTGGGATGATACGCCGTGGATGAGCGCAAGGTCCCGATTATCGTCGGAGTCGGGCAGCACGTCAACCGCTCAGCGGACCTGGCCGACGCCAGGGAGCCGCTGGACATGATGCTCCTGGTGGCCCGAAAGGCGGAGGAGGACGCCCATACCCTCGGGCTCCTCCCCCGCCTGGACTCCATCCGCGTCGTCAACGTTCTCTCGTGGCGCTACGCCGACGCGCCCGGCATGCTCGCGCAGCGGCTCGACGCCCACCCCCGCGACAGGCTCTACACCACGCTCGGCGGCAACGCCCCCCAGTGGCTGGTCAATCAGACCGCCGACAGCATCGCCCAGGGCCGCGTGGGCCTCGCTCTCCTGGTGGGCGCCGAGGCGATGCGCACGAGGCGCCGCGCGCGTCGGCAAGGCGTCACGCTGGACTGGACACCTCAAGCCGAGCCCCTCGCCACGGTGGGCGACGCTCGCGACGGCACCAGCGCGCTGGAGTCGGCTCACGGCGCCCGCTACCCCGTCCACATCTTCCCCCTCTTCGAGAACGCTCTGCGCGCCCATCAGGGCCACACAATCCACGAGCACCAGGAGCGGCTGGGGCGCCTATGCGCACGCTTCACCCAGGTGGCGCGCGACAATCCCTACGCCTGGTTTCAGAAGGCCCGCACGAAGGAGGAGATCATCACCGTCGCGCCGGACAACCGCATGATCGGCTTCCCCTACCCCAAGCTGATGAACGCCATCATGGACGTCGACCAGGCGGCGGGCATCATCATGACCAGCGTCGCCACGGCCCGCGAGTTGGGCATCCCCGAGGATCGCTGGGTCTATCTCTGGGCCGGAGCCGAGGCCAACGACCTGTGGTTCGTCAGCGAACGCGTCAACTACTACACCTCACCGGCCATCAAGACCATCGGGGAGAAGGCCCTCAGGATGGCCGACCTCTCCATCGATGACATCGACCACTTCGACCTCTATAGCTGTTTCCCCTCCGTCGTCCAGATCGCCGGCCAGATGCTTGGCATCCCGGAGAACGATCCCCGTCCGCTCACCGTGACCGGAGGGTTGCCCTACGCCGGCGGGCCGGGGAACAACTACACCATGCACGCCATCGCCACGATGGCCGACCGGCTGCGCGCCGAGCCCGAGGCGAAGGGCCTCGTCACCGCCCTCGGCTGGTACGCCACCAAGCACGCCATAGGCGTCTATGCCGGCACGCCCAGCGGGCGCGAATGGTCCAGGGATGACCCCGCCTCGTACCAGCGGGCGCTCGACGAGGCGGACCACCCGGAGTTGGCGCTGGGGCCGCAAGGGAACGCCACCGTCGAGACCTACACCGTCATCTACGATCGGGATGGCCAGCCCGAGCGGGGCATCGTCATCGGCCGCCTCGACGACGGCCGCCGCTTCATCGCCAGGAACGACGCCGACGCAGACATCCTGGAGACCATGGTCAGGGAAGAGGCGGTAGGCCGGCGAGGCCGCGTTCGCCACGACTCCGCGCAGGGCATCAGCCTGTTCCGCTTCTAGCCTCGCCTGGAAGCCAGCATCCTCAACCGCACTCGCGGGACAACGCGAGCCACGACGCGCTGCTGACCGCTCGCCAAGCTACAACGGCTAGCGCTTATATAAGAAAGTCTTGATAGAATTCACGGATTCTTGTTCCTCAATTCATGGCATTCTCTGATGACTCCCCTTAGCTTTAGCTCAGGAGCCGACAGGCACTATTGCGAAATGTAGTGTGCAGTGAACCCACGAGCGCAGCAGCGCCAGGTGGTTCGCTGCCTTCTGTAGAAGGTTCGTCTTGGTAGTCTTCCTCAAGGAGGACCTGTCGGGGCTCAAGGCCCAAGGCAAGGATGCGGCCTGGCAGCTCGGGGCGCTTCAGGCTCTGACGGACGCCGCCCTTTCCTCCTCCGATGTCCACGCCAGCTTCCGTCATTTTCTGCGTCTCCTGGCACGCTACGTCGACGCTCACGCCAGCAGCATCGTCTTGCGCCGAGGCACCGGCGATGCCCTCACCGTCGAGGCGGCCTACCTCCCCGGCTGCCCGTCTCTGGAGGGCATGGAGCTCGACGCGGAGTCCAGCCTAGCCGCCCAGGCCGTCCGCGAGGAGCGACTCTGCTCATACCCTCCGCCTGGCGACGAGCCCTCGCCGCCGCCCCCTTCCGAGTGCCAGGGCCGCTTCCATAGCTGCGCCGCCGCACCTCTCTCCACAGCGGAATCCGTTATCGGCGCCGTACAGGTAGCGCGTCTGGACGACCGAGCCTTTGCCCCCGAGGAGATCCTCCGCCTGGACCTGGCATCAGGCGTCATCTCACTCGCCGTCACGGGTCTCCGCCGCCGCGACACCGAGGCGCGAGCCACCCAGCTCAATGGAGCTCTCCGCGCAAAGCGCGACGAGCTAACAATGATCCTCCAGGAGCTTCGTCGCCACCTATTGACCCTGGCCGGCTCCATCAACGTACTCGTGGACATCGGCGACAAGCTCCCCACGGAGCAGCGTCTGGGGAACCTGGAGGGCATCCGGCGCGACGCGGTGGAGCTGGCAGACGAGGCCTCCGCCCTGCTCAAGCTCTCCACCACCGACACGGGCTTGGGACCGATGCGCCGCCGCTCCGTGGACCTGGAGAAGGTCCTCCGGCAGAGCAGCGAAGAGCTCCGCTTGGCCTCCCCGGAGCATCCCATCGAGCTGCACATTCAAGGCCCCTTGCCCTCCGTCCTCGGCGACGCGCGCTGGCTCAAGCGTGCCACGGCCAACCTGCTGCTGAATGCCCTCAAGTGCTCGCCCCCCGGCTCGCCGCTGGTCGTCACTGCCATCCCGAGAGAAGGCAAAGCCCTCGTTAGCATCGGGAACCACGGCAAGGGCAGCCGCGCCGACCACCCCAACGGGATGTTCCGCCCCCTCGCCGCCCTCAAGTGCCAGGGAACCGAGCCGGAGCCGGGTGCGGGCCTTCGGCTCACCGTCGCCCAGCAGATCATCGAGCGCTGCGGCGGGCGCATCTGGGCCGAGGCCACAACCGGCCAGGGGAGCACCTTCTACTTCGAGTTGCCCGTCGCCCCTGACGCCGCCTGAGCAGCGCCGCGCCGAAGCTGGAACCGTTGACAGCGCACGCGCGGCCTGTTCCGGCCGCCCGGTCACGCCACCGTCGAGGGTACGGGGCAGCGCTAGCGGATGCCCGCCAGCTCCTGGAGCAGGTGCCAGTTCGCCAGGCGATCCGCCTGGGCGACCAGCAGGGTCTCGTCCGGGCGACCCTCCGCGTCGAAGCTCTTGGAGAAGCGCCCCTCCGTGCGGGCGAAGTAGATGAAGTCGATAGGCTCGCCCGTCTTGGGATGACGGTACCAGTCCTCCTTCACCACCGGGTTGCCCCTCAGGTCGAGGCGCTCACGCATACTGTCGCCCTTGCGGGGGTCGTAGATGAACACCGGGAAGGTGCGAGAGTCGCGGGCCAGCTTGGCCTGATGGGCCGCCATGTTGTCGGCGATCTCATGCTCGGGCATGCAGGGGGTGTATACGCTCACCACCGCCGGCCCCGGAAACTCGTTCGCCGCCATGACGCAGCGATAGAAGTGGTTGGGCTCGGAGCAGATGGTCTGAGCAACGAAAGTGTTGGGGTGCATCATCGCGATGATTGCCAGCTCCTTGCGTCGCTCCTGCTTGCCCTGGATCACCCGCCCGTGCGAGGCCATCTTCGCGGCCTGCCCGGTTAGCGAGGCCGTAGAGACCTGGCCGCCGGTGTTCGAGTAGACCTGCGTGTCCAGCACCAGCGCCTTCACGTCCATCCCCGAGGCCAGCAGCCGCGACAGTGAGCCGAAGCCGATGTCGAACATCGCGCCGTCGCCGCCCATCGCCCACAGCCGCTTCTGCTGCCAGCCCCGCTGGTCCCAGCGCAGCCGGATCCCCATCGCGTCGGCAGCCGCGTTCTCGAACAGCGAGTTGGTCCACGACACCAGATACGGATTGTAGGGATAGGTGGACCCGTAAACGGTGTTGCAGCCGGTGGCCGCCACGATGCCGATGTTCTCCCGCCCGTAGACGAAGCCCGTCGCCGCCAGCAGCATCCGGATGGCCGTGGCCTCGCCGCAGCCCATGCACGATCCCGCCCCACCCAGGTACAGGCGCGAGCGGTCCAGCAGCATCATGTCGGCCAGGGCCTTCTCGCTCACGAACTCCTCCGGCGTGTCCGGAAGGGCCTCGAAGAAGGCGAAATCGCTCCGGTACTGCCTGAGGTTCGACGGCTTCTTCCGCACCATGTGCAGGGCCTCGTGCACGCCGCACACCTCTACGCACTCGCCGCAGCCCTTGCACTTGCTGGGGTCGATGAAGATCCCGAAGAGACCACCCACTTGGCCCGCCTTCACCCGCGCCGTGTGGTACTTCGAGGTCTCCGTGAACTGGCGACGCAGGTGCTCGCGCTCCCTGGCATTCCCTACCTTCGCCAGCTCCCGCTTCAGGGTCGCCTCCGGCAGCACCTTCGCCAGGATCGCCGTGTCAGGACACTGCGTAACGCAGTCCATGCACCCCACACACCTGTCCGGGTCGAACAGCGGTATCTCCGGAGCGATGTAGCTGAAGTCGCGCAGCGCCCCCGTCCCCGGGGTAACCAGGCTGCGGGCGGCGTCCGCGTCCGCCGGCAGCTCACGACTGCCGGCGCCACGCTTGTAGGCCCCCACCACGCGCTCGACGAACTCCGCCGGCGCCACCTCAGGGCCCCTCGTCCTGCGACGTCTCTTTGTGGTTTTAGATAGCTGTTTCACCATGTCTCATTCACACTTCCAGGGGTGCGCTCAGGAGGCAGCGATCTTCCGCCTGGCGCGACCCTGTATGATCTCTCTCGGTACCTCGAAGACCTCCTCGAAGCCTCGCCGCACGCACGTCAGGTTATCCCGGACGACCTGCTCCCCGCGCCCGCCGAAGAAGCGGCGCACCGACCTCTCCACCCGCTTGAACAGCGCCTCCGGACTCAGGCGCATGTCCTGCAGGAAGGGCGTGGCCCGCAGGAAGATGCCCAGAAGCACGATGCCCTGCATTCGCTGCACCAGGTCGGGGCTCGTCGCCACCTCCCGCGCGATCTCCACGGTATCGAGCGCCAGCACCCGGATCCCCCTGCGCCGGATGATCTGCTTGGCGTAGGAGGGTATGTCCGCCCACACCGCCTCAGGCGTGCTGTGCGGCGTTTGCACGAATAGCATGCCTCCCTCCGCCAGCCCCGCTAGCGGGTTGCCCATCTCGAAGGCGTTCACGTCGTTGAGCGGCACGAACTCCGCGTGCTCAAGCTCGCAGTGGATGCGGATGTGCTCCTTGGCCATGGTCAGGTAGTAGTTCGTCGGCAGGCCCTTCTTCTCTGAGCCGTACCTCGGGTAGGCCTGCACCTGTAGCCCGAACAGGTCCGCCGCCACAGACGCGATCACCCTGTTGGTGGTAACGGAACCGAACCCTCCCACCGAGTACCCGCACATCGAGAACGCGCCCGGCGGCCGCACGTCCGGGTTGCTGTCGCTCCTTACCGCCAGCGGATGTGGCACGCCGACGACGAAGAACAGCTTGCCATCCGCCCTCGCCATGTTCTCCGCGATGGCGACGAAATCCGCTGGGCGAATGTCGCGGCCTCCCAGGCCCCCCACCCCCGAATAGATGGTGGGGATACGCTCGACGGCCGGATAGCCCGGATGCCCGGCCGCGGCATCCGCGAAGGCAGCCTTGATCTCCGCGGTCAGAGGATTGGACTGAGCCAGAGGCACATCCAGCCTCTCCAGCACGGAGAAGGCCTTCAGCCCCTTCAGGGCCTCGACGATCTGCGCGGCGGGGAATGGCCGGAAGACGGTGACGTTGAGCACGCCCACCGGCAGGCCCTGCTGGTCCCGCAGGTAGTCCACGGTGGCCATCGCTGTCTCGGCCATCGTGCCCATAGCCACGATGGCGTACTCCGCACCCTCCAGGCGGTACGGCTCCACGAAGCCGTAGCGCCTGCCGGTGAGCTCCTCGTACTTCTCGAACGCCCGCCGAAGGGCGGCCGGCACCCGCTCGTAGAAGTCTCGCTGGGCCACCTTCCCCTTCATGTAGCTGTCCTGGTTCTGCACAGTCCCGCTCATCAGCCCCTGGACCGGGTCGAACAGGTCGGGCAGCTTCCCATCGGCCGACCCCACGAAGCGCTCCATCAGCTCCGGCTCCGGCAGGCGCACGCTCTCCAGCGTATGCGTGCCCAGGAACCCGTCCTGCACGTTGAGGAACGGGACCTGAGTCTTCTCAGAGGCGCGACGGGTGATGAGCGCCAGGTCCGCCACCTCCTGCGCGTTCTTCGCGAACACGATGCCCCACCCCGTATCCGCCACCCCCATCACGTCGTCGTGCCCGCCGTGGATGTTCAGGGAGTGCGAGGTGAGCGCGCGCGCGCCGATGTGGAACACCATCGGCAGCCGCTTGCCCGAGATCGTGTAGAGGACCTCCTTCATCAGGATGAGGCCCTGACCTGCCGTGAAGTTGGTCACGCGGCCTCCCGCAGCCGCGAACCCCTCGCACGCCGAGGCAGAGCTGTGCTCCGACTCCGGCTCCAGGAACAGCAGGCGCTCCCCCCAGAGGTTCTCGCGGCCGTCGGCGACCGCCGCCTGGTAGCCATGGCCCATGTTGGTCGAGGGAGTGATGGGATAGGAGCACGCCGCCTGCGTGACGTGGGTCTCCACCCACACTACCATCCCTGATCCGTCCTCAGTTGAGGGAGTTCCCGGATACGGCGCCTTTCGCTTGCTCTTCCTTGAAGGCATGTCCCACCCTTTCCACTTCTATTCTAAACCTGACCAGCTCCACTGGCGATAGCGCTGGCGCATATATAGATGCTAGTATGCAGATTCTGCGCCCGAAATTCAACAATCTTATCGCCTTCCCCATGATGCGAGGCAGGCCTTCCACGCCGAGCTGCCGGTCTCAGTATCGCCTGGTTTCGTATCTATCGTCGGGCTCTTCGTCGCACTATTTCGGCCCGTGCCAGGGCGCCGCCCCGGAATTTGACAACCCATCACAACCGACCGAGTATGTGACTAAGGGACACCCTTGACAGGCGGGCCCGAGCCCGCCCTCAGGAGCCGCCATGACGACGCAACCCGCCCCCGACGAAGCCCAGGATGCCCTGAGTGCTGACATCGACCTGCTCAGCGATGTCCTCGGCGAGGTCATCGTGGAGCAGGAGGGACAGGAGGTCTTCGACCTCAAGGAGCGGGTGCGGGCCCTCGCCAAGGCCCGAAGGGCCGGAGACGCAGCCGCAGCCTCGCGCATGGCCCGCATCATGACCGCTCTCGACCTCGCGCAGGCCCGCGCCCTCATCAAAGCCTTTGCCATCTACTTCCAGCTCGTCAACATCGCCGAGGAGAACCAGCGCGTTCGCGTCCTGCACGCCCGCGAACGCGCCGCCGAGGGGCCCCTCGACGAGTCTATCACCGAGGCCATCGCCGGCTTCAGAGCGGCCGGCGTCTCCGCCGACGACCTGGCGGAACTCCTCGACCGGCTGTCCATCCGGCCCGTCCTCACATCCCACCCCACCGAGGCCCGACGCCCCGCCGTCCAGGCCAAGCTGCGTCGCATCAGCACCAGCATCCACCGCCTGGACATCCACGACCTGCTACCCCGCGAGCAGGCCGCCGAGATCGCCGGCATCCGCGAGGACATCCTCGGCCTGTGGCAGACCACACCCGTGCGCGCCGCGCGTCCTTCCCCCCTGGACGAGGTACAGAACGGCCTCTACTTCTTCCAGGCCACCCTCATGGAGGTGGTGCCCGATGTCTACGACGAGCTGGCGCGGGCGCTCGCCACCTACTATCCCGAGCGAACCTGGCACCTGCCCCCCTTCCTGCGCTTCGGCTCCTGGATGGGCGGGGACCGCGACGGCAACCCCTTTGTGACCGCCAGCACGACGCGCGCGGCCCTGGGCGCCGCCCGCGCCGCCGCCCAGAGCGAGTACCGCCAGCGCCTCGAAGCGTTGTCCGAGCAGCTCAGCCACTCCGTCGAGGAGCTAGGCGCGTCGGACGAGTTCCTCGCCTCGCTCGCCGCGGACGCCTCGGCCAACCCGTACCTGCACCATACCCTCAGCGAGCGCTACCCGCAGGAGCTCTACCGGCAGAAGCTGCTCTTCGCGATCCGGAAGCTGGGCGACTCCTCCTACCGGTCGGAAGAAGGCCTCCTCGCCGACCTGCGCGTCATCCAGGCCAGCCTGGCCGCTCAGGGGGCTCGCAGCGTCGCCCACGGCCGTCTCCAGCGCCTCATCCGCCAGGTAGAGGCCTTCGGCCTCAACATGGCCAGCCTCGACGTTCGCGAGCACAGCGGGCGCCACGCCGAGGTCCTGGCCGAGATCTTCGCCCGGCGCGGTACGGCAAGTGACTATCTCACCCTACCCCAATCGCAAAGAAGGGCGCTCCTCACCGGCGAGCTCCTCAAGGAACCGGCCTTGCCCGTCCCCGTGGGCGACCTCTCCTCCCAGGCGCGGGAGACCATCGACACCTTCGCCACCATCCGCCAGGCTCACGACTGGTACGGCCCGGATAGCGTCTCTACCTATGTGGTGAGCGTGACCCAGGCCCCCAGCGATATCCTCGCGGTCCAGTTGCTGGCGCGCGAGGCCGGCCTGGAGGGCACCCTGGATATCGTCCCCCTGTTCGAGACGGTGCCCGACCTGAAAGCGGCCCCCTCCATCATGGCCGAGCTCTTCACCAACCCGGCCTACAGTGAGCATCTGCGAGCTCGGGGCCGTAATCAGCAGATAATGGTGGGCTACTCCGACAGCAACAAAGACTCAGGCTACCTGGCGGCCAACTGGGCGCTCTACCGGGCTCAGCGGGCTCTGGCCCACACCTGTCAGGAGCACCGGGTCGCCCTGGAGCTCTTCCACGGGCGGGGCGGCACAATCGAGCGGGGCGGCGGGCCGGCGGCCCGCGCCATCCTCGCCCAGCCCCCGGGCTCGGTAGCGGGTCGCCTGAAAGTCACCGAGCAGGGCGAGGTCATCGCCGAACGCTTCGCCAACCCGCACATCGCCTATCGCCAGCTCTCCCAGATGACGAGCGCCGTCCTGCAGGCGTCCATCCCTCACCAGCAGCGCCCCATCGATCCGCACTGGGAAGAGACCATGGAGGAGATGGCCGAGACGGCCGATCGAGCCTACTGCGCCCTCGTCCACGAGACTCCGGGCTTCCAGGACTACTTCTACCAGGCCACCCCCATCGACGAGATCAGTGGGCTCATGGTGGGCTCGCGCCCCGCCCATCGTGAGGCCGGGGACTTCCAGGCCCTGCGGGCCATCCCCTGGGTCTTCGCCTGGACGCAGTGTCGCGCCCTGCTGCCGGGCTGGTATGGACTCGGAACGGCTCTCCGGAGCCACGCCGACCGGCCGGGCTGGCAACTGGACCGCCTCAGGGAGATGTACCGGGAGTGGGACTTCTTCGCCACGGTCATCGACAACGCCCAGATGGTACTCGCCAAGGCCGACATGGACGTCGCCCGCCTGTACGCCAATCTCGTCAAGGACGCGCGCCTCCGCAAGCGCATCTTCGGCTGCCTCGAGGCTGAGCACCGCCTGACCACCGAGATGGTGCTGGCCGTCACCCGCCAGCAGGAGCTCCTGGAAAACGAACCGAACCTGCAGCGCTCCATCCGCCTCCGCAACCCCTACGTGGACCCGCTCCACTACCTTCAGTTGGTGCTGCTGCGCCGCTTCCGCCGCCTGGACGAGAGCGACCCCACCTACAAGGACACCCTCACCGCGATCCTGCATACCATCAGCGGCGTCGCCTCCGCCGTGAAGAACACGGGCTAGCACTCAGCAGGATGCCGAAAGACTCCGCCGGTCGGGGCTAGAGGGGGCTCCGCCCCCAAGGTCTCCGTCCTCAGCCTTCCCCGTCCGAGCATTGCCCCCCGCGCAGCGAGCGGGGGGCCTGGGGGGTGTCCCCCCAGATTAGAACATTGAGGCCGCGCCCGCGCCGACCTCCACCCCTGTCATTCTGAGCAAAGCGAAGAATCTCCCGCCGAGACCCGCCCCCGCGCAGTGGCATGCTTTCCGCCCTCAGCCTTCCCCGTCCGAGCATTCCGCCCCCGCGCAGCGGCATGGTCTCCGTCCTCAGCCCCGCCCCTCCGAGCATGCCGCCCCCGCGCAGCGGGCGGGGGGCCTGGGGGGTGTCGCCCCAAATTCCAAGAATGAGGCCGCGAGCCGCCGCCGCAGGCGGCGCGCGACGTGGCCGACCTGCCGGCAGCCCTCTTCGGGACTCCGCCAGAGGCTGGTTCAGGGTGCGGCTGGAGCCCAGGCGCGCCGCGGCGCCACGACTAGCCAGCGGAGGGCATCGGCGGCAGCGCCGCCTTCAGAGCGGGCCACGTACCCTTGCCCAGCGTGGCGACCTGCTCCTCTTCGTTGCTTCGGGCAGGGTCCCACTCGTCCGGCGGCGTGATGTAGGCGATCTCGTCATTGGTTAGGCCAAAGATGAACTTGTGGGGCGCGCTCATCCCCTGCTTCAACTCCATGCCCACCTTGCAGAACGTCTGCCCCGGTATGGTGCGTATCTGCGCTCCATCTATGGCAATCGCCCAGGACTCCGTGCGGGCGTGCCTGCCATAGAAGAGAACCCCCCCGTAGAGCTTGCGCCTGCGCCCCAGGTAGCCCAGCAGATTCGCCAGGTAGAGGGTCTTGTTCGCCGCCGGCAAGTCGAGGATGCGGCGCTCCAGGGCTATCCTCGCCTCTCCCTTCATCTCCACGCCTCCCAGCGCCTCCAGAGCCGCGCTGGCGATGGTCGCGCCGCACTTCTCCGCCTCCTCATAGGTGCGGAGACCCTTCTCTTCGCGTCGGTCTTCGAGCGTCTGCGCGGGGTAGATGTCGGCCAGCGCCCCATTGAAGAAGACGCCCGTGCCCCCTCTGGCCTCCTCCAGGTCCCGGCACAGGTAGCCCGGGAAGTCCGCGCTCACGAGCGTGTTCGTCGGGCCCGCGATGTCGGCGTGGCAGGGGAAGTTGACGAGCGTCGCGATCCCCTTGCCGTCCGACCCGTCCAGCGCCATGATCCCGACCTCATCGTCCACTGCGCCGTCCGGCCGCCAGCGGTTCCCGGCCACGCCGGTCACGTGGCCCGTCGCGAATCCGATGCGGGCCGGCGCCAGCGCCCTCACGGCCTCGGCGACGGCGTCGGACGCGCGCTCATAGATAAGGCGCTTGTAGCTCTGGGGCACCCCTCCGTACATGCCGTAGGTGTCCGGGGCCGAGTGGTTGTGCGTCGAGCCCACCAGGAGCTGAAGGTCGGCGCGGCCGGTCTTTTCTCGAGCCAGCGCCCGTACGTCCTCGATGTCATCCCGGAAGAAGCCCAGGAGATCCAGGGCCGTCATGGCGAGAAGCGTCTCACCGTCGCTGAGCGCCAGGCAACGCGCGTAGATATCGTCGTGCACGCCCGTCGCCCTGCCGGGCCGGAACCGCATGAACATGAACTGCTCAGTCCTGCTGTGAGCCCCCAGATTGAGGTTCTCCGTCGGCGTGATCGACGCCTTGGCGGCGCCTGCAGTCAGCTCGGCCATGGTCACTACCTCCCTTCGGGCGCTCCGTCCCGCATGTCGAAGACCACCTTGATGGAGCGGCTGCGTGGCTGGTCGATGGCCGCCATTACGGCCTCCCGGTACTGGGAAAGCGGGAAGCGATGCGTGATGAAGCCATCGAAGTCCAGCTTCCCCTCCCGCAGCCAGCGCACGATCAGGTCGAACGTTGAGAGGCGCTCCCCCTCCCAGTCCTCGGCGCCGTGGGCGAGCACTCCGATCAGGTTTACCTCGTGGTAGAAGACCGGCGTCAGATCGATGTTCATCGGCGCCAGATACACGCCCACCAACACTACCGTCCCCTGGTTGCGGGTCCAGCGCAGGGCGTCCCGCAGCGTTCGCGGCAGGCCCACGCAGTCGTAGACCGCGTCGAAGCCGCCCATGACATGACGATTGCCCATGAAGCCCTTGTACAGCCTGCCTCCAGTGATCTCCGCCACCTGCTGATAGGCGTCGCTGCCCAGCATAATGATCTGCCCGGCTCCCAGCTTGCGCGCCATGTCCGCCTGGTAGTCGAACCGCGCCAGGGCCGTGATCTCGCACTCCGGCTGCACCGCCCGCAGCGATTGCAGAGTCATGAGGCCCTGGGTGCCGCAGCCGAGCACGAGAACCTTGTCGCCGGCCTTGGGCCGGTGGCGCAGGGCCGCCCGCACGCCCGACCCCGCCGGCTCGATGAGCACCCCCTGCTCGTCGGTGATGTCATCGGGAAGCGGAAACAGGGCCCCCTCCGGCATCACCCACTCCTCGCTCCAGCCACCCCCGATGCCGCGGGGCATGTCGCTCGGCATCTCCCACTCGCAGAGGTTGTAGTTGCCTATGGCGCACTGTCGGCATAGGTTCGCGAGCCCCTGGCCCAGGCAGGTCCCGCCGCCGTGCTGGGTCACCCGGTCGCCCACCTTCACCTTCGTCACCTTCGGCCCCACCTCGATGACCTCAGCCGCGATCTCGTGACCCATGTACGTGCGACCCGTGGTGCCCGGCAGAGCGGCCGGGGCGATGGACAGGTTCCCCTCCGCCATGACGAAGTGCAGGTCGGAGCCGCAGATGCCGCTCAGCCCGTTGCGTACGCGCACGAAGTTCGGTGCGGGCAGAGCCGGCCGCGGGATATCGTCCTCCTGCAGCGGCGCGAACCGCCCGAAGTAGGCCTGGCCCCTCAGACGCGGCACGAGCTTCCCGGCCCGCCCGAGCACCTGGCCAGCAATGACGCGCTGCGCGTTCAGATCAACGTGAAGGCTTTTCATCTTGCTCTCTCCCGGGGCGGCTGCCGTCTCTGGCACAGTGGAAGGCACCACCAGTATGATCCCGCCTCGCCGCCTCGTCAAGGAGATGGGGACAGGCGGCCTAGTCGTCCGGGTAATCCCGCATGAAGCGGGCCGTCTCCTCGGGCAGCGCGGTGTTGATGTAGATGCCCGAGCCCATCTCAAAGCCGGCCACGGTCGTCAGCCGCGGCACGATCTCGATATGCCAGAGGAAATAGCGCTTGTGTTCGTCCTCCACGGGCGCAGTATGCAGGATGTAGTTGAAGTCGGGATCACCGAGGGCGTTGTAGATCTTCCGCAGCGTGGTTCCCAGGACCGTCGCCAGCTCCAGGAGCTCGTCCTTCTCGACAAGAGCGAAGCACGGCCGGTGATTCTTCGGGAGGATCAACGTCTCGAAGGGGCTGCGGGAGGCATACGGGTGCATCACCAGGAAGCCGTCGCTCTCCATGATGATCCGCTTCTCCGCCTGTCGCTCCCACTCCATCTTGTCACAATAGAGACAAGTGCCGCGGACATCATAATGCTCGGTGGCGATCTCGAATCTGCGTCGGACCTGGGGAGGCGCGATGGGCGTCGCCACGATCTGCGAGTGCGGATGCTCCAGAGACGTGCCCGCCCGCGGACCGTGATTCTTGAAGATCACCACGAACCTGACGCTTGGGTCCTCTCTCAGGGCCAGATAGCGCTGCTGGTAGACGGAGAGGACATCGAACACCTCCTCCTGGGTCATGAAAGCGATCGGGCGGTCGTGGTCAGGGGTCTCGATCACTACCTCGTGGGCGCCCACGCCGTCCATCGTCATGAAGTGCCCGTCAACGATGCGGCGCTCCGTGTTGCCTCCAGGTGTCAGCGCGGGGTACATGTTGGGGACTACCCGGACGCGCCATGGCCCGTCCTGAGGGTGAACCAGTACCTCCGGCGGTGTCTCCGACTCTCGGCCGGGGCAGAATGGACAGTCATCGCGGGAAGTGGTCCGGGGCCTGGGCGGCGCGCGGACTGAGTGAGGGCGGGCCGCCCGCTCCGTCGCGATGATGACCCACTCCCTCGTGCCTGGGTCCCGCCGCAGCTCTGACATACTGCCACCTCCGCATGAGCTCGTCTCACCAGGGCCCAGCCCGCTCCAGCGGAGCGGTCCGCGAGAGAAGGTGCCGCATCCGCCGGACCATTGTAGCGACGATTGAGTCGAATTACATCCTAGCGCAATGTGCCCCCAGACACGCACGGGCCGTCTGGCTCTTTCGGGAGCGGGGGCGTAGTGTCAGAATACTCTTGGAACCCTGCCTAGCATCCGAGCGTCACAACACCCTGGCCCGTGGGAGCGTCACGGAGACATGCGGTTTCTGCTGGAAAGGAGTCACCGATGCAACTCGGCGGATACGCAGACCACATCGCCCGCATTGACCTGAGCACCGGGGACATACGATACGAGGGCATCAACGAGCAGGACGCCCGGAAGTACATCGGCGGCCGCGGCCTGGGGGTGAAGTACGTCTTTGACAACGGGCCGCAGGTGGAACCGCTCTCGCCCGACAACATCCTCTGCTTCCTGGTCGGCCCGCTCACCGGCAGCAACGTGACCATGAGCGGCCGCATGGCCGTGGTCACCAAGTCCCCCCTTACCGGCACCGTCACCGACTCCCACCAAGGAGGCTGGTCGGGCGCCCGCCTGCGCTGGGCCGGCTTCGACGGCATCATCTTCAAGGGCCGGAGCGACCGCCCGGCCTATGCCTACGTGGAGGACGGCAAGGTAGAGCTGCGCGACGCCTCTGACCTCTGGGGCAAGGGCGCTCATGACACCGTCAAGACCCTCCTTGCCCGCCACGGCAAGGATGTGAGCGTCGTCACCATCGGCCAGGCCGGCGAGAACGGCGTCCGCTTCGCCGCCCTCATGAACGAGAACGACCGGGCGTCCGGCCGTGGAGGCACCGGCGCCGTGGCGGGCAGCAAGAACCTCAAGGCGCTGGTCATCAAGGCCGCCAAGCGCATGCCCAAGGCCAAGGACCGCGGCGCCTTCAGGGAAGCCCACAGGGACGCGCTTGACAGGATCATGGAAAACGCACTGCTCGCACCCCGCAAGGGCGGACTGTCCGTGTTCGGGACTAACTCCCTGACCAACATCCTCAACGCCATGGGCGGATACCCCACGAAGAACGCCCAGCTCACCAGCT
>CAZFGZ010000004.1:0-34018 GCA_964518585.1 uncultured Dehalococcoidia bacterium | reverse complement strand
GGCGATGGAACGAATCGGTCGCAGCAGCATATCCGCCTCCATGTCTGTCAGGCTGTCGACCCCAGATGAATCGTGCCCAGGAACGCCCTGGGCGCTGTCCCGATGACGACAACCATGATAATCGTCATAGTCGTGATAACACCATTCTAGGTGTCCCTCATGTGTCTGGACAAGTACACTGTGCCTGGTCAGGTCGCACGGCGCCGGCCGGTATCGATGCCGGTGGTGGGACAGCGGGCGCTCCCCCGCAGCCTACTTACCATAAGGAAACGACGCGGCGGCGAGTGGCCACCCCTCGCGCACCCGGGCAAAGGGCAGGCTCCCTCTACCACCCGTCGCCTAGAGCCTCAGGGCCAGCATCTCGCGGGTGAGGCGGCCGCTGTCGCTCATGTGGACGCGCACGTCGATGATGCGCACCTTCAGGGGCCGCCGTGCCCGGTCGATGTAGATCTCGTCGCCCTTCTGAAACCGGTAGTCCGACTCGAAGGACGCCAGCAGGTCCTGCCGCTTGGCGGTGAAGGGGTCCGATTCGTAGAGCTCCGTCTGCATGGGGCATCACCTCTCGGGCATGTAGCGGGTCCATACTACGGCTGCGGGGGTGCTTTTCTCAAGCGTGCCCCGCGCCCCTTCGGGCCGCCCTCGCGCTCACCACCAAATACCCCTCAGACGGCTGCCGACCCGCTCTAGTTCTGCCTCTGCCCTGTCGATAATCAGCAAAGAGCGCCGGTCCGCGCGCGGCTCGCCACCCGATACCAGCCGGCCGGGCGCCACCGGCGGTAGGATGCCTCGGACAACAGAGCACGGGAGGAGCTAGCATGAACGAGCAATGGTCTAGCGACACGGGTACCTCCGAGGGAGAGGTAACGTCGATCGTGGCCGAGTTGGGGCAGAAGCTGGAGGCCCTGGAGACGGGCCTCGGCGAGGCGACGCGGAGCGCCGCCGAGATGAGGGCGCTCCTGCCCCGGGTCGCTGCCCTGGAGTCTGTGCTGGGCGACCTGGATGCGACCCTGGCCCGTATCCAGCAGATGATAAGGTCGGCGGACACGCCTCAAGTGGAGGCCGCGCCAAGCCCGGTTTCAAGCCCGGCCCCGAGCCCGGCCCCGAGCCCGGCGCTGCAGGCTGTTCCGCAGGCGGAGCCCGAGCCCGCGGAGGCGTACGGCATGCCGGAGGCTCCACGCAGGGTGGAGGAGGATTCGGTCCAGGCGTCCCGGCCTGCGGAGCTCGCCCGTCACTGCTTCCGGCTGGAGGTGGAGGCGGACCAGGGCTCGCTGGACCTCAAGACGGTGGACCGCTCCGTGAGTGAGAACGCCGGGGTGGTGGATGTGGCCCTGCTGGACTACGACGGTCGTCGCGCTTCCCTGAAGATCTGGGTGGAGCACGAAGCTGAGCCGGCGCAGGTGCGGTCGGACCTGCTGGAAAGGCTCAGGTCGAACCTGGACGCAGAGGGCCAGAGCGGAGAAGTCTCCATCAGCCTGTCGGAGGAGCCGGCGGCCTAGACTTCCCATTCGCGAGGACAAAGGCAGCGGCGTGGCCGGCCTTGGTGCTAGGCCACGTCGTTTTGTGCTTCGGCCCGTCCGAAGGAGAGAGGGCGCAGACTCGCCTCCGCCGCCGCTATCAGGGCTTCCACGGTAGACCCGTCTTCAGGGAACGTGGCCGTGCCGTAGAACAGGAGCGGGGTCAGCGTTCCGCCGCCCTCGAGCTGCACGCTCGAGGTCATCGGCATGAGGCGGTGGGCGCCCTCGGCCGCGGCCGCTGAATTGGCCTCGGCCATGATGAGAGCGAAGCCGTCCTCCCCATAGGCCCCCAGGAAATCGGAGCCGCGGATCTGCTCGGAGAGAATCGCGCCTATCCTGCGCAGGAGACGGTCCGCCAGGAAGCGGCCGAGCTGGACGCGCATCTCCTGGAAGTTGCCCACACGCACGAGCAGGATCGAGAGGGGGCGCTGGTGGCGGTTGGCCCGGCCCAGTTCGCGCTCGAACTCGTCCGCGAAACGGCGCTCGTCGGAAACCCAGCGCACGGCGTCCAGTTCGCCCCGGCGGCGCCCAGCCTCCCGCTCTCGGAGGTTCAAGAGCGCTCTGGCCACGTGCTCGCACAGCAGGCCGATGTGTGAGATAGGCGCGTGCCCCTTCCCGAACAGCAACAGCGCTACCCCTAGCTGCTCGGCCGACATCTCGATGGGCGAGAGGCAGCAGCTCGCTATCCCGAGCTGCTGCTGTGCCTGCTGGCAGGTCGCGGAGTCGATGACCTGGTTCAGTGCTTCGGCCAGGCTCTCGGTCGTGACAGGGTGATGCTCCCGAAGGGACTGCGTGAAGAGCGTATCATCGGTCGGGACAAGCCTGAGCCTGGCCAGAGGCTGGCCGAGAGCGCTGTGAACGCGACTCAACGAGCGGGCGCGGCCCTCCGAGGGCGACTGCTGCCCGACCAGACACCCGGACGAGTCGAAGAGGAAGACGAAGGTGTGGAGGGCGCCCAGACTGCGCTCCGCCGCGTCCATGGCCGCGTCCACCAGCCAGGCCTCGCTCTTGGCGCTATGCAGCCTCAGGAGCGCCTCGCCGAGCACTGTAGGGTCGTTGTACGGCGACGGGTCCCGAAACTGCTGCTCGTTGCTCGCCTGCTGCGTCAATCTAACCTGCCCCGGGGGTGCTGCCCCGTCGCTCCACTTCCTGCATGAGGTTAGCCATGGCGGCGGCCATCTGACTGACGGTGCTCTCCAACTGCCGCACCGCCTCCTCTAGATTCTCAAAAGACTCCGCCGGGACCCCCGTCTCCAGCACGCCCGACTCGATGAGGTTGCGCATCGTCTCCTGTATGCGGGACTGGCGTTCCATGAGGTCTTCGGCCTGGCGTCGCAGTTCCGCGAGTTCCTCTCCTGCCCGGGTCTCCGGCGCAGGAGCCGGCGCCGGCCCCTCGGGGCGGGCCAGGCGTCGGGCCAGCTCCTCCACTGCCAGATGCGACCGAGTGGCGGCTTCGTTGGCCTCCCTTGCCTGGCGGAACAGTTTCCAGGTGCTGATGAGGCTCACCATGGCGAGCAACAGGAGAGCTGCCAGCCCTATGGATGTCCCCGCCACCGCCACAGCGAATTCAAAGTCTTCAGCAGACACCAGTGCCCTTACCCCCTCGACGGAGCGAGTGGTGGCCCCGAGTCGACGCAGTCACAGCATCTGAGTTAATGGTCGGTTCGAGCAGCCCAGCCCTAAAGAGGACGCTGAGGAAGCCGTCTCGGCGTGCGGGCAAAGGCTCGCTGAAGTTGTGGGCGTAGTGCATGCTTCAGTCTCCACGGAATGCCGGGATGGATTCACTATAGCACGCGGCGGCTCGCGCAGGCTCGCCGGGGGCCGGTCGAGTCTGCTAGCATAGGTGGCGACTATGCGCAGAAGCGCGCTCCTTCCCCTGGCTGCGGCGTCGGGGGCGGTGGTAGGCATCACCGCCCTCTTCGAGGCGTTGCTGCGCCGCCACCTCTACCGCATCTCCGAGTGGTCTTCGGCCAGCCCCGCGGGCACCGGCCTTCCCTGCGAGGAGGTGACCTTCTGCACCGCCGACGGTCTCTCCCTCCCCGGCTGGTACTTCCCCGCTCAGAGCCCCCTGGCCACCATTCTCTTCATGCGCGGCACCAGGTACAACGCGCGGGTCTTATGGTCGGGCCGGGAGCGGGCGCGGGCCTTCGGGGACTTCCTGCGGGGCGCAAGCTGCAACTTCTTCGTGTTCGACTACCGGGGCCATGCGCCCGGCAGCCCTGCCCCCAGCGAGCAGGCGACCTACCTGGACGCGGAAGCTGCGCTGGCTCATCTCCAGGCGCGCCCGGACGTGGATCCCGGGCGGATAATCCTCTATGGCTTCTCCCTGGGGACGGGTGTGGCGGTAGAGCTCGCCCTGCGTGAGTCCTGCCGCGGCCTCATCCTGCGGGCAGCCTTCACCTCGCTGCGAGAGGTGGCGGAGGAACGGTTGCCCGCCCTGAGGATGTTGTTCCGGCTGATGCCCTGGCTGCCCCTGACGCGCTACGATTCGGCGGCGAAGATACCCAACCTGCGGGTGCCGGTGCTGGTAATGCACGGCGAGGCGGACGAGGCCGTGCCTCTCTGGATGGGCCGCCGCCTCTACGAGCTAGCCCCGGGCCCCCGTACCTTCCTGGCCCTGCCTGGCGCGGCCCACACCGACCTGCCGGCGGAGCTGATCGCGCCGGCGGTGCGGAGGTTCGTGGAAGACGTGACGGCCGGGGGCGCCTCACCCTCCGACACCAGCTAGCCGCGGCCCGCTCAGAGCAACTCGTCGGTGGATGTGTGCGGCAGGCCCTGCGCCTCGGCCACGTGGCCGTAGGCGATGTGGCCGTCATAGGTATTGAGGCCACTGGCCAGCGCCGGGTCGGAGCGGAGGGCATCTTCGGGGCCCTGCTCGGCCAGCTTGAGGACGAAGGGAAGCGTGGCCGCCGCGAGGGCGGTGGTCGCGGTGCGGGGCACCGCCCCGGGCATGTTGGGCACGCAGTAGTGCACCACCCCCTCCTCCACGTAGATGGGGTCGGCGTGGCTGGTGGGCCTGGAGGTCTCCACACAGCCCCCCTGGTCGATGCAGACGTCCACTATCACCGCCCCCGGGCCCATGCTGCGCACCATCTCCGCGTTCACCAGCTTGGGGGCGACGCCGCCCGGCACCAGTATGGCGCCGACGAGCAGATCCGCGTCCTCGAGGCTTTCGGCGATGGCCGCGGGCGTTGAGACAAGGATGGTGAGGCGGCCGTGCCAGGTGGCCTCGAGGTGTCTCATCCGTTCCAGGTTCCGGCCCAGCATCGTCACTCGCGCGCCCAGTGCGATCGCCTCCGCGCAGGCGTTGGTGCCTACCGTACCGGGGCCCAGAATGACCACATGGGCCGGTAGGGAGCCGGCGAGGCCGGAGAGAAGCTTACCCCGGCCGGGGCCGGGCTTGCGCAGCCACTGTGCCCCTACCTCGGTTGCCATGCGGCCGGCGATCTGGCTCATCGGCACGAGTAGAGGGAGGGTGCCTTCCGGTAGCTGCACCGTTTCGAAGGCGATGCCGGTGACCAGCCGGTCGAGGAGGGCGCGGGTGGTCTCGGGCAACGGAGCGAGGTGCAGGTAGCCGAAAAGGGTGAGGCCGGGCCGCAGGCGGTCGAACTCCTGTGGCTGCGGCTCTTTGACCTTCACCAGGAGATCGGCCTTTCCCCACACCTGCTCGGCTGAGGGCACCACCTCGGCGCCGGCCTCCCGGTACGCCTCATCATCGAAGCCGCTGCCCAGGCCTGCCCCGGCTTCCACCAGTACGTGGTGCCCGGCCCGAGCGAGGGCGTGAACGCCCTCCGGTGTGAGGCCCACGCGATACTCCTCTGTCTTGGTCTCGCGCACCGTGCCCACGATCATGGCCGCACCTATTGCTCTTGCTGCGCCACTGGGTTGCGGAGCACACCGATGCGCTCGATCTCCGCCTCTACCAGGTCCCCGGGGCGCAGGTACTCCGGGGGCTCGCGGACGAAGCCCACGCCCGCGGGCGTGCCCGTGATGAGGATATCGCCGGCCTCCAGGGTGAGGCCCGCGGAGAGGACGGCGATGAGGCGGGCCACGGTATAGACCATCTGGCTCGTGCTGGAGTCCTGCTTCGTCTCGCCGTTGACCCGCAGGCAGATGCTCAGGGCCTGGGGATTCGGGATCTCGTCGCTGGTAACGATCCAGGGACCGAGGGGGCAGAACCCGTCGAGGCTTTTGCCCTTGTACCACTGGACGTGGCGGCGCTGAAGGTCGCGGGCGCTCACGTCGTTGGCGATGGTGTAGCCGAAGACGTGCTGGAGGGCCGACTGCTCGGGGATGTCTCGCCCCGGCCAGCCGATCACCACCGCCAGCTCCGCCTCCCAGTCTATGTGGGTGCTCACCGAGGGATGCCAGGGGATGGGCGCTTCGGGCCCGATCACCGTGGTGGGCGGCTTGGTGAAGAACACCGGGTAGGGTGAGACTTGCTGGGCGGTCTCCCGCGCGTGGTCGGCATAGTTGAGACCCACGCACACGATGTTCTTGGCGGGCCGGGGCAGGGGTGCCAGCAGCCTCGTGTCGGCGAGGGGGCGGGCGAGGTCCGCAGCCTCGCCTCCCTCCAGACGCGCGGCCAGGTCTTGAGCCTCTGCCCACGCCTCCTCGCCCGCGGCGATGAACGCGAGCATGCCAGCCGGCAGGGGCTCCCCGCCCAGGTTCGCTGCGGCGTCCGCGAGGTCAAACACGCGCTCTCCCAGCAGCAGTGCCGTCCGGGGGGCGTCCTGGCGGTCGTAGGTCAGTAGGCGCATGGCAGTCCTGTCTCCTCCGTGATCGGGGCGTGGTGCCTAGCATATCGCGGCGACGCCCGTGGCGCCAGAAGCCGGCCGTGGCCGTTGACGGGCGGCGGCCAGCCGCTATGATGAGGGCGGGGCGCCGCTCCAGACTCTCGGGCTGGCCCTCTGGAGAGGACGGAGGATGGTATCCGAGAAGACCGCACCCGATAGGGCGATGGTCGTCGTCGCCCACACCGACGACGCCGAGTTCCTGGTTGCGGGCACGGCCGCTCTATGGGCCCGCGAGGGGACGGAGGTCACCTACGTCATCGTCACGAACGGTGACAAGGGCTCTGATGACCCCGACATGACCAGCGAGCAACTCGTCGTCATCCGCGAGGGCGAGCAGCGGCGGGCGGCCGCCAGCCTGGGGGTGAAGCAGGTGCTCTTCCTCGGCTACGAGGACGGCATGCTCCAGCCCACACTCGAGCTCCGCTGTGACCTCACCAGGGTCATCCGCTCCCACCGACCCCAGACGCTGGTGACGTTCGATCCCACCACGCGCTTCATCAGCGACAACTACCCCAACCACCCGGACCATCGCGCGACCGGCGACGCCGCGGTGGACGCTGTCTTCCCCGCTGCGCGTGACCGCCTGACCTTCCCCGAGCTGCTGGACGAGGGCCTGGAGCCCCACAAGGTGAAAGAGCTCTGGCTCGGCGCCAGCTCCTCCCCGAACCACTGGGTCGATATCGAGCCCGTGCTGGAGCAGAAGATCGCCGCCCTGCGCATGCACGAGAGCCAGCTCAGCAGGTTCCCACTGGAGGACTTCATCCCTGAGATGTCGAAGGCCGAGGCCCGGGGCAGCCCCCATACCTTCGCCGAGAGCTTCCGCCGCCTCGTGCTGGACTAGGACCGCCTACTTGATGGCCAGGGCGTTGGGTGGGGAGCCCGCCCCGCCCAGCAGGTTGAGGGGTGCCGAGGTGAACATGCACTCGTACGTGCCATCCGCGGCGCAGTCCTCGGCCAGCGCCTCCAGGTCGAACATCTCGCCGATGGGCATCCCCAGGTAGCAGAGCACGCGGGCGTGCAGCACGCCAGCCGACGGGTCCCAGGGCCAGGGCTCCACCGCCGGGCAGTCCGTTCCCAGCGCGGCGATATGATGGTCCCACAGCCAGCCCGCCATCTCCGTGCTCCCCTCCAGCCCGGGCGACCTGAGATCCTCGGCGACCTGCTCGCGCGTGGCCCGGTCGGCCCCCAGGTAGAACTTCACCCAGCCCGTACGGATGAGGAGGATGTCGGCGGGCCTGACCTCGACGCCCCTGGCGCGGGCTGTGGCCTCGAGCGCGTCGACTTTGATGGCATGTGAGCTCCAGGGATCGATTGGCTTCCCCTGCGACTCCATGTGCCGCGCCACGTCGAGCAGCACGCCCCGCCCGACCATGCCTCGCCGTGCCCAGTGCTCGACGCCGTTGCGTGTCCCCTCCTCGCCGGTCACCTGATCGGGCCGGACGCCGTTGTAGAAGCCGTAACGCGGGTTGCCGATGTGCGTCAGGCCATCCCAGTGCGTGGAGCCGTGGAGATAGAGCTCGTCCACGTAGTCATCGTGGCCCCCGCCGCCCTCGAAGCGGATGATGTGGTGCTGTAGACCCTTGCGGTTGAACAGCGCGGGGCTGGGGAGGTGAAGCGGCAGGTTCAAAGCGAATACCCTCCCGTGCCGCACCAGCCCGGCCGCCTCGCGTACCCTCTCGGCGGTGAGGAAGTTGACCGTGCCGAGCTGGTCGTCGGCCCCGAACAGCCCCCAGTTGGTGCCCTTTGGCGCGTCCTCACGGTCGGAGAGATCGGCGTAGGAGGGCAGATTCTCGAAGTCTTGATCTGACATGGTGGTCTCCTTCGCTGTTGACGGGCGTCGATGAGTGTGGAAGGCTACGGTCCATGTTATCGAGGTAGGCCGTCCGGTCAATGGGGAGACCGGCGATCGGCTGCAAACACCTGACTTCTGCGTCACGCTCTTCAACCCGAGCCGCCATGTCGAGAGAGAAGGGGAGCTATGCCCGTCATCTATGAGAAGAAGGGGCGCATCGCCTACATCACCCTGAACCGCCCGGAGGTGCTCAACGCCTTCAATCTGGCCATGCACGAGCGACTGCGAGAGACATGGCTGGATTTCCGCGAGGACAACGATGTCTGGGTGGCTGTGGTCACCGGCGCTGGCGACCGGGCGTTCTCGGCCGGTCAGGACGTGCGCCAGATCGGCGCGCAGCGCGCCGAGAGGGCGCAGCGCACCTTCTGGGAAAACTGGTTCGGCGGTGACATCCAGGAGGGGCTGGAGGTGTGGAAGCCCATCGTGGCTGCGGTGAACGGCCACTGCCTGGGGGAGGGCCTGACCTTCATCGCGGCCTGCGACTTCCGCATCGCGTCCGAGCGCGCCACCTTCGGCTTTCCGGAGGTGACCCTGGCGTTGCCCACGATCGTGGGGGCCATCCGGGTGCCCCGGCTGGTGGGACTGGGCAACGCCCTGGAGTTGCTGCTGACCGGCGACCGGATCGACGCGCAGCGGGCGCTCCAGATGGGGCTGGTGCATCGGGTGGTCCCGCACGACGCGGTCAAAGCGGAGGCGGAGAAGTTCGCTCAGCGCCTCTGCCGCAACGGGCCGCTGGCGCTGCGCTGCACCAAGGAGGCGGCGATACGCGGCCTCGACCTCCCCTTCGCCGAGGCCCTCCGCATGGGCGAGGCCCTGCGGCGCCTCGCCCTCCAGAGCGAGGATGTGGCGGAGGGGGTGCAGGCCTTCCTCGAGAAGCGCCAGCCCAGGTTCACGGGCCGCTAGCGGGCTACGGAAGAGGCCTGGCGCTGGCGACCGGGCGGCAGGCTCCCGGGGCACGGAGGGAAGAGAGTCGCCTTCGGGGAAAGCGATGCCGCGCTACAAGATGCTGAGAATAATCGCCATAATTTCCCACATATTGTGATCCGTCTGTGGATCGTGTATCTTGTGCAGTGAAGACAGTCAGTATGGGGAGGTGCGATATGGCTTCCTGGACTCCTCCCGAGCGCCCCAGCGTCGAGGAGCGCCCCTGGCTGGGCCTGGCGATGCTGGCCCTCGTCGGCTTTCTCACGCTGTTGCTCCTCCGCCTCGTGTGGTCTGGGACGGGCGTGTGGTATCTGGTCGTGGGCCTGCTCCTCGTCGGCGGGGCTGCGGTGGCGGTATTCACGCGGGCTCAGCGGGGCCCGCTCCAGCCCATGGCGGCGCGCCCGGCCCTGGCTGGCTCCAGGCTGCCCTTGCTGCTGGCGGGCGCGGGTGCGATGCTGCTGGCCCTCCTGCTGGTGCCCACGACTGACTCGGGTGAATCGGAGGCCGAGGAGGTGACCTCTCCCGTCACTGTCTCTACGCCCGTATCCTCCGTGGCCGGGGTGGCGGTGACTCCGGCGGCGGTCGCGACGCCGGCCCAGGGTGGGGCTGAGACCTACGTGGTGGAGAGCGGCGATACGCTCTGGGACATCGCCCAGCGCTTCGGCACCACCGTAGACGCCCTGGTAGAGGCCAACGGGCTGGAGGACGCGGCGGACCTCATCGTCGGCCAGCAGCTCACCATTCCGGAGTCGAGCCAGTAGATCTGGCTGCCGCGGCAGGCCTGCCGAGCCGCTCGCCTGGTTCTCTCATGTCCCTGTCTTGCGCTGAACCTAGCAACTGCTAGAATTAGCGGGACGTTTGGCCCGGGGACAAGGGGATGGATGGCTCTGGATGCGAGCCTCCCGGCATTTCTAGACTCAGGGACTACCTGCGCAACGGTGGAAAGCGGCAGCTCCCATTGCGTCCTGGCTTCCCGGAAGCCGTCATCGAGATGTGCAGCCCAAGCGGTAGTGCCGGGGACAGGGGCGCCATGGGTGTGTTGCCTGCATTGCACGACTGACGAGCCGGATTAGCAAGGAGCGGCGTCATGCCTGGGACCTGGGAGGACCGCTACCGGGACATGTGGAAGTGGGACAGGGTCACCTGGGGCAGCCACGCTGTGGACTGCTACCCCACCAACTGCCCGTTTCGGGTCTACTCGAAGGACGGGGTGGTTCTCCGCGAGGAGCAGGCCGGCACCTTCCGCACCATCGAGGAGGGTGTCCCCGACATGAACCCCGCGGGGTGCCAGAAGGGGGCCTGCTGGAGCCAGCTCCTCTACGGCAAGGAGCGGGTGCTGCATCCCCTGAAGCGGGTGGGCGAGCGCGGGTCCGGCAAGTGGCAGCAGGTCTCCTGGGATCAGGCTCTCGGCGAGATCGCGGATGCCATACTGGATGCGCTGCAGGAGCAGGGGCCCAATTCGATCATGCGCATCGGCACGCCCGCGGAGGGTGGGATGCAGACGCTGATGCTGGCCGGCGCCTTCCTCATGCGCCTGGGTGGCACTACCACGGACCTTCAGGCGGAGATCAACGACTTCAGCCCCGGCATCTACGTCACCTTCGGCAAGTTCGACCCCGCCAGCAGCTGCGACGACTGGTTCCACACCGACCTCACGCTGCTCTGGCAGATCAACCCCGTGTACACATCCATCCCCTGGTATCACTTCGTCGCGGAGGGTCGCTACAAGGGTGCGGAGGTGGTGACCATCGCCCCGGACTACAGCCCCTCGGCCATCCACGCCGACTATCACCTGCCGGTGCGTCCGGGCACCGATGCTGCCCTCGCCTTGTCCATGTGTCAGGTCCTCGTCGAGGAGAACCTGCACCACGTGGATTTCGTCAAGGAGCAGACGGACTTGTCCCTCTTGGTGCGCTTGGACAACCGGCGCTTCCTGCGGGGGAGCGACATGCAGGAGGGGGGACTGGAGGACCAGTTCTACTTCTGGGACACGAAGACCAACAAGGTGGCGGAAGCACCCCGGGCTACCCTCGCCCTCGGCGAGGTCGACCCCGCCCTGGAGGGAGCATACCAGGCCGCTCTCTCCGATGGGACGCTGGTGGAGGTGACCCCGGCCTTCGTGCTGCTCAAGGAGCGGCTGCAGGAATATCGCCCGGAGGAGGCCTCCAAGATCTGCGGCGTGCACCCGGATTCTATCCGAAGCGTCGCGCGGAAGGCTGCCGTGAAGCGCACCCGCGCCCTCATGGGCTGGAACGCCGGCAAGTATTACCACGGTGACCTCATGGAGCGCTCCATGATGCTGCTGCTGGGCCTTACCGGCAACTGGGGCAGGAAGGGGTCAGGCGCGCGGAGCTGGGCCGTCGGCATGTTCGACGGGATGGGCCTGGCGGCGATGAAGACCGACCTCGGTGAGGAGGCCAGCCGCCGGGCCATCGCGCTCCGAGACTCCATGCTGGATGCCGTCAAGGCGGAGGACCCCACCATGACCGACGAGATGGTGATGGCGGAGTCGAGCTACCGCGCCGCCGCCATGGGCGGCTGGACACCGCCGGTCTTCTTCTGGTACTGGCACTGCGGCTACCGCGACATCTGGAACAAGAAGGAATGGAACGACCCGAGTATGCCCCGCTCCTTCGACGAGTACATAAAGGAGGGCATCGAGAAGGGCTGGTGGCAGGGCTTCATGCTCCCTCCGCAGGAGACGGAGCCCCGCGTGATTTTCGAGATCGGCGGCAACCTGTTGCGGCGCCAGCGGGGCGGCCAGGGCATGCTCCTGAAGCACCTCTGGCCCAAGCTCAAGATGATCGTGAGCATTGACCCGCGCATGAGCACCACCGGCCTCCACTCCGACTTCGTGCTGCCGGCAGCCCACCACTACGAGAAGCCCAACTTCACCTACACCTCCTGCCACGTCCTCAACCTCACCCTCTCCGACAAGGCAGTGGACCCGCCGGGCGAGGCCATGGATGAGTGGCATATCAACCTCGCTCTGACCAAGAAGCTGGAGGAGCGGGCCAAGGCCAGAGGGCTGACAGAGCTCCAGTTCCCTTCCGGAGCCACGATCAACTTCGAGAACATGTACGAGACCATGACCCTGAACGGGCGGTTGGAGAACACCGACAGGATACTGGATGAGATGGTGCGGGACAGCGCCCTCCTGGGGACTCTGCCCGAGGGCACCACCCTCGAGACGATGCGGGAGAAGGGTCACGTGCGGTTCATCGACTGGGGCCGGAGCTCCATGGCCCTGGCGCAGGCCTCCGACCTCAAGCCCAATGAGACCCACGCGGCATTCCGCTGGCACACCGAGAAGAAGATGCCCTTCCCCACCCTCACGCGGCGCGCCCAGTTCTACATCGACCACGATTGGTTCCTGGAAGCGGGGGAGGAGCTCCCCGTGCACAAGGACACTCCCATGCAGGGCGGAAACTATCCCTTCCTGCTGACCTCCGGCCACAACCGCTGGAGCATCCACTCCATGAACATGACCAGCAAGATACTGCTGAACACCCACCAGGGGCGGCCCTTCATGTTCATGAACGACGGGGACGCCCGCGAGCGGGGCATCGACAACGGCGAGGAGGTGCGGGCGTTCAACGACATGGGCTCGATGACCGTGTGGGTGAAGATCTCGCCCGCGGTGCAGCCGGGGCAGTTGATCATCTACAATGGCTTTGAGCCCTACATGCACCGCGACTGGAAGGACGCGGCCAACGTGGAGCCGGGGATGGTGAAGTGGCTGCACCTGGCCGGCGGCTACGGCCACCTGCGCTACCGGGCAATTCACTGGCAGCCCGTCCCCATCGACCGGGCTATCCACCTGGACGTGGCGAAGATCGACGGGGCGGCGAGGTGAGGCGAAGCGGCGGTGGGGAGTTGCTGATGGCTACACGCTGCAAGGGAGGGAGGCGCCATGCAAGCTAAGCGGGTTGACGTCGATTCTAAGGTTCTGCTCGACCCCACAGCGTCCCAGTGGCGGGACGTGCCAGCCGAGACCATCGCTATGGGCCCCGCGCCCGCCGAGAATCAGAACAGCCGCTATGTCCAACTGTGGGCCCGCGAGCGCCCCTACGGGAAACTGGAGAACCTCACCGTGCGCGCCGCGCACAACGGCAGCGACATCGCCTTCCTGCTCGCGTGGCCCGACTCTACCCAGAACCTTGATTTCCTGGAGGGCAACAGCCCCGACGGGGCGGGCATCCTCTTCCCGCTGAAGGGGGATGCTCCCCTGAACACGATGGGCAGCCAGAGCCAGCCGGTCAACGCCTGGTTCTGGCGGGCCGACCTGGAGAATGCCGCCCAGAACCTGGCCGCTGGCGGCCTGGGCACGGTGGAGGAGACGGGCGGCGGCCAGATCGCCACGGGAGCCCGCTGGGACGCGGGCGCCTGGCAGGTCGTGCTGAGTCGGCCGCTCGCGACGAAGGGCGAGACCGAGGCCGCGGTGCAACTGGAGGCTGGCAAGAGTGTGAAGGTGGCCTTCGCCGTCTGGGAGGGCTCCAAGGGGGAGCGCGCCGGGCTCAAGTCCTTCTCCAGGGAATGGCGTGAGCTGGAGCTAGAGGCGTAGGTTGGGTCCCCTCGCTTGCCGATGGGATCTCACAGGCAGGAGGTAGGCATGGTTAGGCAAGAGCGGACCGCTCCTCAGCACCAGCTGGCGCTGGTCTTGGACCTCAACAAGTGCATCGGTTGTCAGACCTGCTCCGTGGGCTGCAAGGTCCTGTGGACCCGGGAGGAGGGCGAGGAGTACCAGTGGTGGTGCTCGGTGAACACGCAGCCCGGCAAGGGGACGCCAAAGGACTGGGAGCAGATGGGGGGCGGCTATCGCGACGGTAACCCCGTCCTGGGACACCTGCCCACCCGCGACGAGTTCGGGGGCGGCTGGGACTTCAACTACGAAGAGGTGTTCTACCAGGGCAAGGGGAACTCAGTCTTCCTCCAGGCCAAGGGCCCTGCCCCCACGTGGGGCCCGAACTGGGATGAGGACGAGGGCGCCGGCGAGTACCCCAACAGCTACTTCTTCTACCTGCCGCGTTTCTGCAATCACTGCACACACCCGGCCTGCGTTGAGGCCTGCCCTCGAGGCGCCATGTACAAGCGGCAGGAGGACGGCATCGTCCTGCGCAACGAGGACCTCTGTCGGGGCTATCGCTTCTGCATGGAGGCCTGCCCCTACAAGAAGATCTACTTCAACCATGTGCGCAAGGTCGCCCAGCACTGCATGTTCTGCTTCCCGCGCCTGGAGAAGAACGTGGCGCCGGCCTGTGCGCGGCAGTGCCCCGGCCGGCTGGTCTTCGTCGGCTATCTGGATGACGCCAAGGGGCCCATCCACAGGCTGGTGAACGAGTGGGAGGTCGCGCTGCCCCTGCACGCGGAGTATGGTACAGAGCCTAACGTCTTCTACATCCCGCCGCTGGCCCCGCTCCGCTTGAACGAGGACGGCAGCTTCGACGAGTCCACGCCGCGCATCCCGAGTGAGTATCAGGAGCATCTGTTCGGTCCGGGGGTGCACAAGGCCCTGGACACGCTGAGGGAGGAGCTGGACAAGAGGAGGAGGGGTGAGCCGTCCGAGCTGATGGACACGCTGATCGTGTATCACTGGTTGGACCTGTTTGGGCCTTTCGTCCAGGACCCTGCGGAGATCAAGTGGAGCTAGCGGGCCAGACATAGAAGGGGGCGAAGGCTTCTAGAAGGGCTGGGCGGTGTCCAGGTCTTGGGCCTTCCCGATAGGGAACGGTCGTGTCGCAGCGAGATTCGTGGCGCGCTTTCGCCCTTGCGAGGCGCGCCATGCTTGTGCGGGGACGCGGTCAGAGATGAGAGGATGCTCGATCCCCTGCTGGGGTGGTGTTGCAGCTATGGCGAGACGGCTCTCGGCTAGGGCTGCGCCTCTGGCGATTCGATGGCCGGAGGTAGGGGCGTAGCCATGCCGAGGATCTCACGGCGCGGCTTCTTGAAGGCGACCGGGGCGTCCGTCCTGGCGCTGTATCTCACCCAGTTGGGCTGCGTCCGCGAGAAAGAGGAGGAGCTTCTCGAGGAGGTCATCTACCGGGGCTGGGAAGACCTCTATCGCGAGCACTGGACCTGGGACAAGGTCGTGTGGAGCACGCACTGCGTGGACTGCTACCCGGGTTCCTGCCTGTGGCGGACCTACGTGAAGGACGGCCTCATCTGGCGGGAGGAGCAGGCGGGCACCTATCCCCAGATCGAGGAGGACGTGCCCGACATGAACCCTCGCGGCTGCCAGAAGGGGGGCACCTTCAGCCAGGTAGTCTACGCGCCGGAGCGACTGCGCTACCCGCTGCGCCGGCTGGGCGAGCGGGGCTCCGGCCGCTGGGAGCGGATCTCCTGGGACGAGGCCCTCACCGAAACCGCCGACGCCGTCCTCGACGCCATCGAGGAGGTGGGGCCGGAATCGATCATATACGAGTTCGGCGGCGGCCACGCCATCATCCATGGCTCCATCCCCGGCTGGCGCCTTGCCCGCCTCCTCGGCGCCACCGTCCTCGATGCCGACGGGCAGATCGGCGACTTCAGCGTCGGCATATACGAGACCTTCGGCAAGTTCCACTTCGTGAGCTCGGTGGACGACTGGGTGCACGCCGACCTGATCATGGTCTGGCACTGCAACCCGCTGTACACGCGCATCCCTTGCGTGCACTACATAACCGAGGCCCGCTACCGTGGCTCTCAGGTGGTCTGCATCGCGCCCGACTACAGCGCCACCAGCATCCACACCGATTTGTGGGTCCCCGTGGTGCCGAGCAGCGACGCCGCCCTGGCCCTGGGCCTCTGCAAGATCATCCTGGACGAGGGCAAGGTGAACGAGGCCTTCGTCAAGGACCAGACCGACCTGCCCTTGCTGGTCCGCCTGGACAACCGGCGCTTCCTGCGGCAGCCCGACGTGACGGGGGAGGGCCGGGAGGACCAGTTCTACTTCTGGGACACGAAGGCCGGCAAGGCGGTTGAGGCGCCTCGGGGCACGCTGGCCCTGGGTGAGGTGGACCCTGCCCTGGAGGGTCGCTACCAGGTGGCCCTGGCCGATGGCACGGAGGTGGAGGTCACCCCGGCCTTCGAGCTGATGAAGGAGAAGGTGCAGGCCTACGACCTCGACACGGTCGCGAGCATCACCGGCGTCTGCACGCCGCTTATCGAGAGGCTCGCGGACATGGTGATGCGGGCACGCAACATCCACATCATCCAGGGCTTCGACACGAACAAGCACTTCCACGGCGACCTCATGGAGCGCTCGATGGCCCTCCTCCTCGCCCTCACGGGCAACTTCGGCCGCAAGGGCACCGGCATGCGGGGCTGGAACAGCGGCCAGCTCGCCGTGCTCACCCCGCTCAAGAGGCGGCCGGGCATGGAGGGCTTCCTCGAGTTCTCGCTGGAGGCGACCAACCTGGAGAAGGAGCTCAGGGAAGAAGACCCGACGCTGACCGAGGAGATGGTCGCCATCGAGCAGGAGACGGTCACCGTCCTCCCCATGAGCCCCATCACGGTCCCGGCGGTCTTCTTCTGGTACTGGCACGCCGGCTACAAGGACATCTGGAACCGCCGCGACTGGTCCGATCCGGCCATGGTGCGCACCTTCGACGAGTACTTCCAGGAGGCGGTTGACAAGGAGTGGTGGGGCAAGGTGATGCTGCCGCCCCCGGACAGGCCGCCTCGTGTATTCTTCGAGGTCAACGGCTCCACCCTGCGGCGAACCCGCGGCGGCTTCAAGGTTCTGCGGGAAAAGCTCTGGCCTCAGCTCAAGAAGATCGTCACCGTGGACCTGCGCATGAGCACCACCGCCCTCTTCTCGGATATCGTGCTGCCGGTCGCTTCCTTCTACGAGAGGCTGGACTTCCGCTTCCCCACGGCCCACGTCAACTTCCTCACCCTCACCGAGAAGGCGGCCGAGCCGCCCGGAGAGTGCAAACCGGAGTGGGAGATATTCTGCCTGCTCTCCAAGAAGATCGAGGAGCGGGCCCGCGAGCGGGAGTTCGGCGAGTACCAGGACGTGCATGAGACAACCTACAAGCTCGACGACATGTACCGCCTCTTCACCTACGACGGCGAGATCCGCGAGCATGACGATGATAAGCTGGCTGAGGACATTATGCTGGACACGGTGCGCGCGGGCGCCTTCCCTGAGCGCACCACCCTCGACGACCTCCGCGAGCACGGCATCCTTCGCTTCACCGGCACGGGCGTGGACGCGCCGGGCCTGAACCTGGCCACCGACATCAAGCCCAACGAGACCATCAACCCCCTGAGCTGGCACGTCGTAAAGAAAGTCCCCTATCCCACCCTGACGCGCCGCATCCAGTTCTACATCGACCATCCCTGGTTCCTGGAGGCCGGCGAGGAGCTCCCCGTCCACAAGCCCAACCCCCGGCAGGGGGGCGACTATCCGCTTCGCCTTTGCAGCGGGCACCAGCGCTCGAGTATCCACTCCACCTGGACGGCCAACAAGCTCATGCTGCGCACCCATCGCGGCCAGCCCTCGATTTTCATGAACCCCGAGGATGCTGAGGAGCGCGGCATCCGGGACAACGAGGAGGTCCGCGTGTTCAACGACTTCGACTCCTGCAAGCTGCGGGTGAAGATCTCTTCGGGCGCGCGACCCGGCGAGGTCATCATCTACCACGCCTGGGAGCCGTACCAGTACCGCGACTGGAAGCCCTACGACACCGTGGTGCCCGGGCTGGTCAAGTGGCTGCACCTGGCGGGGGGCTACGGTCACCTGCGCTTCTGGCGGAACAACTGGCAGCCTCAGCAGATCGACCGGGCCATCGCCGTAGACGTGGAGAGGATCGTCTAGAGGGAGAGAGGAAACGCTGTGGCCGTTCTGGCCGGTCGACTGCAGGCGCTGAGCCGGCCGCGCACCGCCGCGGCGGAGTGGGGCATCCGACCCATCCCTCGGGAAGCGCGCACCTTCGGCACCTTCGACAACTTCGCCCTCTGGGGCAGCCTGGGCTTCAGCCTGGTGCTGATGGTCACAGGGGCGCTCCTGGTGCCCTCGCTGGGGCTGGGGCAGGCCATCCTGGCCGTCATCATCGGGGCGGTGATCGGCAACGTGCTGCTGGCGCTGGCGGCGGTGGTCGGTGCCGACACCGGCGCGCCCAGCATGGTGCTCTATCGGGCGCCTCTGGGCATCCGGGGCTCCTACGTCGCCAGCGGGCTGACGGTAGTGCGCAACATCGTGTGGGGCACCTTCCAGGTTGCCCTCATGGCGGAGGTGGCGGGGGCAGCGACGGAGCGCGCCCTGGGGGTGAACACGCGCCTCCTGTGGGTGCTCATCTTCGGCGGGCTTATGACCTTCCTCGCCGCAGCGGGACCGGAGACGGTGGTGCGGCAGTGGGTGCGCAAGTTCTCCATCTGGTTCGCGCTGCTGGTGGCGGCGGGGTTCAGCCTCTTCGGATTCGGGCTGACGGGCGTGCCCACCATGCTGGAGAGGTCCTCCGTCGGGGCGTGGCCTTCCTTCTGGCAGGCCGTGGACCTCATCGTCGCTTTGCCCGTCGCCTTCCTGCCGCTCGCTGCTGACTACGCCCGCTTCTCTCGAAAGTCGGGCGGCGCGTTCTTGGGTACCTTCGTGGGGTTCTTTGTGGCCACCGTCTGGTTCACCGCCCTGGGCATGCTGTTCATGCCGGCGGTGGGTCTGGAGGACCTGCCGGGCTATTTCCTGGGGGCGGGGTTGGGTGTCATCGGCATTGTGATAGTGCTGGGGCTGGAGACGGACCAGCCCTTCGCCAACGTCTACTCTGCCTCCGTGTCCTTGCAGAACGTGTCGCCAGAACTGCGGCAGCGGCAGGCCTCGCTGGCTATCGGCGTCCTGTGTACCGTGCTCGCCCTGGCCGTGAACTTCCTGCGCTTCGAGGGCTTCCTCCTCCTGCTGGGCTCCATCTTCGTGCCCCTCTTCGGCATCCTGGCCGCCGACTACTTCCTGCTGCGGCGGCGTCGCCTCGAGGTGGACGCCCTCTACCATGAGCGGGGTGTCTACAGCTACCTGGGGGGCGTGAACCCCTCGGCCATCGCGGTCTGGGTTATCGGCTTCTTGATCTACAACTGGATCGAGCCGGGCACGCTGTCATGGTGGCGGGGGGCCATGGAGGGGCTCTTCGCCGGGGTGCTGCGTCTTCCCTTCCCCCTGGGCGAGGAGGCGACCTGGCTGGGTGCCTCCGTTCCCGCGTTCCTGGCGGCCTTCGCGCTGCACGCCCTCTCGGGCCCCCTGGTGCTGAGCCTGACGGAGCGGGCTCGAACGCGCGCCCGGCTGGCTGCGCGGTTCGTACCTGTCTGCCGCGTCTCGGACGTGCCCGAGGGCACCATGATGACGGCCGACCTGGGCCGGTTCGAGGTAGCGGTGGCCAACGCCGCTGGCACCTACTTCGCCTTCGGGGCGCGCTGTCCCCATCTGGGCTCTCGTTTGGCCAAAGGCGAACTGGAGGGGACCGTGGTCACCTGCCCCGGGCACGGGTGCCGCTTCGACATTGCCGACGGCTCCTGGGCTTGCTGGGCGCACCGCCCCTTGTGGCGGCGCATGCTCTACACCTTCTACCCCCGCGCCCTCAAGCGCGATATCCCCTCCTACGACGTGAAGGTGGACGGCGACCAGATCCTGGTGCGGACGAGGGACTCGGTACGGTCCTAGAGGGCCGCCGAAGCTAGCCTGCGCCCGTGTCCGAGGGCTCCGCCGGCCCCTCGAAGAAGCGATGGAAGGCCCGCGGGAGCCGCCGGAACTCCGATTGGTCGGGCTCGGGCAGGGGCAGAGCGTTGTAGGTGTGCCAGTAGAGGATGGGTCCTTCGCTAAGACGCCCGTCCTCCAGCATGCCCAGGAGTGCCGCCATCGTCTTCGCGGTGTAGGTGGGGTCGAGGATGACGTCCTCGGTCTCCCGGAGGAGGGCCTGCGCCCGCTGGCCCGCAGCGGTGTGGTGGCCGTAGCCGGGGCCCAGCCAGTCGGAAACGACGGTAACGTCTGAGGGCTTCAGGCGCCCCGGGGGCAGGGCTGCGCCCCGCCGTCGCATCAGCTCGGCGGCGCGGTTGGCGAGGCCGACGACGCTGGCCGGGCCCAGCGTCCCGATGTCGCTGATCTGGACGGCCACCAGGCGGCTGGAAAGGCCTGCCAGGCGCAGGCCCAGCAGCAGGCCGGCCGCGGTCCCGTTCGATCCCAGGGCTACCACGATGTGCTCCGGCTCCGGGCATTCTCCCGCTGCGATCTGGTCCGCGAGCTCGAGGGCGGCGTTGACGAATCCCGGCGTGCTCAGTGGTGTCGAGCCCCCGGGTGGTAGGAGGTACGGCAACTTGCGTCGGCGCCAGTCCACGTAGCGCACGAGAAAGAGGGGCGCGAGCAGCCGCGTCCGCATCGACGAGACTGTGTAGTGCAGCCGGGCGCCCGCCTGGTGCAGGCGGAGGATCTGCCGGCGGACGTGGTCGTCGACCGGCTGGTGGACGAGCAGGAGGGCGGTCCGCAGGCCGTGCTCGCGGCCGTAGAGGGCGGTGGCCAGGCCGTGGTTGGTGGCCAGGCCGCCGAAGGTGATGATGGTGCGGGTGCCCCTGGCCAGGGCATCTGCCAGGATGAACTCGAGCTTGCGGGGCTTGTTCCCGCCGTAGATGGCCCCGGAGAGGCTGTCCCGCTTGATCCAGATGCGGTCGCAGCCGATGCGTGTGCCCAGCTTCTCAAGCCGCTCCACCGGGGTTGGCCGGCGGGTGAGGGAGAGCCGGGGTAGGGTCGCCTCCAGTTCGGGATAGCGCTGGTAGAGGGGAAAGGGAGCCTCAGCCGTCATAAGATTTCCCGGTGATGAGAGAGCTGCGGGGCCGACAGGCGCATTCTAGGCGTACCTTGCGCTCCTCTTCCAGGGCCGGACGGCCCTGCCGCCGCTGGTGAGCGCGAGCTTGACACGGAACGGGGGCGGCGGTAGCATTTCGCCCGTCGCGGGCGGCGCCGGTCTGGGCGTTGCCGGGCTGAAATGGGGAACCCCGCCCTGATTCGTCATGCGTAGGCTACGGATTCTCCTGGTTGTCCTGTTCGCTGGCTGGGCGCTTCTGTGCCTCTACATCATCCTCTACGTCGTTCAGTGGATCCGGGAGCGGCATGGGCGCGGCGGCCCCATGCCGTTCAGCGAAGCCCCGCACCTGCTGCACCCCTTGCGCCGCTGGATACACCCGGTGCGGTCCACTCTGGAGAGGTTCCATCTGAAGCCGGGCGATGCCCTCCTGGAGCTGGGTCCCGGGCTAGGCTATTTCACCGTCGAGGCGGGCCGGATGGTTGGCCCCGAGGGAAGGGTTCTCTGTTTGGATCTACAGCCGCCGATGCTTGCGGCCCTTCGCCAGCGCCTGGAGGAGCAGCGTGTCGCCAACGCCCATCCGATGGTGGGCGATGCGGTGAACCTGCCGCTGCCCGATGGCTCCGTGGACGCCGCCTTCCTGGCTGCTGTCCTGGGGGAGATCCCGGACAGGCCGCAGGCGCTCGGCGAGCTCCGGCGTGTCCTCAAGCCCGGCGGCGTCCTCTCCTTCCTGGAGACGCTGACAGACCCGGACTACATGTTCCAGGACAGTCTAAGGGATATCTGCCGCGCCAGCGGGTTCCGATTCCTCGAGCAGAGCCCTCAGATCCTCGGCTACACGATGTGCTTCGCCGCGCCGTAGCCTGGTGAAATCCCCTTCGCGGGCCGGGTAGTCCGCAAAGATGGGTGGGATGGCTCTACTCTCGCGTGGCGCTGGCCCCCTAGACTTGGTCAGTCCCGGCCGCTAGCCTAAGCGCACAACCGACGGCCTGCGGGTGGGGTGCACGGTGTGGCCCTCTGGGAGTTGTTCGGCATGATCTGGCGCGAGCGGCGGCCGCGCCCCTGATGAACCATCCCGCGCGATGAGCGAAGGAGGCGTGCATGGAGCTCAAAGAGGTCCTCGGTAACAGGCGGAGTATCCGTTTCTACCTTCCGCACAAGCCTGTGGAGCGGGAGAAGGTCCAGAAGATGCTGGAGGCGGCGCGAAGGGCGTCCTGCGTGGGCAACATCAACGCCACCAACGCCGTCGTCGTCTGGAGGGATAAGGCTTCTCCGGAGCTGATCCAGGCCCTCACTCCAGCCCTGGGCTACCAGCAGATGCAGACGGCCCCCTGCTTCATCCTGTGGTGTCAGAACACCATGGCCTACGAGGTCAACAAGTGGATCCAGGACCTGCTCAACCTGGCAGACACCGGCCGGGTGGGCATGGGAGACATGAAGGGGACGAAGGAGCAGATAGACAAGCTCCTTCGGGCCGCCTTCACGCCCATCTGGAAGCAGGCGGCGGTGTCGCCGCTGGCGTTCATGGACGTAGGCCAGGCGGTGGCCCAGGCCACGCTGGTGGCCTATGACGAGGGCCTGGGCACCTGCTGCATGAGCGGCCCCACCGTCGAGCAGGTCGCCAAACAGCTCAAGCTGCCCGAGACTCAGGTGCCCGTCTGCATCATGTCCGTGGGCTATTCCGCGGAGTCCCCCGAGGCGGGGGGGCAGACGGTGAAGGCTCCCCTGGAGCAGCTCTTCTTCGAGATGGAGTACGGCAAGCCCTTCAAGGGGGACCCGCAGGTAGTGGAAGAGCTGAAGCGGGAGAAGATGATCCAGCGGCCGGCCCCTCTCCCCTGGCGCCAGGAGGAGCTGCGTTATCTAAGGAACGCGCTGAACCTGATGCCCGAGGGCGCCATCGGGGAGGAGATGAGAGGGGAATCTCAGCAGACCTAGGGGCCGTGCGTGGTCCCTGTGCCGCTTAGAATACGATAGCGTCTCGCAGCATCTTCTCGGGAGGTGAAGCACCATGGAAGTCCTAGCCGCGGGCGTCGGCGAGTTCCTCCCCCCGGATCCCGACGGTCTGAGGGAATACGTCCGCACCCACAAACAACGCAAGGCCGTCGACAAGGTGATGTCGGAGCAGGACGCGGTCTCCCGCTTCGTGAGCGACGGAGACTACGTGGCCTACGACCAGAACATCGCCAGCAGGGGACCCGCTTCGCTGTTCAGGGAGATCATCCGCCAGCGCAAGAAGAACCTCTGGATCTGCGCGAAGTTCACCTGGTCCGATGTCACCCTGCTCGTCGCCGGCGGCTGCGTCAGCAAGGTGGACGTGGGCTGGATGGAGACGGGCCCCATCGTTAACCAGGCGCTCCAGAAGGGGGAGATCGAGTTCATCGAGTGGACGAACGGCGCCCTCTCCTATCGCCTCCTCGCCGGGGCCATGGGGGTGCCCTTCCTCCCCATGAGGTACATGGGGGGAACCGACTCCTTTGCCCGCTCCGCCGCCAAGCTCGTCGAGGATCCCTATCTGGGGAAACCGGTCTGCGTGGTGCCCGCCCTCAACCCGGATGTGGGCATCATTCACGTTCACCAGTGCGACATCCACGGCAACGCGCGCGTCTTCGGCGCCGGCGTCGCGCCGCTCGAGATCGCCATGGCCTCCAAGAAGCTCATCATCTCCACCGAGGAGATCATTGACAACGAGGCCATTCGCCGGCAGCCCCAGAGGACCACCATCCCCTACTACTTCGTGGATGCGGTGGTTGTGGCCCCATTTGGCACCTACCCGGGAAGCGTCCCCGGGCTCTACGGCAGCGACATACAGCACATGCTGGAGTTCGTGGGCGCTCAGGCCCAGGGCAAGATGGACGAGTACCTCGAGAAGTGGGTGCACAGTGTGGCCTCCCATGAGGAGATGCTGGAGCAACGCGTCGGGGCCAAGAAGCTCCTGGAGCTGAGGCAGGAAGAGACCGTCCGGGAGGGCTACTACGAATGAGTGAGCAACTCACCTTTACGGACATCGAGTCAAACATCTGTAGCATTGCCCGGGTCATCGAGGAGGACAAGCTCTACTTCGTGCAGATGGCCGGCCCGCCCCTCATGGCCGTCCTGCTGGCCAAGCGGATGCGAACGCCGGACGTGGGCTACGTCGTGGAGGAGGGAGCGGTCACGCCGAGCCCCACCTTCCCTCTCTGGCGTATGATGTTCGGAGCGAGCCGCTCTCACTATCGCTCCGTGCGCTGGACGAGCATGAACGAGGTGGACTTCCACGCTGCCCTCGGCTACATGGACTACGGCGTCCTGGCAGCCGTCCAGATCGATAAGTACGGCAACCTCAACTCCACCTTTATCGGAGGCACCTACGAGAAGCCGGAGAGGCGCTTCGGGGGGCCGGGCGGGGGCAACGAGATCGCCTCCCAGTGCTGGCGGACCATCGTCATGACCAAACTGGAGAAGCGCAAGTTCGTGGAGAAGCTCGACTTCATCTCCTCGCCCGGCTACCTGGACGGCAGTCCGGGGGCGCGAGAACGCGCCGGGCTTCCCGCCAACACTGGCCCGTACCTGGTGATCACCGAGCGGGCCATCTTCGGCTTCGACGAGAAGAGCCACATGATGAGGCTGCAGGCCATAGCCCCCTGGATCTCCCTGGAGGAGGTGCTCTCCAGAATGGAGTTCGAGCCCCTCATAGCCGACCCCCTGGAGGAGCTGGCGCCGCCGTCGGAGGAGGAACTGACTATCCTGCGGGCCGAGATCGACCCCAGCGGCTTCACCCTCAGCCGGGGCGAGTGGTTCACCGTGGAGCGCTGATGGTCCCCTTCCGATAGCGATGGCCGAGCAGGCACCGGGCGAGGTGTGGGTGGTCGTTGACCACCGTGCCGGGCAGTTGGAGGAAGCGTCGCTCGAGCTGCTGGCGGAAGGGCGCGCCCTTGCCGACCGCCTGGGGTCGGCGCTGGCCGTGGTGGCTCTCGGCGAGGGCTTGGGAACGTTGGCTCAGGCCCTGGGCCGGGGTGGCGCCGACCGCGCCTATCTGGCCGACCATCCCCTGCTTGGCGACGGACATCCCGACGTGTGCGCGCCCGTCTTGGCGGCTCTTATCCGGCGGCAGGAGCCGGCCGTCGTGGCCTTCCCCGCGGGGCGGCGCGTCCGCGAGCTGGCGCCGCGTGTGGCCGCCCGCCTGGGCACCGGCCTGGCCTCGGAATGCACCAGGCTGGACCTGGACGCCCAGGGCCTGCTGGTGGCGAGCCGGCCCACTTACAGCGGCAGGGCCTCCGCTGCGGTGCTCTGCCCGGACGCCCGGCCCCAGATCGCCACCTTTCAGGCGGGCTACGGGGCCAAACGGGCCGCTCCTCCGGCGAGGGAGCCTGAGGTAGTGCCGGTGGAGGTGTGCACGGAAGGTGCCTCGCCGCGAACCACAGTGGAGCGGGTCTTCCGCGACCCGCCGCCCACCATGGACCTGGCCGACGCCGAAGTTGTCGTGGCGGGAGGGCGTGGCATCGGCGGGCCGGACGGCTTCCGCCTTCTGGAGGAGCTGGCCGAGCTGCTGGGCGGTGCCCTGGCTGCCAGCAGGGTCGCCGTCGATGCGGGCTGGGTGCCGGCCCATCGGCAGGTGGGGCTGTCCGGCCGGACGGTGGCACCCCGTCTGTACATCGCCTGCGCCATCTCCGGCACGGTGCATCATGTGGTGGGCATGAAGGAGTCGAAGGCGGTGATCGCCATCAACACCGATCGCCATGCCCCCATCTTCGAGTTGGCCGACCTGGGCATCGTGGGGGACGTGCTTGAGGTGGTCCCGGCGGTGACGGAGCGGCTGCGGCGGACGGTGGGGGTGAGGCCCTCGCCGCCCGACCTGTTGCGCGCCCTTGGCGGCTCCTGAGACGAACAGATGGCGAAGATGAAGATCGTCGTGTGCGTCGCCCGGGTCGTGGACCCGGCGCAGCCTCTGGAGGTAGCCCCTCGCAGCCTATCGCTGGACGAGGAGAACCTTGCGCACAGCCTGAACGCTGCCGACGCTCATGCCCTTGAGGCGGCCCTCCAGGTGCGCGACGCTCTTCCGGACACCGAGGTCACTGCGGTTAGCATGGGCCGCCCGCCGTGCGAGGAGGCGCTGCGGGCCGGTCTCGCTCAGGGCGCGGACCTCGCCGTTCGCCTCTGGGACGATGCCTTTGAGGGCTCGGACACCCTGGCTACCGCCCGCGTCCTCGCCGCTGCGGTGCGCCGCATCGGCGCGGACCTGGTGCTGTGCGGGATCCGCTCCTCCGACGGCAATACCGGCCAGGTAGGCCCCCAGCTCGCCGAGCTGCTGGACATCCCTCTGCTCACGAGCGTGGTGAGCCTGGAGGTGCAGGAGGAGGGCCGCTCCCTGGTCGCCCAGCGGCGGGCCGGGCGGGGCTATCGGCTGGTGGAGAGGGCGCCGCTGCCGGCGCTTTGCACGGTCGAGACTGGGGCCAACCTCCCTCGCTATCCGCGGGTGCGCGTCCGCCTGCGGTCGCAGTCGGCGCCTATCGAGCATTGGGGGCTGGCCGAATTGGGCCTGCGGGCCGAGGAGGTGGGAGCGGCGGGCTCGGCGCTCCGCGTCGTGTCGCTCTCGCCGCCGCCGCCGGATACGCGTGGCCTGACGGCTCCACCCAGCGATATGCCGGCGGCGCAGCGCTGGCAGATGGTCATCAGCGGGGGGATCGAGCAGCGGGAAGGCGGGCCGGTCGAGGGTTCGCCAGAGCAGCTAGCCGAGCGCATCGTGCGGTTCCTGGAGGAGCGCGCTCACCTCTAGTTGCGTAGGCCGTATCGCCCTTGGCAGGGCAGAAGCCTGTGTGTATCCTGGCTGTGGAATCGATCACGGCTACCGGATCTCTCGAAAGGATAGCGTGATGAGGAACGTCGCCATCGTCGGAGCCGGCATGACGCGGTTCGGCAAGTTTCTGGACCGCAGCATGAAGGACCTGGGCCGCGAGGCCGTGGAGGGAGCCCTCCAATCGGCGGGGATGGACAAGTCGGACCTTCAGGTGGCCGTGGTGGGCAACGCCGCCGCCGGGCTGGTCACGGGCCAGGAGTGCGTCCGCGCCCAAGTGGTCCTGCGCGAGATGGGGATCGAGGCCATCCCCATGGTCAACACGGAGAACGCCTGCGCCAGCTCCTCCACCGCCTTTCACCTCGCCTGGCTGTACGTGGCCTCGGGCATGTACGACATCGCGCTCGCCCTGGGCGTGGAGAAGCTCTACCACGAGGACAAGCGTCGCTCCTTCGCCGCCATCGGCAGCGCGGTGGACGTGGAGGTGATGCAGCAGATCATCGCCCAGATGCAGGCGCAGGCCCAGGAAAAGGCCAAGAAGGAGCCACCCAAGGAGGGGGCGGAGGCCGAGACCGGCGCGGGCAAGTCCCGCAGCATGTTCATGGACCTCTACGCCGCGCTCGCCCGCAACCACATGCAGAGGTACGGCACCACCAAGGAGCAGTTCGCCAAGATAGCGGTGAAGAACCACTACCACGGCAGTCTGAACCCGCACGCGCAGTATCGGGAGGTGTACACGCTGGAGGAGATCCTGGCGTCGCCGCTGGTCGCGGAGCCGCTGACGCGGTTGATGTGCTCGCCGATCGGGGATGGGGCCGCTGCGGCGATCCTGGTGAGCGAGGACAAGGTCCGCCAGCACACCACCAAGCCGGTGTGGGTGCGCGGGACGGCCCTGGGCTCGGGCAAGGACGGAAGGGAGGGCCAGCCGGGCATCAGCGAGCGGGTGGCCACGAAGGCATACGAGATGGCAGGGATCGGCGCGGAGGATGCGCACGTCGTCGAGCTGCACGATGCCACCGCCCCGGCCGAAGTCGTGCTCTACGAGGAGATCGGGCTCTGCAAGCAGGGCGAGGGCGGCCGCCTCATCGACGAGGGGGTAACCGAACTCACCGGCAAGGTCCCCGTCAACACCAGCGGCGGTCTGCTGTCCAAGGGGCATCCCATCGGCGCGACGGGGGTGGCCCAGATCTACGAGATCTTCTGCCAGCTCCGCGGCGAAGCCGGCGACCGCCAGGTGCAGGGAGCCAAGGTGGGGATCACCGAGAACGGCGGCGGCATGGTGCGCGGGGAGGCCGCGGCCGTCGCCGTGCACGTGCTGAGCGTGTAGCCGCCGCCCCAAGACGAACCGGGGGCCCGGCCAATGCGGCCGGGCCCTTGACGTGTGTGCTCGTGAGGGTTCGGGCTGCCACTTTGGCGCTCACCGCGCGGCGAGCACCGCCCCCGCGGCGGCGGCGCCGCTCACCATCGCCCCCGCGATGCCGTGGCCGAAGATCGTGCTCGCGCCGGCCAGGTAGAGGCCCGGGATCTCCGTCTGCATCGCGAAGCGCTTCCCCCTGTACTGGTCCGGGCTGTGCTCGAGGCCGTAGCTGGTGCCGCCGGTGGAGAGCGTGAAGCGCTCCTGCGTCAGCGGGGTAGCCGACTCCATCCACTCGACGTTGCGGATGAGCCCGGGCATCTTCTCCTCCACGTGGCGGAGCATGCGTTCCTGCAGGTCCTTCTTGACCGTCGTGTAGTCGAGGGTGTGCCGGTAGCGGCCGCCCTCGCCGGGTGACTTCTCCACGCCCCACGTCTCGGGCTGCGCGGGCGCGATGGTGATGAGCTGGAGGTTGGTGTAGCCCTCGGGCGCGATGTTGCGGCTGGTGGGGTCCTTGAGCGAGGCGAAAGAGATGAAGACTTCGGGCTTCTCGGGGATGCGCCCCTCGTAGCAGGCCTGGTAGTCCTCCTCCAGGGTGTATTCCATGAAGCCGTAGTTGCTGTTGGCCAGGCCCAGCTCGGCCGGGTCCACCTTCATAGCCACGTAGACCATGAATAGCGGCAGGGCCATCCTCGACTCACGCGCCCGCTGCGCCAGCTCTGGGCTCAGGTAATTCTCGCCGACCATCTCCAGGTACGTACGCTTCGCATCGGCATTGGAGATGACGATAGGGGCCCGCAGCTCACCCCCCTTGGCCAGCTCCACGCCGACCGCCCTCCCTCCCTCGATGAGGATGCGCTGCACACGCGAGCGCAGCCGCACCTCCCCTCCTTGGCCCTCGATGAAGCCCACCAGGGCATCGACCAGGGAGCGGCCGCCTCCCCGCGGGAAGTAGGCGCCGCGCAGATAGTGGTTCGTGAGGAGGGCGTGAACGGCGGCGCTGGCCCGCGAAGGCGGCGCCGCATACGTCCCGCTCTGCGCCGCCAGCACGTGGCGCAGCCGGAGGCTGCACTCCAGGCTGTCGAAGACCTCACCCAGCGTGCACTCGTCCCAGGGCTTGTGCACCACGCGCTCCACCTCGGCCCGCTGCTCGGGTCGCGGTCCCATGGGACCGGCCGAAAGCTGTTGCATGACCTCAAGGTAGCGGTCAATCGCGCGGGTCTCCTGGGGAAACGCCTGCTGCAGCCTCTCGCGATAGCGGTCCCATCCCGCCGGCACGCGGAAGGTCATGTCCGGGAAGATCAGAGTCTCGAAGCCGTCCGCGTCCATGGGCAGCCACTCGATCTCGTCGGCGATGCCGATCCGGCGGAGCACTGTAGGGACGGTGCCGTCGGGGCCGCAGTCGCCGACGTAGTGAACCCCCACATCGAAATCGAACATCTTCTTGCGACGGAAGGTTTGGGCATTGCCTCCCGGCAGGAAGTGAGCCTCCAGGACCAGGGGACGGAGGCCGTTCTTGGCCAGCAGGGCGGCTGAGGTCAGCCCTCCCATCCCTGAGCCGATCACGATAGCGTCGAAGGACCCTTGCATCGGCTATCAACCTCCCTCCTGAGCCCTCACCTACGGTGGGGCCGGAACGCTGACGGTGTCTGCGGCCGGCGGGCGGCGCCAGACGGCCACCGTGGTATCGGCGAGGGCCGGCAGCGGACGGGCCAGGCGATCTGCCGTCCTCCAGACCGCCGTCGCCACTGGCAGAGGCAGGGCGTGCAGGAGCGCCCGCCAGGGCCACACGGCCTGCAGCAGCGACACCCCGTAGACCTGGGTCAGCTCCAGGCGGCCGTCGCCCAGCGACTTGAGGAACCCGTAGCTGCCCCTGAACGTGTGATCGTCGGGGATGCGCCAGTAGGGCCGTGCTCGCCGCGAGGGCAGGCCCAGCCGCGTCCCCAGGCGATGGGTAGCCCGGCCGAGCCGGCAGGCCAGGCTCTCGTAGTTGGCCAGGGCGACGATCAGGCGGCCGCCCGGTGCCAGCACCCGCGCGGCCTCGCGCAGGAAGGCGGGCGGGTCGGTGAAATGGTCGAGGGCGCCCTGGCAGAGGACAAGCTCGAAGGACGCCTCTTTGAAGGGCAGGCTCTCAGCAAGGCCCCGCACCAGCGGCATCGAGGTGCGTACCTCGGGCCACATGTACTGCCCCAGACGAAGCATGAAGTCGGACGCGTCCACGCCCCAGCATTCCCAACCCTCTCGCCGCAGGCGGGCGAGCTGCGTCCCCGTTCCACAGGCCACGTCCAGGACCCGGCGCGGCCTGGCGACATCGCCCCGGGCGGGCCCGGCGGAGCCGAGGACGCACCGCTCCATCCGGCGCAGGTGCCAGAGGGCATCGCGGCCGCGGGGAGGGAGGAACTGCTCCAGGGTGTAGTGAAGGTCTGGTGCGGGGTGCTCCATGTTCGCTCGGTGAGGCAGGCAGTCCAACCGTCCGGTGGCCACACCCTACTGCCGGCGGGCTGACTTGGCAAGTCCCGCGGGCGTAGCGGGGGACAAAGAAAGGGCCTCCTCAGTGGTCGAGGAGGCCGCTTGGGGAGAGCGGGCTCAGCCCTCAACGCCGGGCGAGAGGTACTCCTTGATCCGCTCGAAGAGAGCCTTGGCCTCTTCCTCCGGCGAGCCCCTGAGGAACTCACGCTTGCGCTCGGCGGCGGGCGCCTCGTAGACCCCTTCCACGATGGTGCCGGAGCCGTCCAGACCCACGGTCTTGGGGTCGATGCCGAGGTCCGCGATGCTCCAGGTGGTGACCAGGTCAGCCGTCTGAGCCCAGTCGATCCGGTCCATGTCGATGAAGCGGGGCTCGTTCACGCCGAGCTTCACGGAGGCCACCGCCGGCAACGGGACCGAGAGCACCTCATGCCCGCCCCGGATCTCCCGATGAGATTCCACCCGGTTGTCATCCGGCAGGAGCTTCATCGCAGTGGCGTAGGTGATCTGGGGAATGCCCATCCATTCGGCGATGCCCGGGGGCACCTGGGCGGTGGCTCCGTCGGAGGACTCCTCCCCGCAGAGGATTAGGTCATAGTCGCCGATCTTCTCGATGCCTTTGGCGAGGGTGAGTGAGGTGGCCAGGGTATCGGCGGCGGCGAAGGCGCGGTCGCTCAGCAGGTAGGCGTGATCGACGCCCACCGCGATCATCACCCGCAGGTACTGCTCGAAGACCGGCGGCCCCATAGAGATCGTGGAGACCCGCCCACCGTGCTCGTCGCGCAGAGCGAGCGCCATTTCCAGGGCGTTCATGTCCGACCGGTTCATCTCAGAGCGCACGCCGGTCCGGTCGATGGTCATGGTGGAAGGCTCGATGCGGATCTCCTCGGAGCGAGGCACCACCTTCATGCAGACGATGATGTGCGGTCTCTGGTCGGTCATTACTTCCCTCCGTTGGCCGCCGCGCGGAGCTGTTCGATGAGGGGTGGCAGGACGGCGAAGAGGTCGTCCACGATGCAGTAGTCCGCCGCCTCGAAGATGGGAGCTTCCTCGTCCGTGTTGATGGCGACGACCGTCTCCGCGTCCTCAATGCCCACGGTGAAGTGGATGGCGCCGCTGATGCCGCAGCAGATGGCCAGCTTGGGCCGGGTGACGACGCCGGTCTGCCCGATCTGCCGGTCGCGCTCGAGCCAGCCCTCGTCGCAGGCGACTCGGGTGGCGCCAATCTCGCCGCCGAAGAGCCGTGCCAGCTCCTCGATCATCGAGAGCTCGCCGCGGATGCCCCGGCCGGCCGCCACGATGCAGGGCGCCTTGGTGATGTCAAGGCCGGCGGCGGTGACCCGCTCGAGTATCTTCACCCGCTTGTCCTCTTCGCGGATGCGCACGGGGATCTCCTCCAGCGTCCCCTTGCGGTCGGGAGCGAGTTCGGGGGTGGGGAAGATTCCGGGCCGGACCGTAGCCATCTGGGGACGCATGTCCGGGCAAAGGATGGTCGCCACGATGCCTCCGCCGAAGCCCACCACGTCGCCCTTCAGCAGGCCGCTCTCGGGGTCCACATCCAGGCCCGTGCAGTCGGCCGTGAGGCCGGTACTGACACGAACGGCCAGGCGACCGGCCAGGTCGCGGCCGTCGGGGGTGGCGCCCAGCAGGAAGATGGACGGCTTGCGCTCGGCTATGACCTCCGAGACAACCCTGGTGTAGGGCTCGGTGTTGTAGAGGGCCAGGTCAGGATCGTCGGCCAGCAGCACCTGGTCCGCGCCTGCAGCGAAGGCCTGGTCCGCCAGAGGGCGCACCTGATGGCCCAGCAGGAGCCCCGTGAGTGGCGTGCCCAGGCGGTCGGCCAGTTCGCGGCTCTTGCCGAGGAGCTCCAGGGAGACACCAACCAGCTCCCCCTCCTCGTGCTCCAGGAAGACCCAGAGCCCGCTGCCATCGGCAGCTCCGTAGGGTTGTATGTCATTCATGTCGTCGCTCCCGCAGGTTGTCGCGCCTGAGGCGCGGGCACGAGTCCGAGGGCGGCGGCTGCGACCTCCGCCAGATCCATAACGCGCATAGCCGTGTCGGCGCCGGCCAGGCTGTCCTCCAGGCAGGAGATGCAGTGCGGGCAGGCCGTCACCAGGATGTCGGCGCCGGTTTCGGCCGCCTCGGCCACCCGAAGGTCGGAGAAGCGCTCGCCGGGCAGGGTCTCCTGCCACATGCGGCCGCCGCCGCCGCCGCAGCACAGGGTGTCGATACCGCTGCGGGGCATCTCTACCAGGGTGAGGCCGGTGATAGCGCTGAGCACCTTGCGCGGCGCCTCGGTTTCATTGTTGTGGCGGGCCAGGTAGCAGGGGTCATGGAAGGTGACGGTGAGGGGCAGCTCATTCTCGAACTTGAGCTTCTCCTCGGCCACCAGTTCCGCCAGGTACTGGCTGTAGTGAAGGGGACGGAAGGCCTCTCCCACGCCGGTGTGGTAGTTCTTGAACATGTCGTAGCAGTGGGGCGAGACCGTTACCAGGGTGCCCACGCCGAGTTCACGGAAGAGGGCCACGTTATCGTCGATCATCTTCTCGGCGTACGCCCAGTTGCCAGACTCCCGTACGGGGTCGCCGCAGCACGGTTCTCGGTCGCCGAGCACGCCGAAGTCGACGTTGGCTGTTCCGAGGATACCGACGAGCGCGCGCACCACCTTCTGAATGCGGGGGTCATAGGAGCCCGTGCAACCCACGTAGAAGAGGATGTCCTGGCTGGGCGCGAAGTCCTTCAGCTCCAGACCCTTGGCCCAAGCCGTCCGCTCCGAAGGGGGCCGCGCCCAGGGATTGCCGTCGCGGTAGACGTCCCACATCAGGGAGGGCAGCCCGTGCGGCACTTCCCGCTCCTTCCAGGCTAGCTGGCGCAAGCCGAGGAGGGTCTTCGCGATGTCCACCTCGTGAGGGCAGCGACTTACGCACCACAGGCAGGTGGTGCAGAGCCAGAGGTCGTCTGTCCAGCCGGGCAGCCCTAGCTGGGCCTGACGGACCATCTTCCGGATGCTGACAGTCTCCCCTTTCACCAGCCCCCATGGGCAGATGGCCGTGCACACCCCGCACTGGTAGCAGGGAGCCGCCGCGCCTCCCGTCGCCTTATCGAACCGTTCCCAGGTTTTGTCCTCCAGGAGGAGGCTTTCAGCTGCTTGACTCACCACTGGCCACTCCTTCGGCTAGTTTGCGCGCATGGTTCTGAACCACCTCGTCCATCTCTCGCATCTTGGCGGCCCACTCCTTGCCTTCGGACGCCGAGTTCCAATGAAGCTGGAGCCGCTCGGGCTCGATGCCCTGGCGGGTGAACTTGCGCTGCCAGAACTCGAAGCGCTTCTTGGTGTGCTCGTTGGCGTAGTTGTAATGGCAGTCGGAGCCGCCGCTCGCGGTCAGGCGGCAGCCAGTGATTAGGACTGCCGCCGCTCCCTTCTCGAAGGCGCGGGCGACAAATTCCTCCTCGATGCGCGCTGAACACATGGTGCGAATGATGCGGCTCGAAGGCGGATACTGGATCTTCTCGATGCCCGCCTGGTCGGCGCCGGGGTAGGAGCACCAGTTGCAGGTGAAGACCACCACCTTCTCCTCAGGCT
>CAZFGZ010000003.1:16853-34287 GCA_964518585.1 uncultured Dehalococcoidia bacterium | reverse complement strand
ATCCACGATGTAGCCTACTTTGTGGCCCCGCTCCAGCCCTTGACGCAAGAAGGGCGCGACAGTAGCCTGGCGCTCTTCTTCCGTCTCTTGGAAACAACAGGCGTGATCCCCGGGAACAAGGTCGCTTACGGTGCGCAGAGGACGAGTCTCATCCATAATCTTCTCGGTCTCCCCCGATGCGACTGGGCTCCGGTCCGTCCCGTGACTGCCGCGCTCCTTTTCGCATCTGCTTGCTCGTAGGCTCAGACATCTCATGACCTCGATGCGTCCCGGGACGCCTCGCGTCGGTAACTGGCCTTCACGACGATGCAGGCACCTCATCATATACCTCGTCGTGGGAGATGGCAAGGATGCGTGGAGCGGCATGCTACCCGGTCCAGCAATGACCAGGAGAACACAGAGGTGGAGTCAGACGCAGGTTCAGGCTAGCGACCGTAGCGGCCTCACACCCTCACCTCCACCCTCGCCCGGCCGCGGAGGGTGAGCTCGATGACGGCGGCGCGGCGGGTCTGACGCCAGCGCGCCTTCTCCGCCGCGCCTGAGAACGTCACCCTCTTCACCCTCGCCGGCTCCAGGAGGCGCACCTCGATGCGCTGGCCGGAGGCGCGCAGGTCGAGGCGCACGCCTCCGCGAGTGCGCTGCGCGCTCGCCTCGACGCGGCCCTCGGGAGCGCGCAGCGAGAGCTGCGCCCGCGAGCCCACGCGCACGTCGAGCCGCAGCCGGTCCCAGGGCCGCTGGCCCACGAAGTCCTGCTCCGGCGCGAAGGGGATGATGGAGTCGTCCCGCACGTAGAGGGGGATGCGGTCGAGGGGGACGGAGAGGTCGAGGTGGCACGGGCCCTCCAGCGCCGAGCCGTCCCAGAAGTCGTACCAGCGGCCGGCGGGGAGATAGACCCGGCAGCGACCTTCCTCGTTGAGCACCGGCGCCACAAGCAGCGAGGGTCCCAGCATGTACTGGTGGTCCAGGTGGGGCGTGTAGGGGTCGTCCGGGAACTCCAGGTACATGGGCCGGACCACGGCCACGCCCGAGCGGCTCGCCTCGTGCGCCCAGGCCCACAGGTACGGGAGGAGGCGATAGCGCAGGCGGGCGAAGTCGCGGACGATGCGCACCGCGTCGTCGCCGAACTCCCAGGGCTCGCGCGGGCGGACGCCGTGAAAGCGCGAGTGCGACGAGAGGAGGCCGAACTGCGCCCAGCGGATGTAGAGCGTCGGGTCGGGGAGATCGAACCACGGCGTGCTCGCGAAGCCGCCGATGTCGTGGCTCCAGAAGGCGATTCCGGAGAGGCTCAGGCTGAGGCCCGAGCGCAGGGCGCCCGCCATGCCCCCGAAGGTGCACTGGGCGTCGCCGGTCCAGTTGATGGGGTAGCGCTGAGAGCCCGCATAGCCGGAGCGGCCGAAGACGATGGCCTCGCCGCGCTCCTGGCGGATGACCTCGAAGACGGCGCGGTTGTAGAGGAGCGGGAGGAGGTTGTGAACCTGGGCGCCGCTGCGGCCGTCGGCGAAGAGGGCATCGGGCCGGACGCCCTCGCCGTAGTCGGTCTTGAAGGTGGCGACGCCCATGCGCAGCAGCGGCAGATGCTTGTCCTGCCACCAGCGGACGGCCTCCGGGTTGGTGAAGTCGGTCACCACGTTCTCGGAGGGGTTGTCCTGCGACGGGGACGGCCGGCCGTCGGGCGAGCGGGCGAAGTAGCCGTTCTCCACGCCCTCGCGGAACATCTCCGTGTCCCTGTAGACGTAGGGGTTCTCCCAGAGCGAGAGCTTGACGCCGCGCTCGGCCAGCCAGCGGACGAGGCCCTCGGGGTCGGGGAAGTCCTCGTGGTTCCACTCGAAGTCGCAGCCGTCGAGCAGGCGGTGCCTGCGCACGGCCAGCCAGGTGGGGTCGAGATGCACCACGTCCATTGGGATGCCCAGCTCCCGCATCCGCTCCACCACGCGCTCGACCTCCGGGCGGTTCTCATAGCGGCAGCGAGACATCCACACGCCGAAGGACCAGAGCGGCGGGACCGGGGCGCGACCCGTGAGGTCCGCGTAGCGGGCCAGGATCTGCTTGGGGCCGGGCCCGTAGATGACGAAGTAGTCCAGGTAGGGGTCTTCGACCCGGAAGGAGCCGGCGATCGTCGAGGGAAACCCCAGCTCGTAGACGATCTTGCTGGCGTGGTGGACGAAGACGCCGTAGCCGCAGCTGCTCAGGAGGAAGGGAACGTTCAGGTAGGTGAGGCTCGTGGTATTCGTGAGCAAGGGGTCGCGGGACCAGGAGATGAGGCGCTGGCCCCGCCTGTCGAGCGGGCCGAAATGCTCGCCGAGGCCGAAGAGGTGCTCGTCCGGCTCCAGCTCGAAGCTCTCGTGGAAGGCCGCACGCCCCTCGGCGTCCCGCGAATAGCCGAGGGGAAACGCCACGAAGGCCCGCAGCGCGTAGTCCGCCACCTGCTGGGCGAAGACCCTGCGATCCCGCCGGTCGAAGACGCCGTACCCGAACGGCTCGCGATTCACCTGCACCTCCAGCGCGGAGGTCGTCAGCGTGACGGTGCCCGCGGCGGAGCGCACGGCCACCTTCGGCGCCCGGCGGGCCCGCTCGACGAGCATGGGCGAGGTCGGGGGCGGCTCCTCGCCCGGCCGGTAGAGGCGCACGCGCAGCACCTGCGGGGCGACGAAGCGCAGATCGAGGATCAGCTCCTCGTCCTCATTCGTGAGGACGACGAAGCGGGCGCCACCCTCGATGCGGCGGTAGCGGCGGAGGCGGGCGACGTGAGAGTACTCGCGCTGGGGATCGGCGAAGATGGGGACGGCGTCGCCGGCCAGCTCGACGATGCGGTTGGCGGCCTTGACCATGGGTCCTCTCCCTGCTGATCGCTATGCCGAACGGCCTCGGCAGCGAGTGTAGCAGGAGCGAATCGCTGGGGCCAGGAGAAGGGCGGGGCCCGCTCGTGCTAGTACCGCCCCACCTCTTTGACGACGCCCACTATCCGTTTGAAGGCTTCCAGGCTGACGTTGGACGGAGTGGAGTGGTCGGTGGCGAAGATGTAGCCCCCGTTCTCCATCAGGACCGGCAGGTTCTCGCGGACCGCCGCCTCCATCGCCTCCACCTCGCCCCACAGGACTGCGTTGAAGCCGCCGTGGAGAAGCAGCTTGTCGCCGAACTCGCGCTTGAGGGCCAGCGGGTCCACCCCCGCCTTGACCTCGAGCGGGTTCAGGGCGTCCAGGCCCATCTCGACCAGGTCGGGGATGAAGGGCCTGATGTCGCCGCAGGAATGCAGGTAGGCCGGGATGCCCTTGGCGTGCGCCCACTCGATGGCCCTCTGATGGATGGGCTTCAGGTACTGGCGGTACGTCTTCAGTGAGAAGAACTGGCTCAGCGTGTAGCCCATGTCGTCGGGCCAGTGGAGCTCGTCGAAGTGATAGCCCGCATCCCACACCCTGTCGAGGAGGGTGAGGCACAGGTCCTGCTGGGTACGCCACATGTCCACGCACCACTCGGGATTCTCCGCCAGTGCCATCAGGTGGCGCTCGGTGCCGATGAAGAAGGCGTGGGTGACGTCGAAGCCGAACCAGCCCACGCCCACGATCCAGGCGCCCTTCTCTCGCCAGCGCGGCCATCTCTCCCGCAGGTAGTCCCACGGGACGCGATCGTCGCTCGGGGTCATCCGCTCCTTCGCCTTGAGCCAGTCGTCCGGTGTCTTGACTACGGCGTCGAACGCCGCCAGCGACCCGTCGTGCTTCAGGTATCGCATGGTCGCGCCCCATCCGTTGGTGAACACCGTGTGGTCGTCGGTGTCCTCCAGCACGGACGAGGGAAAGCAGGGCGAGTTGTCCACCTGCACGCGCCTCACCCGGTCGAGCCCGAAGTAGTCGAAGTAGTTACCCTCGCCCAGGCCCTCGCGACGCCAGCGCTCCACCGTTGGCCCCCATGCCGTCTCGAAGAGCGGAACGCGGTCGGCCTCGCGGTGCTCGTACATCCGGCTGATGCGTTCGTGCGTCGTCATCTCGCTCATCGCGTTCCCCCCAATAGCCCGCGCCGGCCGCCCTTCGGCGCGCTCACGCTCCGACGCTGACACGCCAAGACGGTAGCAGCCAGGCCCTTGGGCCGTCAACAGCGAGATGAAGGGGGGCGCCGCGGCTAGCGCTTGGTGTACTGGGGCGCCTTGCGGGCCCGCTTGAGCCCGTACTTCTTGCGCTCCTTCTCGCGGGCGTCGCGGGTGAGGAAGCCCCGCTTCTTGAGGGTGGCCCGCAGGCCCTCGTCGGCCTTCACGAGGGCGCGGGCGGTGCCGTGGGCGATGGCCCCGGCCCAGCCGCCGATGCCGCCCCCGGCGACCTTGGCCTGGACGTTGAACTTGTCTTGCGTCTCGGTCACCCGTAGCGGCTCGAGCAGGGTGTCTCGATGCAAGGGACGGGTGAACACCTCCTCGTAGGGCTTGCCGTTCACGACGAGCGCGCCCGTCCCGGGGTAGAGCCGTACCCTCGCCACGGCGGTCTTCCGCCGTCCTGTGCCATGGTAGTACTGCTGATCCACGCCTCTCTCCTCGACCAACTACGCGCTGTTCGTCTCGACCGGCTCGGCCCCTTCCTGCCCTGCCGCCGCCTTCTTCTTCCTGCGACCGGCGTTCACCTGGGCCTCGTGGGGGTGGTCGGGGCCCGCGTACACCTTGAGGTGACGCAGCAGGCTCCGGCCCAGCCGATTGTGGGGCAGCATGCCCTTCACCGCGTGCTCGATGACACGGGCCGGGTACCTCTCCAGCATGCTCTCCAGGCTGGTCTCCTTCAGCCCGCCCGGGTAGCCCGAGTGGCGGTAGTAGGTCTTCTGGTCGAGCTTCCTCCCGGTCGCCTTCACCTTAGCGGCGTTGACCACCACCACGAAGTCGCCGTTGTCCATGTACGGCGTATAGGTAGGGCGGTGCTTGCCCCGCAGCAGTGTGGCCACGTGCGAGGCCAGCCGCCCCAGCGGCCGACCCTCCGCGTCCACCACGTGCCAGCGCCGCTCGATCTCTCCGGCTTTCAGGGTGTATGTCTTCATGTACAGTCCATCGGTAACAGGTCCAGGTCCGGGTAGCTCACCCGCATCAGGCAGAGCCCGTGGGCCGGCGCCGCCGGCCCCGCCGAGGCGGGCCTGGCCGCCTGAAGCAGTGCCTCGAACTCCTCAGGTGTCCGCCTCCCCCGTCCTACCTCCACCAGCGCGCCCACCGTGCGCCGCACCTGGTGGGGCAGGAAGGCATCGGCCTCCATGTCCAGCGTGATGAGGGGCGCCCGACGCGCCACCTCGCACCGCTGCAGCGTGCGTATGGTGCTGCCCTCCCGGCCGGGAAGCGGCCCGGCGAAGGCCGCGAAGTCCCGCCGACCCGGCAGGGAAGCGGCGGCCCGCCGCATCGCCTCGACGTCCAGGTCCACCCCCACGTGCCAGGCCCGCTGCCGCCACAGCGGCGACCGCTCACGGGCGTTGTGCACAGTGTAGCGGTAGTGGCGACCGCAGGCGTGGCGCCGCGGGTCGAAGGCCGCTGGCACCTCGACCGCCCTTCGCACGGCGATGTCCGCGGGCAGCCAGTGGTTCAGCCCCCGCACGAAGACGTCCGCCTCGTGCTGAGAGCAGGTAGCGAACGACGCAACCTGCCCTCTGGCGTGCACCCCGGCGTCGGTCCGGCCGGCCAGGGCCACCCGCAGGCGTTCACCTGTTAGTTTGGTAAGGGCCGCCTCCAGCTCCGCCTGGATGCTAGGGGCGTTTTTCTGATACTGGGAGCCGCAGTAGCGGGTCCCGTCGTACTCCAGCACCAGGGCCAGGCGCCGCGGAGGGCGCCCCGCCCCTTCGTCACCGGCCACGCCCTACCGTTCGCCCACCAACTCTAGCTGCGCCATGGGCGCTCCATCGCCCAAGCGAGGGCCCAGCTTGATGATGCGCGTATAGCCACCGCTGCGGCCCGCGTAGCGGGGGCCGATCTCCTCGAACAGCTTCCTTACCACGCCGGTGTCCCGAACCACCTTGAGGGCCTGCCGACGGGCATGGAGGTCACCGTCCTTGCCCAGGGTGATGACCTTCTCCGCCAGGCTGCGCACCTCCTTGGCCTTGGCCTCGGTCGTGCGCAGGCTCTCGTGGTGCAGGAGGTCCTTGACCAGATTGTGCAGCATGGCCAGCCGGTGGTCGGTGGGCCGATTGAGCTTTCTGCGGGCGACTCGATGCCTCATGTCCCCGGCCGGAGGGGCCGCCTACTCCTCTTCCTCTTTACTGGGCAAACGCGGCGCTTCCTCGCCCGCCTCGCGCAGGGCCTCGATGAGCGCCGCGCCCAGGGGGCCCAGGTCCTCTCCCTCGGTCTCGGCCAGGGGGGGCGCCTCCACGCCCTCGGGGAGGGCCTCCTCCTCCTCGCCCTCCGGCTGGAGGTAGCCGAACTCGATGAGCTTTGCCGTCAACTCGTCGTAGGACTTGCGGCCGAAGTTGCGCAGGGCCAGCAATTCGTCCTCACTCTTCTCCAGCACCTGCCCCACGGTCATGAGGCCGCTGCGCTTGAGGCAGTTGTAGGCGCGGACGGAGAGGTTGAGATCCTCGATGGCAGTGTTGTAGCGGTCCGACGGCAAGGCCTGGCCGATGCCCAGGCCCCGCTCCACCATGGGCGGCTCCGGCTTGCCCAGCTGGCTGAACATGGTCAGTTGGGCGAGGAGGATGTCGGCGCTCTGGCTGACCGCCTCGACGGCCCCGATCGTTCCGTCGGTCCACACCTCCAGGGTGAGCTTGTCGTAGTTGGTCATCTGGCGAACGCGGGTGTGTTCCACACTGTAGTCAACCTTGCGCACCGGAGTGAACACGGCATCGACGGGGATGACACCTATGGGCATTCCGTCGGTCCGGCCGGCGGGCACGTAGCCGCGGCCCGTCTCCACGTTCAGCTCCACGCTAAGGTGGGCCTCCGGCGCCTCCAGCGTGGCCAGGTGGAGGTCCGGGTTGACGATCTCATAGTCGGCCACGGCCTCGATATGATCAGCCTTCACCTCGCCCTCGCCGCTGGCCTCCAGATACATCTTGGCGGGCCTTGAGGAGAGGGGCCGCAGACGGAGCTCCTTGAGGTTGAGGAGGAACTCGGTGGTGTCCTCCTTCATGTGAGGGATCGTGGAGAACTCGTGCTCTACCTCCTCGATGCGCACGGAGGTGACCGCGGCCCCCGGCAGCGAGCTCAGGAGCACCCGGCGCAGGGCATTGCCCAAAGTGAGGCCGAAGCCCGGCTCCAAGGGCTGGGCCACCACCCGGCCGTAGAACTCGGAATCCTCTTCTATCTCGATGTGGGTGGACTCCACGTCGTTCAACGGAATCCTCCTCAGGCCCTACCAGGGCGACAACCGCCCTCCTGGACGACCCTCAACGCGCTAGCGCGAGTAGAACTCAACGATGACTGCAGGGTCGAACTTGGCCTCCATCTCCGCCAGGGCGGGGAAGGCCACGACGCGACCTGTCATCTGGCTGGCGTCCACGCTCAGCCACTCAGGGATATGCTTCCCCGCGATGGCCTCCTTGGCCATCTTGTAGTACTCACTGTTCGCTCGGGACGATACCCATCCTACCACATCGCCCACCTTCACGGCGCACGACGGGACGTCGGTCTTGCGGCCGTTCAGGACGAGGTGGCCGTGGCGGACGAGCTGGCGCGCCTGGGAACGCGACTCGGCGAAGCCCATGCGGTAGACCACGTTGTCCAGGCGCATCTCCAGCAGGCGCAGGAGGTTCTCGCCGGTAACACCGGAGCGGCGTATGGCCTCCCGGTAGTAGCGGCGGAACTGCCGCTCCATCACCCCATAGACGAAGCGGGCCTTCTGCTTCTCGCGGAGCTGGAGCGCGCGGTCGGAGATCCTGCGGCGGCGGGCCGGGCGCTGCCCCGGGGGCATAGGCCGCCGCTCCATGGCGCACTTGGGGCCCATGCAGCGCTCGCCCTTCAGCATGAGCTTATCGCCGTATCGCCGGCACAACCGGCAGACCGCTTCAGTGTATCGGGCCATTACACCTCCAATGAGTGCGGTGGGCCTTCGCCCCTATACGCGCCTCCGCTTGGGCGGACGGCAGCCGTTGTGGGGGATAGGCGTGATATCGCGGATGCTCAGGATGGACAGGCCCGCCCCCTGAAGGGAGCGGATGGCGGCCTCGCGGCCGCTGCCGGGCCCTCGCACGAAGACATCCACCTGACGCATGCCGTGCTCCATGGCTCTCTTGGCCGCTTGCTCTGCGGCGAGCTGGGCCGCATAGGGCGTACTCTTGCGAGAGCCCTTGAAGCCGGCTGTGCCTGCACTGCTCCAGGCGACGACGTTGCCGTTGGGGTCGGTCAGGGTGATCTGGGTATTGTTGAAGGTGGACTGGACGTAGGCCCGACCCCTGGGCACCGACTTGCGTTCCCGCCGCTTGGCTCTCCCTTTGGCTTTTCGCTCTGCCATGCTACCTCGCCGTTTCTTACTTCTTGGACACGGATCGACGCTTGCCGGCCACCGTCCTGCGCATGCCACGCTTGTTGCGGGCGTTGGTGCGCGTGCGCTGCCCTCGCACGGGCAGACCACGGCGGTGCCGCATGCCCCGATAGCAGTTGATCTCGATGAGCCGCTGGATGTTCTGGCGGATGTCGCGGCGCAGGTCGCCCTCCACCATGTAGCCCCGGTCGATGGTCTCGCGGATGCGGGTCACCTCCTCATCGGTGAGGTCACGCACCTTCGTGGCCGGGGCGACCTGAGTCTGGGCCAGGATGCGGCGGGCCGCAGCGGGCCCGATACCGTAGATGTAGCGGAGAGAGACCTCCACCCGCTTGTCCCTCGGGATGTCCACCCCTGCGATACGCGCCATGTTCTCCCCCTCCTGGCTAGCCCTGCCGCTGCTTGTGCTTGGGGTTCTGGCAGATGACCATGACCACCCCGTGGCGACGGATCACCTTGCACTTCTCACAGCGCGGCTTGACGGATGCTTGTACCTTCACGGCCTTCCTTCCCCGTTCCACCGCCCGGGGCGGCGGACGCTCACTTGAATCGGTACGTAATCCTACCGCGATTCAGGTCGTAGGGCGAGAGCTCCACGAGCACCCGATCGCCCGGCAGAATCTTGATGAAGTGGAGCCTGATCTTGCCCGAGATATGCGCCAGAACCTGGTGCCCGTTGGGCAGCTCCACCTTGAACATGGCGTTGGGCAGCGGTTCCTTGACCAGCCCCTCGACTTCGATGCTGTCTTTCTTCGGCATAACCTGCTGCGGCCTGTCACCTCCCCGCCGTGGCTATTCTACGGTAAGGTCAGAATCTGCGCCTCGCTATCGGTGATAGCGATAGTATGCTCAAAGTGGGCCGACAGGCTCCCATCGAGGGTGCTCACGGTCCAGTTGTCGTCGTGGCGTTTGGTGTGCCAGTCGCCCGCGCTCACCATGGGCTCCAGGGCGATCACCATGCCCTGACGCAGGACGGGTCCCCGGTCGGGCGACCCGAAGTTGGGCACCTGCGGCTCCTCGTGCATCTGGCGGCCCACCCCGTGTCCCACGTACTCCCGGATCACCGAGAAGCCCTGCGACTCGGCGCAGGTCTGGATGGCGTGGGAGACCTGGCCCAGGCGGGCGCCCGCCCGGGCCGCCCGGATGCCTCTCTCCAAAGCCTCCCTGGTCACGGCGATGAGCCGCTCCGCCTCCGGGCTGATCTTGCCCACACCCACGGTAAGGGCGGCGTCGCCCACGAAGCCCTTGTGCGTGGCCCCCAGGTCCATGCTGACGATCTCGCCCTCCTGCAGCACCCGCTCGCCGGGAATCCCGTGAACCACTTCCTCGTTCACCGATACGCACACCCTGGCGGGGTAGCCATGGTAGCCGAGAAAGGTCGGCACGACGCCGCGCTTGTCGAACTCCCGCTCTACGATGCTGTCCAACTCCTTCAAGACCAGCCCCGGCCTGATCTCCCCGGCCAGTATCTCCAGCACCTCGCCGACGGCGCGACCGGCCTCCCGCATGATGGCGATCTCCTCGTCGGACTTGATGATGATCGGCATGAGCCTCTCTCTGGCCCCGACCTCCTCACGGTTCAGGCGCGCTCCGCTACCCCAAGGGCCGCCAGCAGGTCGCGGGTTACCGCCTCCATCTCCTGCTCGCCGTCCACCTCCACCAGCCTGCCGGCGCCCCGGTAGTGCTCCAGCAGGTCCTGCGGCACGCGCTGCAGCTCCAGGCGGCGGCGCACTGTCTCCGGCCGGTCGTCGTCCCGCTGGTACAGGGAGCCGCCGCAGCGGTCGCAGCGGCCCGGCTGCGCCGGCGGATTGTGGCGCTCGTGGTAGACGGCACCGCAATCCGGACACAGCCAGCGCCCCGTCAGCCTGGCGATGATCTCCTCATCGGAGGCCCCGATGTACAGGGCCTTGTCGATGCTCTTGCCCTCCGCCGCCAGGGCCTCATCCAGCGCCCTGGCCTGCTCCAGGTTCCGCGGATAGCCATCCAGGATGAAGCCCTGCCGGCTATCGGGCTGGGCGATCCGCTCCAGGAGCATCTGGATGGTCAGCTCGTCCGGGACGAGCTGGCCCTGGTCCATGTAGGTCTTGACTTTCCTGCCCAGCTCCGTCCCCTCCCGCGCGGCCTGTCTCATCATCTCCCCCGTGGAGATGTGGGGCCAGCCCAGCCTCTCGGTGATACTGTCCGCCTGCGTGCCCTTGCCCGTTCCCGGCGGACCCAGGAGGATAAGATACAAGAGCCCCGTCTCCTCCTAGCGAATGAACCCCTCGTAGTCCCGCATCATGAGCTGGGCCTCGAGCTGCCGCATCGTATCGAGCACCACGCCCACCACGATCAGCAGCCCGGTGCTGCTGAGGGTGAGGGACTGCACGTTCGTGAACCGGGTCGCCGTGTAGGGGATAATGGCCACGATCCCCAGGAAGATGGCGCCACCCCAGGTGATGCGGATGAGCACCCGCATGATGTACTCGGCTGTCGGGCGTCCCGGTCGTATGCCCGGGATGAACCCGCCCTGTTTCTGGAGGTTCTCCGCCAGGTTCTGCTGCTGGAATATCACCAGCGTGTAGAAGAAGGTGAAGATGACCACCAGGATGAAGACGAAGGCGATGAAGGCGCCGCTTCGCGGGTCGAACCAGTCGATGACGAGCTGCGACACGTCCTGCAACCACGCCGCATCCGTCGAGTCGCGCACGAAGGTGGCTATCGCCGACGGGAAGATCATCATCGAGAAGGCGAAGATCAGCGGGATCATCCCCGCCGTGTTCACCCGCAGGGGGATGTGAGTCTGACCGGACTGCCGGTACATGCGCCCGCTGCGGAACACGCTGCGCGCGTACTGCACCGGGATGCGCCGCTGCGCCTCCTGGAAGAACACGATGAACCCCAGCAGCAGCAGGCCCATGCCCAGCACCATGAAGATGCCGAGCCCGCCCACCTGCGAGCCCGCCACCTTCGGCAGCAGCGTGGGCAGGCCGGCCACGATGCCTCCGAATATGATGAGGGAGACCCCGTTGCCGATGCCGTTCTCAGTGATGAGCTCGCCCAGCCACACCAGGAACATGGTGCCCGCCGTCAGGGAGCAGATGGCGGCCAGGGTAGGCAGGGCATCGCTGCCGGTCAGCCCCACCTGGCGCACCACGCCGGCGTTCTCCAGGATGATGAGCTGGCTGTAGCCCTGAACGACGGCCATGGGCACCGCAAGCCAGTGCGTGTAGAGCTCGACCCTGTTGCGCCCCTGCTCGCCCTCCCGCTGAAGCTGCTGCAGGGCAGGCACCATGGGCACCAGGAGCTGCATAACGATCGATGCGGTGATGTAGGGGTACACGCCCAAAGCAGCCACGCTCAGGTTGCGCAGGGCGCCCCCGCTGAACAGGTTCAGGAAGCCCAGGAAGGCGTTGTTCTCGAACGCTCCCTCGATTAGGTCCTTCTGGACCCCGGGAATGGGCACGTGGGCCACGAAGCGGAACACCACCAGCATGGCGATGGTGAAGAGCAGCTTCCGGCGCACATCCGGCTGCCGGAAGGCATCGACCACCGCCTGCACCAGGCGGGGACGGCCGATCTGCTGCTGGGCCCTAGTCGCCAGCGCCATCGCCCACCTCCAGCGCGCTCCCGCCCGCCGCCTCGATCTTCTGCCGCGCGCTGGCCGAGAACTTGTGAGCGCGCACGGTCAGAGTCACCCCCAGCTCACCCTCGCCCAGGATCTTGATAGGCCGGCGAAGAGTCTTCACCATGCCCGCCTCTCTGAGCGATTCGGGCGTCACCTCGCTGCCCTGCTCGAAGCGGGCCAGGGAGCCCACGTTCACCTCCGAATACTCCACGCGGAACCTGTTCGTGAAGCCTCGCTTGCGGGCCATGCGCCGGATGAGGGGGTTCTGGCCGCCCTCGAACCCGACGCGCAGCTTCCCGCCGCTGCGAGACTTCTGCCCCTTCATGCCGCGGCCCGAATAGGTGCCGTGGCCGCTGGCATTGCCGCGGCCTACCTTCTTGCGCCTACCTCGCGACCCCACAGGGGGCTTTAGCTCATGTTGGAGCATAACTACGCCCTACCCGGCCTCCTCGGCGACCGAGACAAGGTGCCGAACTTTATGTATCATACCACGCACCGTCGAAGAGTCGCCATGCACCACGCTCTGCCCCAGGCGTCGCAGCCCCAGGGCGCGGATCGTGCGTTTCTGGTCCAGCCCGTAGCCGATGGCGCTCTTCTTCCAGGTGATCCTAAGCTTCGCCACCGGCCCCCTCCGTCGATTCGCTGGGCGCCTTGGCTGCCGCCGGGGCAGCGGAGGCCGCCCGGCGTCGCGCCAGCTCCACCTTGGGGTCCTTCAGCTCGGACAGCCCCTTCATGGCCGCCTTCACCACGTTGATGACGTTCTGGCTCCCCAGCGATTTGGCGAGGATGTCCCTGACGCCTGCGACGTCCATGATCGCTCGCACGCCGCCGCCGGCGATGATCCCCGTGCCGGGCGAGGCCGGCTTCATGAGCACCTTAGCCGCGCCGAACTGGGCCAGCAGCTCACGCGGGATGGTTGTGCCCACCATGGGCACCTGAATGAGGTTCGTGCGGGCGATGGTCGAGCCCTTGCGGATGGCCTCGGGCACCTCATTGGCACGGCCCAGGCCGGCGCCCACGCGCCCCTGGCCGTCGCCCACCACCACCAGAGCGCTGAAGCTGAAGCGGCGGCCACCCTTCACCACCTTAGCGACCCGGTTGATGTACACGACCTTCTCGGTGAGCTCGGGCTCCCGGCCCTCGGCCCCTTCCGCTGGCGTGCGACTAAACATGGACCCCCCTTAGAACCTCAGACCAGCCTCGCGGGCCGCATCGGCCAGGGCCTTGAGCCGCCCGTGGTACTTGTAGCCACCCCGGTCGAACACCACCTGGCCGATCCCGCGTTCGACGGCCCGCTTCCCCACCAGATCCCCGACCACCTTAGCCGCCTCGCTCTTGGTCTTGCCGTCCACGTGTGAGCGAGCCTCCGGCTCCAGATCCGAGGCGGCGACCAGAGTGCGACCGGCATCATCGTCGATGACCTGCGCATAGATGTGCGAGAGGCTCCGAAAGACGCAGAGGCGGGGGCGCTCCGCGCTGCCCCTCACCTTGCGGCGCACCCGCTTGTGGCGTCTGATCCGGGCCGCTTGTGCCGTCTTCGTCTTCTTCATGACATTACTAGCGCAACGCCTTGCCCGCCTTGCCCGCCTTGCGCCGCACGTACTCGCCCTGGTACCGAATACCCTTCCCCTTGTAGGGTTCGGGGGGGCGCTTCCGCCGGATCTCGGCGGCCACCTGGCCCACCATCTCCTTGTCGATGCCCCTGACGTGGATGCGACCGGTCCCCTCCACCTCCAGGGTGACCCCCTCCCGAGGCGTCACCTCCACGGTGTGGGAGAGGCCCAGCGATAGCTGCACCTTGGGCCCCTGCTGCTGGGCGCGATAGCCCACCCCATGCAGCTCCAGCGTCTTGGTGAACCCCTCGCTCACGCCCTGCACCATGTTGGCGATGAGGCTACGCGTCAGCCCGTGGAGGGCGCGATGCCGGGGCCCGTCGCTGGGGCGTGTGACCAGGAGCCGCCCATCCTCGAGACGGACGCCCATCGCCGGGTCGAACTCGCGCGACAGCTCGCCCTTGGGGCCCTTCACGCTCACCCGCGAGCCCTCGATGCGCACCTCCACCTGGGGAGGGATGGCGATGGGCTGCTTTCCTATTCTGGACATTTCTCCGCCCTTACCACACGTAGCAGAGGATCTCGCCGCCGATGCTGCGACGCCAGGCCTGCTGGCCGGTCATCACCCCCTGAGGGGTGGACAAAACGGCGATGCCCAGGCCCCCGTAGACCCGAGGGATCTCCCGCTTTTGAACGTAGACACGGAGGCCCGGCTTGCTGACCCGCCGGAGGCCGCTGAGCACCGGCTCCCTCTTGCCGGTGTAGCTCAGATGCAGGCGCATCAGGCGGCGGCTGCCCTCCTCATGCATCTCGTAGCCCTTGATGAAGCCCTCCTCCTTGAGCACTTGGGCGATGGCGACCTTCAACTTGGAGGCGGGGATATTGACGTACTCATGCCTGGCCGCCACCCCGTTACGGATCCTGGTCAGCATGTCGGCGATGGGGTCGGTCATGCTCACGGCTGCTCTCTCCTGCTCATGCCCTTCAGCTGCCCGAGATACCGGCTCGCTCCTGTCTACCAGCTCGATTTCTTGACGCCGGGCAGCTTGCCCTCCAGGGCTAGCTGCCGGAAGCAGATGCGACAGATCCCGAAGTAGCGCATGTAGGCCCGGGGCCGCCCGCAGAGCTTGCAGCGGTTCTTCTGCCGCGTCCTGTACTTGGGAGGGCGCCGTGCCTTCACCACCATTGACACTTTGGCCACTGCTTCTGCCCCCCTCCTCTAGTTCAGGCTGAACGGCATCCCCAGGAGCTGGAGAAGCCGCTTGCCCTCCTCATCGGACCCCGCCGTGGTCACGATGGTCACCTGCAGGCCACGGATGCGGTCCACCTTGTCGTAGTCGATCTCCGGGAAGATGAGCTGCTCCCGGACGCCGAGGCTGAAGTTGCCCCGGCCGTCGAAGGCCTCGCTGGAGACCCCATGGAAGTCGCGGATGCGGGGCAAGGCTGCGTTCACCATCCGGTCCAGCAGCTCGTACATGCGCTCGCCCCGAACGGTCACCGTCACGCCGATGGGGTTGCCCTCACGCACCTTGAAGTTGGCGATGGAACGCTTGGCCCGGGTAATGATGGGCTTCTGCCCAGTGATGATCGCGATGTCCTCAGAGGCCGAGTCCAGGGCGCGGGCGTTCTGGAGCGCCTCGCCCAGGCCGATGTTCAAGACGATCTTCTGCAGACGCGGCACCTGCATGACGTTGGCGTAGCCGAACTCCTTCATCAGGGCCGGCACCACCTCTTGTCGATACAGCTCCTTCAGCCGTGAGGCCATGTGCGTGCTCCTAGTCGATGTCCTCGCCGCACTTGCGGCACACCCGCACCTTGGCGCCGTCGGCGCGCACCCGGACGCTCGGCCGCACCGGCTTGTTGCAGGCCTGGCAGACGAGCTTGATCTTGGACATGTGCAGGGGAGCCTCCTTCTCGATGATGCCGGCCGGGGTGCCGCGGGTCCGCTCGCGGCTGTGCCGCTTCACCATGTTCAGGCCCTGGACGATCACCCGATTCTCTTCGCGCAGCACCTGCCGCACCTGCCCCTGCTTGCCCCGCTCCCTGCCTGACATGACCATGACCAAGTCGTCGCGCTTGATCTTGCTCATCTCTCAGACCACCTCCGGCGCCAGGGAAACGATCTTCATGAACTGGCGCTCCCGCAGCTCTCTGGCCACCGGCCCGAACACGCGGGTGCCCCTGGGATTGTAGCGGTCGGACAGCACCACCGCGGCGTTCTCGTCGAAGCGGATGTGCGTTCCGTCGGGCCGTCTGTGCCCCTTGGCCGTGCGCACCACCACCGCGTGGACCACGTCGCCCTTCTTCACGGCCGCGCCGGGCTGGGCCTGCTTCACGCTCGCCACGATGACGTCGCCCACCCTGGCATAGCGGCGGCGGGTGCCCCCCAGCACCTCTATGCACATGATCTGGCGGGCGCCGGAGTTATCGGCCACCCTGAGGCGAGAGAACTTCTGGATCACTCTTCTTTCTCTTCCTCCTCGCCCTCGACGGGTTCCTCCGGAGCGCTCTCCGGGGGCTCCTCAGGCTCTCCGGCCTTCTCCTCCTCGGCCGCGGCCTCCGGTGGCGCTTCCTCGGCGACCGCTTCCGGCGCCTCCTCCTCGACCGCAGCCTCCGGCGGCGCTTCCTCGGCGGCCGCTTCCGGCGCCTCCTCCTCGGCCGCAGCCTCCGGCGGCGCTTCCTCGGCGGCCGCCTCTGCCGCCTCAGCGGGCGGCGCGGCCTCCCTCGGCGCCTCTTCCGGCCTCGTCTTCACCGTGATCTCTTCGATGATCTCCTGCCCGATCTCCCGCGGCGCTACCTCGGCCACGTCGCCCCGGACCAGAACCTCGGCCACCCGCCAGCGCTTGTCCCGGGACAGCGGGCGGGTCTCCACGAGGCGCACCCGGTCGCCGAGCCGACAGGCGTTCTCCTCGTCGTGAGCCTTCAGGCGCTTGGTGCGCCGGAGCGTCTTCCGGTAGAGGCGATGCCGCTTCATGACCTCGACCGCCACCACCACGGTCTTCTGCATCTTGTTGCTGACCACAGTGCCGATGCGGGTCTTCTGTCGGCCTGGCATGGCCCCTCCTATGCTTCCTCAGTCTTCGCCGAGATGGCCTGGTAGAGGGCGGCGAGTTCCCGCTCCTGCTGGACCGTCTTGATACGGGAGATCTTCCGCTTCACCTTGCTGGGCTCGGCCGTGTTGCTGAGCTGACGCGTGCTGAGCTGAAGGCGCAGGGTGAAGAGCTGGCGATGCGCCTCCTCCAGCTCCTTCGCCAGGTCCTGGTCAGAGAGGGCCCGTACCTCCTCGATCTTGCGCTTGTCCTTGCGGGCCACGGCTTATCGTGCCTCCTGATCCCGCCCCACGAAGCGCGTGGGCACCGGCAGCTTGTGCGAGGCCAGACGCATCGCCTCGCGCGCGATGTCCTCCCGCACCCCGCCGAGCTCGAAGAGCATGCGGCCGGGCTTCACCACCGCGACCCAGTGGTCGGGCGCGCCCTTGCCGCTGCCCATGCGCGTCTCGGCGGGCTTGGCCGTGACCGGCCTGTCCGGAAAGATGCGGATCCACACCTTGCCGCCACGACGCACCGAGTGAGTGATCGCTCGCCGGGCCGCCTCGATCTGGCGGCTGTCCACCCAGGCGTGGCCCAGCGACTGCAACCCAAACTCGCCGAAGGATACCTGGTTGCCCGCGCCGGCCTGTCCCCGCATCCGGCCTCGATGCGCCTTCCGGAACTTGACCCGCTTCGGCTGGAGCATCCTACGTGCCCTTCTCCTTGTCGGGCTTTTCCGCCTGCGGGGATGGCGCCTCCGGCTGCGGAGCAGGCGCGTCGGGCGGCGCGGGGGCTGCGGCCTTCGCCGTCTCAGCCTTCGCC
>CAZFGZ010000003.1:0-16753 GCA_964518585.1 uncultured Dehalococcoidia bacterium | reverse complement strand
GCCTTCGCCGTCTCAGCCTTCGCCTCCGGCTGCGGAGCCGGGGCTGCCTCTCCCTCCGGCGTCTGAGCCTCGGCCTTCGGCGAGGGCGCCTCGGCGACGGCCTTCTCCTCTTCCGCCTCGCCCACCTCCTCCTTGGACTCCGGCAGGATCTCTCCCTTGTAAATCCAGACCTTGACGCCGATCAGCCCGAAGGTGGTATGGGACTCGGCGTGGCCGTAGTCGATGTCGGCACGCAGGGTGTGCAGGGGCACGCGGCCGTCCTTCTCGGTCTCGCGGCGGGACATCTCCGCGCCGCCCAGGCGCCCGCCGATGATGACCTTGATGCCCTCGGCCCCCCGCTGCATGGTGCGGCTGACGGCCTGCTTCATGGCCCGCCGGAAGGACACACGCCCGGATAGCTGGTCGGCGATGGTCCGGGCCACCAAGTGGGCATCCATCTCCGGCTGGCGGATCTCCTGGATGTTCACCCGCACCCGCCGGCCGCTCAGCCCCTCGAGCTGGTTGCGCAGTTCGTCCACCTTCTGACCGCCCCGGCCGATGACGATGCCCGGCTTCGCGGTGTGGATGGTGACGACGACCTGGTTCGCGTTGCGGTCGATCTCCACCCTCGAGACCCCCGCATCGCCCAGGTGCTTGGCGATGAACTGTCGGATCTCCAGGTCCTCGTGGAGGAGGGCAGTGTAGCCACGATCGGCGAACCACCTGCTCTGCCAGTCGTAGATGATGCCGAGGCGGAAGCCCGTAGGGTGAACCTTGTGACCCACGCTAGTCCTCCTTCTCCTCCACCACCACGGTGATGTGGCTGGTGCGCCGCAGGATGGGGCTGACCCGACCGCGGGCCCTCGCCTTGTATCGCTTGAGGCGGCGGGCGTCGCCGGCCACGGCTGTCTTGATGTAGAGGGCGCCCGGCGCCATGTTGTAGTTGTTCTCCGCGTTGGCCGCCGCCGACTTCACCACCTTCTCCACCAGCCGGGCGGAGGGCGTGGGCACGAACCGCAGCATCGTCACGGCATCCTCCACCCGCTGCCCCGGCAGGTGCTCCAGCAGGAGGCGCACCTTGCGGGGCGACACACTGGCGTAGCGATGGCTCGCCCTGACCTCCATCCCCGGCTACCGCCTCCGTACCTGCGTGGTCCGCTCCGACCGGCCGCCGTGTCCGCGGAAGTGCCGCGTCGGCGCGAACTCTCCCAGCCTGTGTCCGACCATGTTCTCCGTGATGAAGATGGGCACGTGGCGCCGCCCGTCGTATATGGCGATAGTCAGCCCCACCATGTCGGGCATGATGGTGGACGCCCGCGACCAGGTGCGGATGACCACGCGCTGGCCTGAGCGCTGCACCGCCTGCGCCCTCTTCATCAGCTTGGGCTCTACGAAGGGACCCTTCTTCGTCGAACGGGACATCCTCGGCTCCTACTGCTTGTGCCTGCTGCGCACGATGTACCTGTCGGAAGGCTTCTTGCCCCTGGTGCGATGGCCCAGCGCGGGCTTGCCCCAGGGCGTCTTGGGCCCGGGCATGCCTATGGGGGCCTTGCCCTCGCCGCCGCCGTGCGGGTGGTCGCGAGGGTTCATGGCGGAGCCCCGCACCTCGGGGCGGCGCCCCCGCCAGCGCGTCCGGCCGGCCTTCCCCAGCTTGATGATGCTGTTCTCCACGTTGCCCACCTGACCTACTGTCGCCAGGCAGCCCGAGGGGACGCGCCGCATCTCCCCCGAGGGCAGACGCACCAGACTGTAGTCGCTCTCCTTGGCCATGAGCTGGGCGGATCCTCCCGCGCTGCGCACGATCTGGCCGCCCTTGCCCAGCTTGAGCTCGATGTTGTGGATGAGGGTACCCGTAGGGATGTTGCGCAGGGGCAGGGCGTTGCCCGGACGGATGTCCGCGTCGGGTCCCGACTCCACCATGTCGCCCACCTTCAGGCCCACGGGCGCCAGGATGTAGCGCTTGTCGCCGTCCCGATAGTGGATGAGGGCGATGTGGGCGGTGCGGTTGGGATCGTACTCGATGGCCGCGACCTTGCCCGGCACGCCCGGCTTGTCACGCCGGAAGTCGATGATGCGTAGCTGTCGCTTGGAGCCACCACCCCGGTGACGCACGGTGATGCGGCCCTGCTGGTTGCGGCCCGCCCGCTTGCTCTTGGGGGCCAGCAGCGCCTTCTCCGGCTTCTTCTTCGTGATCTCCTCGAAGGTGAAGCCGGTCATCCCCCGTCGGCCGGGAGAGGTGGGCTTGTACTGCTTGATGGCCACGTCAGCGCATCCTTCCGCTCTACACGCCCTCGAAGAGCTGTATCTTGTCGCCCTGGGCCAGGGTGACGATCGCCTTCTTCCAGTCAGGCGACTTGCCGGGGCTGCGCCGGCCCGACCGCCGCCGCTTGCCCTTGACGTTGAGCACGTTCACGGCGGTCACCTGCACGTCGAAGCCGGCCTCCACGGCCTGCCTGATCTGGATCTTGTTGGCCCGCGGGTCCACCTGGAAGGCGTACTTGTTCTCGCCGGTAAGCATGGTGGCCTTCTCGGTGATCAGCGGGCGAACCAGCACCTGGTGGAGATGAACACCCTTCGTCACGTCAGCTCTCCTCCACTGGGGCTGGTTCCTCGGCCTCGCCGGGCTCCTCGACCGCGGGCGGCTTCTCGGCCTTTGGCGCGCGACGGCGCCGCCTCGGCTTGGGCGCCTCCTCCTCGAAGGCGGGGGCCGGCTCCACCAGGGGCGCCCGCCGCCTCGTGGCGCGCTCGCCGCCCCACAGGGCCTCCGCCGCCCGCACCGCCTCCACCGTCATCAGCAGCCCGCGATGGGATAGCAGGTCGCCCACATTTATGTAGCTGGCGGGCAGGCAGGCCACCCGCGACAGGTTCCGGGCGCTCAGCTTCACCGAAGAGTCCGGCTGCCCGGTCACCACCAGCGTGGAGCGGTCCAGGCCCAGGTTTTGCAGGACGGCCGCCATCTCCCTGGTGCGCGGCTCCTTCACGGGGAGGGCATCGAGCACCTGGAGGGAGCCGTCCGCGGCCTTGGCCGACAGCACCGAGCGGATGGCCAGGCGCCGCATGCGCTTGGGCAACCGCTGGCTGAAGTCGCGGGGACGCGGGCCGAACGTTACGCCGCCGCCGCGCCTGGTGGGAGAGCGGGCGGAGCCCGCGCGGGCCCGACCCGTCCCCTTCTGCCGGTGCAGCTTGACGGTACTGCCGCGCACCTCGCCGCGCGTCTTGGTCTTGGCCGTGCCCCTGCGCCGGTTGGCCAGATGGGCCAGGAGGGCCTGATGCACCACCGCCCCGTTCGGCTCCAGGCCGAACACCCGGTCGTCGGCTTCGATGGTGCGCACCTCGCGGCCCTCGGCGTTGCGAACGCTCAGCTTCATGCCTGCTCCTCGGCAGCCGGCGCCTCCCCTGGGGACGCCTCCTCGCCTCGGCCGGCGGCCCGATCGGCCCGGCGCGCCCTGACCTGGGCGATGCTGTTAGCGGAGTGGCGGATGTGCACCAGCCCGTTGCGCGCCCCGGGCACTGCGCCCCTCACCAAGAGGAGCCCCCGGCCCGGGTCGCTCTCGATAACCTGCAGGTGGCGCACGGTGACCCGCTCGGCTCCCATGTGGCCGGCCATGTGCATCCCCTTCCACACCCGGCCGGGGGTGCTGCCCGCGCCGATGGAGCCGGGCGCGCGATGCCTGTCCGACTGGCCGTGAGTCCTGGGGCCGCCGCGGAAGCCGTAGCGCTTCACCCCTCCCGCGAAGCCCCGGCCCTTGGAGGTGCCGGTGACGTCAACGTAGTCGCCCTCCTGGAAGAGCTCGACGCCCACCTTCTCGCCCACCTTGTGCTCCCCAGGGTCATCCACCCGGAACTCCCGCAGGTAGCGGAAGTCGCCCAGCTTCTTGAGGTGGCCCCGCATGGCCTTGTTGACCCGCTTGGCCGTGCCGAAGCCGAGCTGCACGGCGGCGTAGCCATCCCTCTCCTGGGTCCTGACCTGGGTGACCACGCACGGCCCGGCCTCGATGACGGTGACCGCGCTAGCGCCGCCGCTCTTCTCGAAGACCTGCGTCATCCCCAGCTTGCGTCCGAGAATCCCCTCGATCATCTCCACTACAGCTTGATCTCGATATCCACCCCCGACGGAAGCTGGAGCCGCATCAGCGTGTCCACCGTCCTGGAGCTAGGCTCCAGGATGTCGATGAGCCGCTTGTGGGTGCGGATCTCGAACTGCTCCCGCGAGTCCTTGTCGATGAAGGGCGAGCGGATGACGCAGAACTTCCTTATCTCGGTGGGCAAAGGCACGGGCCCGGCCACCGCCGCGCCGGTACGCTCCGCCGCCTCCACGATCTGACCGGCGGACTGGTCCAGGATGCGGTGGTCGTAGGCCTTTAGCCGGATGCGGATCTTCTGTCTGGGCATGGTCCGCGCCCCTGCGCGCTCCTTTCTACCTGGCTCTGGCCGGCTTCTTCATGCGACCGCCCGTGAGGCGCTCGGCCACGGCGGGCGGCACCTCCTCATAGTGATCGAACTCCATAGTGTAGTTGGCGCGACCCTGGGTGAGGGAGCGCACATCGGTGGCATAGCCGAAGGTCTCGGCCAGGGGCACTCGGGCGCGCACCACCTGGAGACCAGCGCGAGGCTCCGTCCCGGTGACGTGCCCGCGCCGCCCGTTGAGGTCGGCCACCACATCCCCGAAGAACTGCTCCGGCGTGTTGATCTCCAGCCTCATGATGGGCTCCAGGAGAACCGGCTCGCCCCGCTCCAGGGCCTCTCGCACCGCCATGCTCCCGGCCGTGCGGAACGCCAGGTCCGACGAGTCCACCGGGTGATAGCTGCCGTCCACCAGGGCCACGGAGACATCGACCACGGGATAGCCGGCCAGGCCTCCGCTCTCCAGGGCCTCCTTGACCCCGGCCTCGACGGCGGGAACGTACTCCCTCGGCAGGGCGGCGCCCGCCACCCTGTTGACGAACTCGAAGCCCTGGCCGCGCTCCCGCGGCTCCACCTCGACCCACACGTGGCCATACTGGCCGCGGCCGCCGGTCTGGCGCACGAAGCGGCCCTCCGTGCGGACGGGTCGGGTGATAGTCTCCTTGAACGCCACCTCCGGCCGGCCCACGTTGGCCTCCACCGCGAACTCCCGCATCATGCGGTCCACGATGACCTCCAGGTGGAGCTCGCCCATCCCGGAGATGATGGTCTGGCCGGTATCGGGATCGTAGCGGATGTGGAAGGTGGGGTCCTCCTCCGCCAGGCGGCCGAGGGTCAGGCCCAGGCGGTCCTGGTCCTCCTTGGTCTTCGGCTCAATGGCCACGGAGACGACCGGCTCGGGGAAGCGGATCGCCTCCAGGACGATGGGATGCCCTACGTTGCAGAGGGTGTCCCCGGTCACGGCCCGCTTGAGGCCGACCGCGGCCAGGATGCTCCCGGCGTAGGCCTCCGAGACCTCCTGCCGGTGATTGGCGTGCATGCGCAGCAGCCTGCCGATGCGCTCCCGCTCGCCGCGGACCGGGTTGTACACGGTGTCGCCGGTCTTCACCTGACCGGAGTACACGCGGAGATAGGCGAGCCTGCCGACGTACGGGTCGGCCACGATCTTGAAGGCCAGGGCCGAGAAGGGGGCGCTGTCGTCGGCCGGGCGCTCAACGGTCTCGCCGGTCTTGGGATGGACGCCGCGCACGGGCGGTACATCGGGCGGGGCGGGCAGATAGTCCACCACCGCATCGAGCAGGGGCTGAATGCCCTTGTTGCGCAGGGCGGCGCCGCAGAGGACGGGGGTGGCGACGTTGGCCAGGGTGGCCCGTCGAAGGGCCTTCTTCAGCTCGGTCGCCGAGATCTCGCGCCCTTCCACGTAGCTAATCATGAGCTGGTCATCGGCCTCGGCCAGCCGCTCGACCATCTGCTCCCGATAGCGGGCCACGGCCTCGGCATGCTCCGCGGGCACCTCCCCGACGACCGGGGGCTGATCGCGGTCAGCGGGGAAGTACCAGGCCTTCCGCTCAATGAGGTCGATGACTCCCTCGAAGGCGGCCTCCGCGCCGATGGGCAGCTCGAGCACGATGGGGCGCGTCTGCAGGCGGTCGTGGATCATCTCCACGGTGCGCCACAGGTCGGCGCCCACCCGGTCCATCTTGTTCACGAAGCAGACGCGGGGCACGTGGTAGTGGTCGGCCTGACGCCACACCGTCTCCGACTGGGGCTCCACGCCGTGCACGGCGTCGAAGACCACCACCCCGCCGTCCAGGACGCGCAGGCTGCGCTCCACCTCCACGGTGAAGTCCACGTGGCCCGGGGTATCGATGATGTTGATCTGATGATCGCGCCAGAAGCAGGTAGTGGCGGCGGCGGTGATGGTGATGCCCCGCTCCCGCTCCTGGTCCATCCAGTCCATCACCGCGGTGCCCTCGTGCACCTCGCCTATCTTGTAGGTGCGACCCGTATAGAAGAGCACCCGCTCGGTGACCGTGGTCTTCCCGGCGTCGATGTGGGCGATGATGCCGATGTCGCGGAACGCCTCGATGGGTATTTCTCGTGCCATGATACGAAGGGCCGCCGGTGCGATACCAGCCGGCGGCCAACTCTCTACCAGCGATAATGGACGAAGGCCCGGTTGGCCTCCGCCATGCGGTGAGTGTCCTCCTTCCGCTTGATGGTGGAGCCCTGGTTGTTGGCCGCGTCCATGAACTCGGCGGCCAGCCGTTCGGCCATGCAGCGACCCTTTCGGGCCCGCGCCGAACGCAGTAGCCAGCGCACCGCCAGGGCCAGGCGCCGCTCGGCCCGGATGTCCACCGGCACCTGATAGGTCGCCCCGCCCACTCGCCTCGGCTTCACCTCCAGCATCGGGGTGGCGTTACGCACGGCCAGCTCGAAGGTCTCCAGGGGGTTGCGGCGCGTCTGCGTCTCGATGCGGTCCAGGGCATCGTACATGATCCGCTCGGCGATGCTCTTCTTGCCCCGCTGCATGACCTTGTTGATGAACACGGCCAGCATCTGGCTGCGATACTTCGCGTCGGGCGCGACCTCCCGCCTGATGACACGCGCTCTTCTGGGCATGAAACCCCCGTTCTCAGCACGACACGGGGCCGACGCTTCGGCGCCGCCCCGTTCTGGGACGCGGCAGGCACACGGCTAGGTAGGAGCCGCAGTAGTGGGGCCAGTCACCTTGCGCGTGCCGTACTTGCTGCGCCCCCGCTTGCGCCCAGCGACGCCCTGCGAATCCAGGGCGCCGCGAATGATGTGATAGCGAACTCCAGGCAGATCCTTTACCCGGCCTCCCCGGATGAGCACCACGGAGTGCTCCTGCAAGCTGTGACCTTCGCCCGGGATGTACGCGGTGACCTCGATGCCGTTCGTCAGCCGCACCCGGGCGATCTTGCGCAGAGCGGAGTTCGGCTTCTTGGGGGTCATCGTGCGCACCTGCGTGCACACGCCGCGCTTCTGGGGTGCCGCCTCCCCCCGGTTCAGGCGGTTCTTCAGTGCATTGTACGAAAACCGAAGCGCCGGAGCCTTGGTCTTCTTGACCAGCTTCTTCCGCCCCTTACGAACCAGCTGACTGATCGTCGGCAACGAACCCGCTCCTCTCATGCCCTGTTCAGACACAGCAAGAGGCCGAAAGCCCTATTCACTGAGCCAGTCCGGCGTGGAGCTACCGTTGAACCGTGTCTCCCGGCCGCCCCACTATGTGCCGGCCGTTGTCACTTTCGAGTCTTTCGACCTAGCGTGATCTGGCTTCTGGACGCAGTGCGTCAACCTCGGAGTTTAGCTAACCGGCGGCCAACTGTCAATCTCTCTGCCGCCCCAATCAGGCAACTCCTCGCCCTATCCCGTCTGGCTCTGCTCTTCGGAGGCGGTCTCCGCGCGGATCTTGTTGTAGCAGGCGCTGCAGTACACGGGGCGGTCGCCGCGGGGCAGGAAGGGCACCTCAGTCATCATGCCGCACTCGGCGCAGGTGGCGGGATGCATCTGGCGGGGGGTACGGCCTCCGAAGCTCGCGAATACGCCGTAACGGACGTAGCCCTCCTCAGGCTCAAGGCTGCGGCTAGACTTGCGGGCCGACCGGCAGGCAGGGCAGCGCACGGGCTCGTTCTGGAGGCCCTTGCTCGCGTAGAACTCCTGCTCGCCGCCAGTGAAGGTGAAGCTGCCGCCGCAGTCACGGCATATCAGGGTCTTGTCAACAAAGCTCACGACGGTACACCTCTTCCCCTTTTGGGCATAAACGAGCGGCCCGGTCAGGCCGCCCAAATCCCGACCAACTGCCAGCGACTCCTAATTATAAGGGCGCACAGGCCCCGCGCGCAACCGCGCCGCCTGCCCGGCGCACCCCACCGACCTCCTAGGCCGGCCGCAGCACCGGTATGCGCCGAAGCAGTGAGCCCACCTCCTCGCTGCGCAGCATGTAAGCCGCCACCAAGAACGCGCCCCCGCCTACGATGGTGCCGACCGCCAGCGCCAGGAACGAGTCCATCAGCTCGCCCGTGTTCAGGCGCCCGGCAACGCTCAGCAAGACCATCAGCACCCCCATCACCTCGGCCATGATGATGGTCGCTCCCAGCGTGCGCGTGACCGAGTACACCACGCGGTCCAGCCCCAGGCCTTCCAGCCGCCCGTCCAGCGCCCGCAGCAGCAGCAAGAACTCGAGGATGGTAGCAAGAGACATCGCCAGGGCCAGCCCGCGCACTCCGAAGGGCCCCACAAAAATGAGACACAGGATGAGATTCGTCACCAGCGACACCACCGCGAACACCACAGGAGTGCGCGTATCGCCCAGGGAGTAGAAGCCCCGGCTCACGATCTCTATGCCGCTGTGGGCGAACACGCCGATGGCGTAGAAGAGGACGACCGCCTCGGTGATGTCGGTGGAGGCCTCCGTGAAGGCGCCCCGCTGGAACAGGAAGGAGATGAGGGGCTCCGACAGGATCATCAGCCCCACGCTGGCGGGGATGCTAAGGAAGAGGATGAGCCGCAGGCTCTGCGTCAGGGTTTGGCGCAGCTCCTCCCGATCGCGGCTGGCCTGCTCGGCCATGGTCGGAAAGACCGCCGTGGAGATCGCCATGCCGAAGAGGCCCAGCGGCGTCATCATGATCAGCCAGCCGTAGTTTACGGCTGAGATAGCCTCGTCGCTCACGCGCGAGGCGAAAAAGATGGTCACCAGGAAGTTGAGCTGGAAGGCTGCCAGCCCCAGCACCCGGGGGGCCATGAGCCGACCCACCTCGCGCACGGCGGAATCGCGCCACCTCATCACAAGGCCATAGCTCATCCCCACAAGACGCAGGGCAGGGAGTTGCACCGCCAGGTGCAGCAGCGCACCCACCACCACGCCCACGGCCAGCCCGTGCACGTCATCGGAGACGAGGGCAGCCACGATGATGGAAATGTTGTAGAACCAGGGCGCGATGGCCGGGAAGAGGAAGTGGTGGCGCGCGTTGAGGATGCCCATCAGCATGCCGCTCACGGCGAACAGGATGGGCGAGACCATCATGATGCGCGTCAGCTCCACCGCCAGGGAGCGCTCCTCCAGGCCCGGGGCCATCGCCGGCACCAGCCACGGCGCCAGGATGAGCCCCAGCACCGCGAAGCCGATGGTGGCCACCGCCACCAGGTTCAGGACCGAGCTGGCCAGCCGCCAGGCCTCGGCCGGGCCGCGCCGGCCGTACAGACGGGCGAACACCGGGATGAAGGCCGCCCCAAGCGTAGCCCCGGCCAGGAGCTGGAAGATGAGATCGGGCAGGCGGAAGGCCACCCAGTAGGCACCGAGGTCCGGGCCGGTGCCGAAGGCGTCGGCGATGGCCACGCTGCGTGCCAAACCGAGGACGCGGCTGCCGAGGAAGCCCACCGCCACGATGGCAGCCGCCCCCGCCAGGCTGGGGCCCAGAGCGCCGGATTCCTTTTCCTGCAAGGCTCAAGCCTGCCCTTGGCGAAGTGCGGCCATTATAGCACGGCTGCGCCCTCGCTCTGGACACTGGCGACGCCTTCGGCTACCATACCCTGGACCGTGCATCTGCTCCGCGTGGAGGATTGACTTGGCTCACTCCCTTTCGGCAGAGAAACGCTGGCGTTCATCCGTCGACCGCCGCGACCGCAACCGCCCCATCCGCAGCGCCGCCCGCACCCTCGTCAGCAAGGCCACCGCCCTCATCGCCAAGGGCAGCCCCCAGGAGGAGGCGGCAGCCGCGTTGCAGCAGGCCGTGCGCGCCCTGGATAACGCGGCTCAGAAGGGCGTCATTCACCCCAACAACGCCGCCCGCCGCAAGTCCCGCCTCATGAAGAAGTACCAGGCCCTTCTCGCGCCGGCGCCGGCCGAGAAGGCGAAGGAGGAAGCGCCGAAGCGTCGGCGGGCGCCCGCCAAGGCCGCCAAGACCACAAAGACCACAAAGACAACGAAGACAACGAAGACAACGAAGGCCCGGAAGACCACGCGCACCACCAAGGCCGCTACCCGAACTACCAAGGGCACCACCCGCAGCCGCAAGAGCACCTAGCCCCGCCCTCTCCACGCCCACAAGGCCATCCGCCGCGACCACCTCGCGGTCTCCGCACCCGGCCCGGTGCTACAATTGACCGCGACCCTGGCCGCCGTTCTTCCGGAGGTTCCCATGAAGGCCTGCATATTCCACGAACCCGGCCGCATCAGCGTGGAGGAGGTGCCCGATCCCCGGCCCGGACCGGGCGAGGTGCTGCTGAAGGTGGCCGCCGCCTCCATCTGCTACTCGGACATCCGCGTGTACAAGGGGTTGAAGAAGGCCCGTCCCGGAGTCATCCCCGGCCACGAGATCGCGGGGACGGTAGCCGCCGTCGGCCCCGGCGTGGAGGCCTTCGCGGAGGGTCAGCGCCTGGCGATCTGCCCCATCCTGGCCTGCGGCCAGTGCTACTACTGCCTCCAGGGCAAGCGCAACCGCTGTCTGGCCCGTCGCACCCTGGGCTACGAGGAGGACGGCGGGCTCGCCGAGTTCGTGCTCCTCCCCCGACGGCTCGTGGAGCTGGGCCACCTCTTCCCCGTCCCTGAGGGACTGGCCCTGGACCGGGCCTGCCTGACGGAGCCGACAGCCTGCACCCTCAACTCCCTGGAGACGTGCCGGGTGAGGCCCGGCGGCTCCCTCGCCATCATCGGCGCGGGGCCCATGGGACTCACACACCTGCTGCTGGCCCGAACCATGGGCGTCAGCCGCATCATCGTAAGCGAGCCGGACGCGGAGCGCCGCGACTTCGCCCGCCGCTGGGGCGCCAGCCGCGTCGTCGACCCCGCCAGCGAGGACTTGCGCCGCGCCGCCCTGGAGCTCAGCGACGGCCTGGGCGTGGACGCCGCCATCCTCACCGTCGGCGCCGCCCACCTCGTGCCCGATGCCATCCGCCTGGTGCGGCGCCAGGGCTACGTGATGCTCTTCGGCGGCTTCCCACCCGACAGCAGCTTCCCCCTCGACCCGAACCTGATCCACTACGACGAGCTGAACCTCACCGGCACTCAGAACGCCAATCCAGAGCAGTACCGCCGCGCTCTCCAACTCCTGACCCTCACGCCGGAGATGGACGGTCTGGTCACGCACCGCTTCGCCATTCAGGAGGCCACCAAAGCCTACGAAACGCGCCTGGCGGGCCGGGGGCTGAAGTCGGCAGTGGTGTTCGAGGGGTGAGAGGAGCCGGCGCTAGGGTTCCTCGGCGCTGGACTGGATGGCATCGATGTTGGCGTCATCACCCAGGATGACCACGATGTCGGCGCCGGTGGTGGTGAGGTCGCCGTCCTCCGTCCCGGCGGCTCGGATACACTCGGCGGGGACGTCGAGCCAATCGGCCAGGCGCTGCGCGGTGTAGCTCTTGCCGGTGAAGTCCACGATCTCGGTAGTGGCGTGGTAGAGACCGTTAGTGTCGTTGCCGGCCACCAGGCCGCTGGCCGGGAACCCCATCCCTACGAAGTAGCTCACCGCCTCGGAGGCCAGCCCCTCCCTCCCCGTTCCGTTCTGCACCTCCACCAGGGCCTCCTCCTCCAGAAGCTGCTGGTCGGAGAAGAGGGCCTGAACGATGCGCTGCACTCCCTCATCGTTAATCAGGAGGACGGCCGCGCCCTCGGCCGTGATGTAGGGCAGGGTGGCCGGGCCCAGAGAGAGGGCGGAGACGCGGTCAGGGGGGATCTGCGCCGCCAGGGCGGCCAGGCCGGGGATCTGGAGGTCGTTGAAGTCGGTCTCAACGGCGCCCTTGTACTCGCCCCAAAGGTCCACGGCGTTCCCCAGCACGTTCAGGCTGAGGGCCTTGTCCATGACCGCGAACATGACGCGCTGCTGGCGCTGGATGCGATCCAGGTCGTCGGAGCTGCGGCGAATGCGGGAGTAGGCCAGGGCGGTAAGGCCATCCATGTGCTGGATGCCCGGCTCGAAGGACTGCGGGTCGTAGTCGCCGGGCAGCTCCGTCCAGGAGTAGTAGGGGTCGTAGATCTCCTCCGCCACCTCCACGTCGATCCCGCCCAGCCCGTCGATGACCTCCACGAACCCTTCGAAGTCGATGACCACGTAGTGGTGGATGGGGATGTCCAGAGTGTTCTCCACCACCTCCATGGCCAGGCCGGGGCCGCCGCCATCGTAGTTGTTGACGGTGCCGATGACGTAGGCGGCGTTGACGCGCTCCTCAAACGTACCGCCTTCCTTTCCGGGGATCTCCACCCACAGGTCGCGGGGGATGCCAAGGATGCCGGCGGTCTTCCTGTGGGGGTCGATGGTGAGGACGAAGAGCGTGTCGGTGCGGGCGGGGGCCTCTCCCTCGCGGGGCCTCCGGTCGAGACCCATCACCAGGATGTTGATGCGGCCCTCAGCGAGGTCACCCTCGTCTGCCCCGCTCGAGTCCACGCCCGGGAGCCCACCCAGGCCGCCCAACTGGATCTCATTGCCCGGCAGGAAGAGGGCGTCCACCCGGGTGACGATGATCAGGGCGAGATACGAGGCAATGGCGGCTAAGACAACGACGGCCGCACCCACCAGCAGCCGCTGCCTCAATCCGTCCGAAGACCTTGACCTGCGATAGCCTGGCGGAATCTGCTCAGACACCGAACCTGAGCTTAGCTTTGGCCCCCCAGTGTGTCAAGCAAACAGCCGGCCTCCGCGCACAAATCGGGCTTGATCACAGCGCCTCGCCCCGATATAGTCAGGAGCGACTTCTTACTGGTGGCGGCAGCTATGGGTGAATTGGGCAATGCCCTGATACAGGCGCGGGTAGCCCGCGGCCTCAGCCTCCAAGACGCAGAGAGGGACACCCGCATCTCCCGCCGCTATCTTGAGGCGCTGGAAGCGGAGGACTTCAGCGTCTTCCCCGCTATAGTCTACAGCCGCGCTTTCTTCCGCACCTATGCCCAGTACCTGGGTCTGGACGCCCAGGAGCTGCTCCGTCTCTTCCCCCAGCAGCCGCTCGAGGCCGAACTGCACCCCTTGCCGGAGCTCGGCAAGCCCGCCGCCCCCGCCTTCTCCATCAACTGGCTCGTCGCCGGCGTAGTCGTGCTCCTCCTCCTGGGCGGCGGCCTGCTGCTGTACCGCTCCGGCTCAGGCAATGAGGAGCCCGCCACCAGCGTCCCCGCAACGACCGAGGCGGGGGTCACCGCCGAGGAGGCGACGCCGGCCCCCGGCGAGTCCACCCCCTTGCCGGCCATCGCCCGCCCGGTGGGGCCGGTCATCCCCGGCCGCGTGCCCGACCTCCAGTCGGTAGACGTCGAGAGCGCCCTGGCCGCCCTCCAGGAGGCCGACATCAACTACGTGGTCATTGAGGTCGAGAACGACCAGGTCCCCAGGGGCCTCGTGTTCCAGCAGAGCCCTGCCCCCGGCAGCAAGGCCGATCCGAGCACCCCCGTAACCCTCGTCGTCAGCCGCGGCGGCTAGAGCCGCGCTAGCCCGCCCCCGGATTCTCCTCCCAGATCGCCAGGCCGTTCCCCTCGCTGTCGAGGAACTGCGCGAAGTAGCCCATGGTCGGCACCGCCGTCTTCGGCATGATCACGGTCGCGCCCAGCGACTGCGCCTTCGCCAGGTACTCGTCCACGGACTCGACGCCGATGTAGATGGTGATCTGGTGCTCCGGCACCGCGCGCTTCATCATGCCGCCGCCGATGCCGCCCTCCCCTGTCCCGATGATGTGGTAGCCCTCTTGAGGAGCCTGGAACTCCCACCCGAAGAGCTGCTCGTAGAACTTCTTCGCCCGCTCCACGTCGTCGGCGGGGACCTCAAAGTGAACGATGCTGTGAACCACGACACACCTCCCTGCGGCGCGAGAATGTTTCGCCCATTGGACAACACCCGCGCCCGCCGACGCAACAGGCCTCTCTCGACCCCCCCGGCCCCTTTTCGCTACACTGGATCGTAGTGCGATACCACATCGTCACCCTCGGCTGCCCGAAAAACGTCGTCGACTCGGAGCGCATCGAGCGCGTCCTGGGCGAGGCGCGTCATCGCGCCGTGGCCCGGCCCTCCCAGGCCGACCTCCTCATCGTCAACACCTGCGGCTTCATCGATGCGGCCACGGAGGAATCCCTCGACGCCATCCTCCGGCTGGCCTCCGGCAAGCGACGGGGCCAGCGCCTCCTGGTGGCGGGCTGCCTCAGCCAGCTCCATCCCGATGAGCTGCTGCGCGACCTGCCCGAGGTGGACGCGGTCTTCGGCGTCGAGCCGTGGGAGGAGATCGCCGACTACGCCGCCGCTCTCGACGGGGGAGTCGCCGAGGCCGCCCCGGACATCCCGGAGACATCGCCCTCCGCGCCCCGGCCCAGCGCCTACCTCAAGATCGCCGACGGCTGCGATGCCCCCTGCACATTCTGCATCATCCCCGCCATCAAGGGCCCGGCGCGCAGCGCCCCCGCCGACCAACTGGTAGCGGAGGCCCGCCTTCTGGCCGCCCAGGGGGTCCAGGAACTAGTACTGGTGGCTCAGGACAGCACCGCCTACGGCCGCGACCTCGCCCAGCGCGACGGCCTCCCCCAACTGCTGGAGCGCCTCGCCGAGGCCGTACCCGAGGTGCCCTGGCTCCGCGTCATGTACGCCTACCCTGGCCACGTGAGCAGAAGACTGGCCCGCACTATGGCCTCGCTGCCGCAGGTGTGCCACTACCTGGACATCCCTCTTCAGCACGGCAGCCCCTCGGTCCTGCGCCGGATGCGCCGCCCCAGCAGCCTTCGCCCGCTGCGCGAGATGTTCGAGACTCTGCGCGAGGCCATGCCCGACATCGCCCTGCGCAGCACCTTCATCGTGGGCTACCCCGGCGAGACCGAGGCGGAGTTCGAGGAGCTGCTCGCCCTGCTGCGCGAGCTGCGCCTCGACCACGTGGGAGCCTTCACCTTCTCACCCCAGGCCGGAACATCCGCCGCCCGCCAGCCCAACCAGGTGCCCGAGCCCGTGAAACGCCGGCGCTACCGGCGGCTGATGGAGACGGCTCAGGAGGTCTCGCTCGAGCGCAACCGGGAGTGGTTGGGCCGCGAGCTGGACGTGCTCGTGGAGTCAAGGCCCTCGCCGAGGCCTCTGCCGGCGGATGAAGCCTTCTTCGTTGGTCGCTCCTTCCGCGACGGCCCGGAGGTCGACGGCCTGGTGCTCTGCTCGGGCCGGGCGGAGCCGCGCACCTGGCAGCGCGTGCGCATTACAGGGGCTCTCCCCTACGACCTCGTGGGCGTCCCGGCCGGCGCCTAGCCTCTTCGCCATTTCCCCCTCCGACCGATACTACCTATGGACTCTTCTCAGAGGGTTGACTTCTGCGAGACTTTCCCTGTAATCGAGCACCTCCGCGTTCAGGCGGCTGCGCTCGATGAAGGCCGCCACCTTGGAGACGACCTCCTTGACAAGAGAGGGTACATCGGGTTAGAATTAGGGTAACCTAACAACTCCTGGAGAGGCTAACATGTCGTTCAGCACCTACTACAGCCGCCTGGTGTCGAAGGTGAAGCAGGGTGGGCCCACCGCCCAGGAGGCCCGCCGCGACTACCAGGCCATGCTCGCCCAGCACACGCGAGGCCTCTAGAATACTACGCCCCGCCTCCGACGCAGCCGGGCTCCCAGAGCCCGGCTGCCTGCGTCTAGTAGCCCTGCCAGACTCTCAGAAGGCCTGCAGCAGCTCCACCTCGTAGTCCAGCACCTCCGCGCTCAGGCGGCTGCGCTCGATGAAGGCCACCACCTTGGAGACGACCTCATTGGTGTGGCGGCTGCTGTTGGAGACGCAGGTCACACCCAGGGAAGCGATCTGCCAGCTCTCGTTGTTGCCTACCTCGGCTACGGAGACGTTGAACCGGCCGTGCAGCCGCGTGACGAGCGACTTGATGACCTGGCGCTTGCCCTTCAGGGAGTCGTTCTCCGGCAGGCGCAACGTGATCCGGCAGGCACCCACGTTCATCATGGCACCCCCTCGCCGCCCTGGGCTTCTTCCTCCGGTTCGCTCAGGGGCGGCAGATCGTCCGGCCTCTCCAGCCCGAAGTACTCCAGGAAGCGAACCGTGGTGCCGAGCAGCATCGGCCGGCCCACCGTGCTGGCCCGTCCCACCCCCTGCACCAGCCCCCGCGCCATCAGCGTCGCCACCGCCTGGTCCGAGTTGACCCCGCGGACCGCGTCGATGGCCGACCGCGTCACCGGCTGCCGGTAGGCGATCACGGCCAGCGACTCCAGGGCCGCCCTGGACACGCGCTGGTGGTCCATGCCCAGGAAGCGCTCCACATAGGGTCCGGCCTCCGGCGCGGTCACCAGTTGCACCAGGTCGCCGTCCCGCTGGATGCGGACCCCTCGATCGCGGCACTGCTCGGCCAGCCCTTCCACCGCCTCGCCCGTCTGGGCGCGCGAGACGCCCAGGCTGCGCGCCAGCA
>CAZFGZ010000002.1:25311-39762 GCA_964518585.1 uncultured Dehalococcoidia bacterium | reverse complement strand
CCGCTGCTCTATCACGAGGCACACCCCACCGTCTGTCGAACGGGTGCGGTGCTCCACGCCTCTGGGCACGACCACGCCCTCTCCCGGCAGAAGCTCCACGGTCTCTTCACGCGTCTCGACCTGAAGCCGGCCGCTGTGGCAAAGGAACAGCTCGTCTTGAGCGACGTGCTCGTGCCAGTGGAAATCGCCCTTCACCAGGCTGCAGCGAAGGACGTAGTTGTCCACGTACGCCAGATCGACGGGCGAGAAGGGCTCGCTCATTCCCTCCAGGGCCTTCTCAATGCTGAATGGCTGCATTCCTCACCTCCTATCGGCATCCCTCGACCGCGCGGCGCGCCGCCTCGTCGATGCTCACCGTGCGGCCCAGGGGCCGGACGCCGTAGTGTCGCAGCAGGCGGAACCCCTCGTCCTCCCAGGCGCCCGGAATCCGAAACGCGGCGATGGTCTGCGAGGGCTCGCGCTTCGACTCCAGGCAGCCCTTGATGACGCCCCGCACTACCATGTCCACGCGCGTGTTGTTCACCACGTTCATGATGACGGCGATGCGCTCGACGCCTGCCTTGCTCAGGATGAGCTTGGTGAGATCGCAGACCTTGCGCACGCTGGGGTTGCCGCCGATCTCGCAGTAGTTGGCGGGGCTGCCTCCGTGGCGGCGCACCGCGTCGAAGGCGGTGAGGCTGGCGCCGCCGCCCCCGATGATCAGCCCCAGCGAGCCGTCGAACTCCACCACGCGGCCGGCGACGCCGCGGTGGTCGCTGGTATCGATCTCCACCGCCCGCATCTCCAGCGGGGTGGGCTCGCGCGCCTGGCGGCCCGAGGGGTCGGCCCCCAGCTCCTCCAGCAGGGGCTGCTGGCGGCTCACGGCCTCGTCCTCCAGCTCCATGTGGCAGTCGAGGGCCGCGTACGCACCGTCCGCCAGCCGGCCGAGGGGGTTGATCTCGGCGAGAGTGAGGTCGTGCTCCAGGAATATGCGCGCGAGGCGGGCCAGCAGGCCGGTGAGGGCCGTGAGCTCGGCGCCGCCGAGGCCCAGACCCGCCACGCACTCCTTGAAGGCGAAGTCGCTCAGGGGAAGCAGCGAGGAGAAGTGACGGCGGGAGACGTGCTCGGGCTCGCGCTCGGCGACCTCTTCGATGTCGATGCCGCCCCGGTCCGAGACGATGGCCACGGGCAGCTTGGCGCGGGCGTCGTAGGTCACGCCGAGGTAGTATTCCCGGGCTACCTCGGCCCTCGGCTCGACCAGCAGGCCGACCGGGCGGCGGCCGCCGATCTCCAGCCTCAGGATATCGCGGGCCGCCTCGCGGACCTCCTCGGCGCTCTCGGCGAAGCGGATGCCGCCGGCCTTCATGCGGCCGCCCGTCAGCACCTGCGACTTGACGGCCACGGGGAAGCCTATGCCCTCGGCCGCGGCGGCGGCCTCTCCCGGGTTCCGGGCGAGCTTCCCGCTTGGGGTCGGGACGCCCCGGTTCGCGAGGATGACCTTGGCTTCGTACTCGTACAGGCGCATGGGGCTGGATGTTGCCTCTGTGGCGCGGTCGTTGCGCGCTGGCGGTCGCCTAGATGACTTTTCCCTTCCTTAGCTCGTCGATCTCCTCCTGCGAGTGCCCCAGCCATCGCAGCCACTTCTCGGTGTGCTCGCCCAGGCGGGGCGGCGGCCTGCGCAGCCCCGCCGGCGACGCCGATAGCCGGTAGGGCGCTCCCACCACATCGATGTCGCCGGTGACCGGATGGTGCACCTGCTGGCGAACGCCCAGGTGCCGCACCTGGGCGTCGGCGAAGACGGCGTGAAGGTCTCGCACCTCCGCGCAGGGGACGGCGACCCCCTCGAGCCGGGCGACCAGCTCCGCCGTGGTGATGGGGCCCAGGCGGTCGAAGAGGATCTGGTTCAGGGCATCGCGATTGCTCACCCGGTCGGCGTTGGTGAGGAAACGCTGGTCGTGCGGGAGATCCTCCAGGCCCAGGGCGGTGCAGAAGCGCTCCCAAATGGGCTGGTTGACGACGGCTATCGTCACCCAGCCATCGGCGGTCCGGTAGCAGTCGTACGGGACGATGGCGGGGTGGGCGTTGCCCAATCGAACGGGGTTCTCGCCTGTCACGAAATAGCGGCTGGCCTGATAGGTCAGCAGGGAGATGGAAGACTCGAGCAGCGAGATGTCCACCATCTGCCCCTCGCCGCTGCGCTCGCGGTGGAGCAGGGCGGCGACGATGCCGTAGGCACCGAACATGCCCGCAGCGATGTCGGACACGGCCGCGCCCGAGCGCATGGGCGAGCCCTCCGGCTCCCCCGTCAGGAACATCAGGCCGGAGACGGCCTGGGCCATCATGTCCAGGCAGGGCTTGTCCCGGTCCGGCCCGGACTGGCCGAAGCCCGAGATGGCGCAGTAGACGATCCTCGGGTTGACCTCGCGCACGTCCTCGTAGGAGAAGCCCAGGCGTTCCATGGGCCCCGGCAGGCTGTTGTGCACGAAGACATCGGACCGCCCGATCAGCTCGCGCAGGATCTCCTTGGCCCGCTCATGCTTCAGGTCGAGGGTGACGCTCTCCTTGTTGCGGTTGAGGCTGAAGAAGTAGAAGCTCTCTCCCTCGATGAAGGGTGGGCCGTAGGCGCGAGACTCATCGCCGGTTTCGGGCAGCTCGATCTTGATGACCTCGGCCCCGAGGTCGCCGAGCATCTGGGCGCAGAAGGGCGCCGCCAGGACCCGTCCCAGCTCTAGAACTCGATAGCCCTCCAGTGGTCCGGCCACTTGCACCCCGTCTCCGAGGGAAGTCTTCGAGGGAAACCCGGCCGCCCGTGTTGTCGCGGTGGAGAGTCGGACGGGGCGGGCGGCGTTCCCTGGAGACCCGTCAGATTAACATAAGATGCTACAGCCCATGAAAGAGCCGTGCGGGCACCGCACAGCTACGGCACCAGGACGATCTTCCCGACGGACTCACCCTCCTCCATCGAGGTCTGCGCCTTCGCCACGTCCTGCAGGCTGAGGACCTGGGAGACGACCGGCTTGATGTCGCCGCTCTCCACGAAGCGCAGCGGCTCCAGCAGCTCCGCCTTGTTGCCCATGTGGGAGCCCAGCAGGTTGAGCTGCTTGTTCCACAGGAAGCGGAAGTCCGTCTTGCCGTCGAAGCCGCTGGTGGCGCCGCAGATAACGACCGTCCCGCCCCACTTGAGGGCCTGCACGCTGGTCTCCCAGGTGGCCTCGCCAACGTGCTCGAAGACCACGTCGACCCCGGCTCGCCCGGTGATCTTTCGCACCTCCTCGAACACGTCCTGGGTGGTGCGGTTGATGAGGTACTCGGCGCCCAGCTCGCGGGCCTTCTCCAGCTTCTCATCGCTCTTCGCCACGGCGATGGGATGCGCGCCGTGCAGACGGCAGATCTGTACGGCCATGGTGCCCAGGCCGCCCGCGGCGCCCCAGATGAGGACGAAGTCGCCGGGCCGGATCTTGGCCCGGGTCACCAGCATGCGCCAGGCCGTCAGCAGGACCAGGGGAAGGGATGCGGCCTCTTCAAAAGTGAGGTTCTTGGGCTTGGGGACGACGTTGAAGGCGGGAACCTTGGCGTACTCGGCGTGGCCGCCGTCCAGGGGTCCGGTCTGAAAGCCGTAGATCCTGAACTGGCGGCAGAACATGTCATCGCCACGGGCGCAGGCCTCGCAGGTCCGGCACGAGATCGACGGGTGGACGATCACCTCGTCTCCCACCTGGACGCCGGCGACCTCGCTGCCCACCTCCGTCACCTCGCCGGCCACGTCGGAGCCGGAGATGTGCGGCAGGATGACCTTCATGCCGGGCATGCCCCGGCGCGCCCAGATATCGTTGTAGTTGCAGGAGGTGGCGCGGACCTTGATGACCACGTCGTTGGGGCCGGCAGTGGGTTCCGGGATCTCCTTGTGCTGGAGGACATCGACGCCTCCGTGTTCCTCAAAGACCACAGCCTTCATGGGTATCCCTCCTTGTGCTGAGAGCCGGGACAGGGGCCTCCGAGGTAGAGGAGGCCCCACGCACGGGGTCGCAGCGGCATCATACTCAAGCCCCGTCCGCTGCGTCCAGCAGGGCGCCGGCAACCTCCGCGCCCTGAGCTTGCTGAGAGGTCTGCCCCATCCCCCATGAACACCTTCGGCAAAGATGCCGAAAATCAAATATGGGCGATGCTCTTTATGAGCTGGCCCGTTGCCGACGTGCGTGATGCGAGCCGTGGAGGGCCTACTGCATGGCCAAAGCCGCGAATAAACCCGACGAGCTGGAGCAATCAGAGCGGGACGAGCAGGGCGAAGCCCCCGCCGCCAACCCGGACGTGCCCACGGAAGAGGCCCTGGGCGAGGCCGCCGCCTTGTGGCGGGAGACCCTGCGCGACATCGAGCGCAGCGTCACCGACGCCACCCAGGCCATCCATTTCCTGCGGGGCGCGCTGCGGGAGCTGGCACCCCTCCTCCAGGGCATCGGCGAGCTGGAGGAGGCTCTTCTCAACCTGGCCGGGCCGGGCCCGCAACAGCCGCCCTCTCGAAGCGAGCCTGCTCCCTCCGGCGCCGTCCGGGCGATGCCGGACAGGGGTGGGCCAGCGCCGCCCCGTAGCCCGGCTCCCGAGCGGCGTGAGGAGGCGGCGCGCCCGACGCCTCTGCCCGCCCAGAAGCCCGTGGAGACGGCAGCCCCGGTGCCTCCGCCGGCTGAGCAACCCGCGAAGGCGGCGCCCCCGCTGCCTCCGCCAGCACAGCGGCCGGCCGAGGCGGAGACCCCGGCACCCAGAGGCCTGGATCTCCTGCCCCGGACGTACACCATCACTGTGGAGGACAGGCGGGAGGAGGACCGCAGAACCAGCGTGGACCTGGCGCCGCTACACCGCGCGCTCATGGCTATTGAGGGAGTGCGCGACCTCTCCCTGGTCAGCTACACCCACGGAGTGGCCGTCATCTCCCTGGAGTCGCAGTCGGAGATCACCCCGTCACAACTGGAATCGGTTGTTGCCGAGGTGATGCAGCGCGATTGCACGGTGGTCGCCCGAGACGACTACAGGCTCCACGTGCGGGTGGCTGAGTAGCGAGAGGCAGGACCACCTTAGGGAGCGGATGGGATGCGCGTAGGACGGTGGCTATCGGGAAAGGGATCCGGAGCGGACGAGCCCGCCGATGAGGCGCCGGCCGAGAGTGCCGCCGCTGAGTCGCCCGCGGCCAGCACCCGCGAGGAGCGCCTGCATGGCCTGGCGGTCCTCTCGCTGTTCCTGCACAGCGCGGGGAACGTGGGTGAGCTGCTGAGCGCTTTCATGGAGCGTGCCCCTGACGTCACCGGGGCCCAGTTCGTCTATCCCCTGATCACGGACCCCAAGCGCGACCTGCTGACGGCCTCGGCCCTGGAGGGGCTGGTGGACCCGCGTCTGGAGCGTGCCATGGATGCCTTCCAGGAGGACCTGTCCGCCCTGGAGTTCCCGCTGCCAGCCACCTCGGCGCGCCGCATCATCCTGGAGCAGGGGGAAGTGTCCATGAGCGACTCCTTCAGCGACCTCATGGAGGGCGTGTTGCCCCGGGAGGTGTGGGGGAGAGCCCAGGACGCCCTGGGCTTCGGGAAGGTGGCGCTGGCCCCCATGCTCGTGGAGAACGAGCCCCAGGGACTGGTGGCCTTCGGCTTCGAGGGCGAGGTTCCAGACATGGAGTTGCTGGAGCTGCTGGTAGCTCACCTCACCCTGGCCCTGCGCGATCTTCAGTCACAGGAAGAGGCCGCCCGCTTCAGCGACATCGACCAGGTGACCTGGGTGTACAGCCGTCGCTTCCTGATGGATGCCCTGGACGCGGAGATCGCCCGGGCCAGCCGTCACGGTCGCGGCCTCTCACTGGTGCTGCTTGACCTGGACGAATTCGGCGAGTTCAATACCACCTACGGCCAGTCCATGGGTGACAGGCTGCTGCGCACCGCCGCCACTACCCTGGCCGAGGCGGTCTCGCCTCCGGAGATAGCGGCCCGCATCAAGGACGACGACTTCGCGGTACTTCTACCGGAGACCAACCGCGCCGCTGCGGTGGCCGCCACCGCCCGCATGCTGTCCAGCCTGGCCCAGGTATCCGTCTTCGACGGCGGGGGCTCTCCCCAGCCCCTTACCGCCAGCGTGGCCATCGTCTGCTTCCCGGATGACGGGGCTACCGGTCGGGAGCTGCTTGCCAACGCCGCCGCCGACCTGGAGCAGGCCAAGCAAGAGCGCCGGGAGCAGCGCACGCTGGAAGCCCGTCGCAGCGCTCACGCCGCCGGCGGAGCCAACGGCTAGCCCGGCGAGACCCATCGCCTCCGTCTGCCGCGGTCCGGGGGCCGGTCGGCCCCTGTTCTAGCTCTTGCGGGGATCCTACGCCGCCTGCTCGGCCTGCCTGGGCTGCTCGCTAAGTCGATCCCTGGCGGCGGCGTGGAGCTGCTCGAAGGTCGCACCCTCATCGGGGAAGGTGCTGAGGGCCGTCTGCACGCACTCGACTTTGTCCCGCAGGCGTGCGACCGTGTTCTCGGCGTTGGCGATGGGGGTCTCAGGGAGCAAGACCACGTAGTGACCGTTGCCGAGATGGCCGTAGATGTCAACGGCCCTCAGTTGAGACCTGAGCCAGCCGGCCAACTGCTTCTGCACAGCCCTCGAGTTTGACTCGGGGGCGGGCTCAACAACCATGAGAGTCAGCGACCGCCCATAGCGGGCCGCGCGCTTGCACTCTTCCTCCCCACGCAGGCTGATGTTGGGAACCGGCGAGGCACGCCAGAACGCGGTTACCAGGGCCCCTGTAAGGAGGAGGACCGCAATTGCGGCGAAGACTAAGGCCAGCAGGGGCTCCAGGACTACGGTCATCCCGAAGGCGAGTGCAAAGGCACCGCCAGCGGTCCCAAGGAGAAGACCACCAAGACGAAGAGTTCTACTCATGCGGGTTCCCTCCAGTCTAGCTGCTCGGTAGCGGCTGCAACCAGTTGCCACGCTGCTTCGGACTCGCCAGGATTGTCGATGGCCGCGGGGCGCCTCTCGCGAGAGCCGGCGCGCTGGCGGCGCAGCCACGTCTCTTCGCGGCGGCGGCAGATCGCGGCGCTGGCGTCTGCCTGCGTGGTCTCTGGCATCCTAGTGTTATTGTCGGCCGCCTTCGAGATTTGCGGATCAGGCCCCCGCGATGCCCGCGCTGCTTATCTGCGCGCTGTGGTATGGTGGACTGCGCGCGTATCAGCGAGGGGGGCGCGCCGCCCGCTGGAGGCACTGAGCAGAGCCGGAAAAAGGGGAGCCGCACTGCGTTCTCATCAAACGCAAGCCCGGCGCTGGTGGCGGGGATGCCGGGCCTGCTTCACAGTACGGCTTCACTTCATAGTCTATCCGACTCCCAGGAATTGATCAATAGGGGATCTGCCGACGACCTGAGCGACAGGAGGGAGGTGCCGGAATGGTGGAGACCGGTGTGAGCTACTTCAGCTCGCGCACTCTGCGCCACGTCCGCGCCGACCTGGCCGACATGCTAGCCCACCACTGCACCTATGTGGTGCACTGCCTCACCGAGACCGACCTGCTCTACTACCGCGACACCATGCGAGAGGTGGTTGACGCGACCCACGACGCCGGGCTGGAGGCCTGGCTGGACCCCTGGGGGGTAGCCGGGATCTTCAGCGGCGAGACCCTCTCCCGCTTCCTGATCGACCAGCCGGAGGCCCACCAGGTGCTCTCGGACGGGCTGCGGGTCCCCGCGGCCTGTCCCAATCACCCCGCGACCCGCCGGTTCCTGAGGGAGTGGGTGCAGGCGGCGGCGGAGACGGGAGGCGACGTCGCCTTCTGGGATGAGCCCCACTTCCATGCGGCCAACGTCCTGGCCGGTGCCGGCGGCGCCTGGGCCTGTCGCTGCCAGCACTTCCAGGAACGCTTTCGGCAGGAGGCCCGGCGGGCCCTGCCCGAGGCCATGGACGAGGAGGTGCGCCGCTTCCGAGAGGGCTCGCTGCTGGATCTCCTAAGCGAGCTGTGCGCCGAAGGCCGCCGCCTGGGCCTGCGCAATGCCCTCTGCCTCCTCCCCACCGACCCGGAAAGCGTCGGCCTCAGCGAGATGGCCGAGCGCTTGGCCCGCTGGTGGAAGGAGCGGGCCCCGACGCCCCTGGCGGCCCGGCGCAAGCCCTGGCTGGAGTTCGGCGTCACTGACTGGCAGGCCGCCGCCGCCATCCCGGACCTGGACATCTTCGGCTGCGACCCCTACTGGTACCTGGCCCGCACGGAGCCGGAGCCGTACGTGCGCGCCTTCGCCGGCCGGGCCGTTGAGGTGTCGCGACAGTGCAATCGAGACACGCAGATCTGGGTGCAGGCCTTCTCCGTTCCCGAGGGGAGGGAGGCGGAGCTGCGCCTGGGCCTTCGCATCGCCGCCGAGCTCGGGGCCACGCACCTGGCCGCCTGGAGCTACGATGGCACCAGCAGCATGTCCTCCATCCGTCCGGCCCGCCCGGAGGTAGTCTGGCGCACGATAGGCGAAGCCTTCGAAGAGGTCAGGGCACGAAGCGGGTGAGCTCTTGCCAGCCCGAGGTCATCGTGCTGCCGCCGGAGCCTGCGCGCCGAGCGGGGTCCTAGGTGATCGGCGGCGGAGCGTTCCAGTCGTAGCCGATGCCGGGGTCGTCGTGGGGGATGCGACCCTCCTCCTCGGGGTCGTAAGTGCGAGACGTCAGGTAGACAAGGTGGGCGGCTCCGCCGATGGCCCTGCAGCCGTGGGCCACCCCCGGCGGGATCTTGAGGAGCTGGGCCTCGTAGTGCTCCCCCAGCAGGAGCTCCTGGAGCTGGCCGCGCGTGGGCGAGCCCTCCCGCGTGTCGTATAGGGCCACCTTCAGGTCTCCCACGGGCACGTACCACCAGTCGATCTGGGTGGGGTGGACGTGCCAGGCCTTCGCCACTCCCGGGTACATGAGGGAGTGACTCGCCTGGGCCCAGCCCTCCCGCACGATGTCCTCGGTGTTGCGGACGATCTCCCGGAAGAAGCCGCGCTCATCGGGATAGGTGACCAGCCGCTTGACCTCTACGCCCTCGATCACGGCGAGCCCCTTTCCAGCATCGGGCCCACGACCCTCAGGCATAGAGTATACGCTGTCCGAGGAGGATGATGGCAGCCTGCTCAGGCCGCCTCTTCCAGCGGGCTGGCCTCCACCGCCACGGCGGTCCCGCCGCGAAGGGCCGAGCGTTCCACCGCCTCCAGGATCGCCATGGTCATCAGGATCTGCGGGCGATGCCCTCGGGGCGGTCGGCCCTGCGACACTGCCTTGAGAAAGGCACGGCACTGAGCCACGAGCGGCTCCTCTCCCTCCGGGTCCACCGCCTGCACGCCCCTGTCGTAGAGGCGCAGGCTGTCGCCTTCCACCGCGCCCATGCCGGTCTGGATCTCATAGCCCCGCTCGTACACCAGCAGCCGGGCGTCCTCGCGCAGGTCGTCGAAGACCGCCATGCGGTGACTCCCTGTCAGGGAGAGGCGGCGGGCCTCATCCGGTTCGTACCAGCTCGCCTGGCAGGCGGCCAGCACGCCCCCGCCGAAGTCCCAGGCGGTGAAGACTACGTCAGGGATGCCTGTGCGCAGGTAGTCACCCCCTTGGGCCCAGACATGCCGGGGGGCGCGGCCCACCAGCAGGGGCAGGAGGTAGGCGTCGTGGACCAGGTACTCCCAGATCACGCTGGCCTCCTCGCGGGGGCGCGGCCCCAAGCTGGCCCGATGGGACTGGAGATGGCGAATGCGGCCCATCGCTCCCTCAGCCAGCAACCGCCGCAGCGCGAGGATGTGGCGGGAGTGGCTGAAGACGTGCGCGGCCATAACCACACGCTCCCGGCGACGAGCCTCCGCGAGAAGTCGCGAAGCCTTCTCTACTCCCGTGGCGAACGGCGTCTCTACCAGCACGTGCTTGCCCGCCTTCAGCGCCTGCACCGCCAGCTCGAAGTGGGTCACAGCCGGAGTGCAGAGAGCCACAGCATCGACCGTCTCATCGGCGAGGACGGAGTGCCAGGAGGGCGTCAGAGTCACGCGCGGGTGCTCACGGTGCAGCGCGGCGTGCCGCTCCTGCCGCACCTCGCACACCACCAGATCCTTGGGCGACATCACCTGGGAGAATGACCGCAGTACCTGGGGTCCCCAGGAGCCGTAGCCGACGATCGCTGTCCTCACGGGCTCTCGGACCTCCCGCGCTGCCCTAGGCGGCCCTGGGAGAAACCGGCTGCCGCATCGGCTCCTGGCTGGAGGTACGATTCGCGTCGGCCAGCTCCGCCTCGATGGTCTGTCGCAGGGCAGTGGTGAGGGCGTGATTGATGACGAGCTGGGCGTCCTCCGCCGGCCCGTAGGCGTCGGCGGGCACCAGCACGCACACATCCACCTGCTCCCGCAGCCGGCCGCCGCCGAAGCCCAGCAGCCCGATGGTGGTCGCGCCCCTCTCCCTGGCCGCCTCCACCGCCCGCACGACGTTGGGGGAGTTGCCGCTGGCGGAAAGGGCGATGAGCACGTCGCCCGGACGCACCAGGTGGCGCAGCGGCGCGGCGAAGGCCTCCTCGTAGCAGGCATCGTTCGCCCACGCCGTGAGGAGAGCGGTGTTGTCGGCCAGGGCCAGCGTGCGCACGCCGGGCGTGCCATCAACAGAGGCAGTCTTGGCCAGGTCGCTGGCCATGTGAGTGGCGGTGGAAGCGCCGCCCCCGTTCCCCACTATGTAGACGGTCGCTCCCCTTCGGCGCGCCTCGACCAGCTCCTGAGCGGCGCGGGAGAGGGCCTCGCGAGGCAGGCCGGCGATGGCCGCCTGCACCTCGCCTAGGTAGGCCTCCAAAGTCTCCGCGATGAGTATCGGGGTATCGGAGCACTGCATGAGCTTCGCTCGCTTCCTAAAAAGGCACCGGGACCTCCGGAGAGAGAGCCTCCTCTCCCCTCATTGGCCCGTACGATGAAGGCAGCCCGCCCTCCCGCCGCACCATCCGCTTGAACGACGCGAACAGCAGCCGCAGATCCAGCCAGAGGGAGTAGTCCCTCACATAGGCTACGTCCTTGATGACCTGCTCCTCCGGGCTCGCCGAGCCGTTGGGGCCGGCGGCGGGGCCCGTGAGTCCCGGCCGGACCAGCACGACGTTGCGCGTCCAAGACTCGCGCGTCGCGCCGTTCGATTCAGCCAGGGCCCTGGGCCCCACCAGGCTCATGCGCCCGCGCAGCACGTTCAGGAGATTGGGCAGCTTGCCCAGTCGGCTTATGGCGACAGCCAGGCGCAGGCGCCATCCCCACCGCCGGAGTGGCTGGGTAGGCTCCGGCGGGACCGGTCGAGTCATCATCATGAGGTCAAAGGGCCGGCCTCGTAGCCCCAGCACTCGCTGGCGCTGCCACAGCGGGCCGGCTCCATCCACCAGGCGGGCCAGGGCACAGAGGGCAACCACCGGGCCCAGAGCCGCCAGCAGCAAGATAGCCCCCACATAGTCGATGGCCGTCTTGAGAAAGGCATCCAGGCCGGTGATGCGCAGGCGGCCCAGCACCACCAGGGGGACCAGGCCGTTGTCGGTGGTGCGGATGCCCGTAGCCAGCAGATGATACAGCCCGGGGGCGATCTGCATCGCAGGGCCGTCGTCGCTGGCGGCCATCTCCAGCAGCTCGCGCTGGCTCTCCCAACTGATCGCGTGCGGCACCATCACAACCCCCGATGCCCCGCAGGCCGCGGCTATCTCGCGGGCGCGGCGTGGGTCGCCCAGCACCCGCAGCCCCTCCAGGATGTCCATCCCGACCGGCCGGTAGTCGTCCAGGAACCCGACTACCCGGCAGCCGCTCTCGCTGGTTCGATGGAGCTGGCGGGCGACGGCCACGGCGTGCTCATCGGTGCCGACCACGAGGAGTCGGCGCACGAGGTGTCCTCTTTCTCGCAGCCGGAAGACCACCCGGCGCAGGGCGAACCGCTCTGCCCCGACCAGCACGATTGAGAATGCCCAGGCCGCCACGATGGCCCCGCGGGCCACCGGCGTGGCCGTCAGGAACGACAGCACCAGCACGCCGAAGGCAGCGTAGGTGCACCCCTCGGCTACAGCCTGATACTCGCGGTGGCCCGCGAACAGGCGGTCCAGGTCGTACAGGCCCAGGACGCAGAACAGGGTCAGCGATGCCACGGGTATGAGGGTTGGGAAGATGACGCTGGACATGGCTGGCTCGGTGTGTTCGATCGGCCAGAGGCCGCCGTAGCGCAGCAGGTGGGCAAGCCCCCAGGCCAGGGTGAGGGTGACCGAGTCAGCGGCCAGCAGGCTCAGTGTCAGCAAACGAAACTCTCTTGTCATCGCCACCTCACGCGACCGGGACAGCACTCTCTCGTGAGGCGGACCGGGGTGCCGAGTTCATCAGCACCTTGGCTCCGCCCTCGTCGAAGCGGATGTCCATCCGGCGCAGCCCCAGCGAGGTCATCGCCTGGCAGAGGGCGGGCTGACGTTCCTCCTCGCAGTAGAGGAGGAGGAAGCCGCCACCGCCCGCGCCGGTTACCTTGCCGCCGAGGGCGCCAGCGGCGCGCGCCCGCTGGTAGATCTCCTCGATGTGTTCGTTGCTGATGCCTTCAGCCAGCCGCTTCTTGACCATCCACCCCTCGTGCAGGATCTCGCCCAGGCGGCTCACCTGCCCGGACTCCAGGGTCTCTTGGGTCTCGCGGGCCAGGGCCTTGAGGGTGTGAAGGGATTCCAGGACGGCACCGTCGTTGCGACGGGTGGAGGCTCGCTGCTCCCGCAAGATGGCGTTGGCGCTGCGAGCGGTCCCCGTGAAGAACAGGAGCAGGCGCGATTGCAGCGTCGCGCGGAGCTGGGGCGAGAGCAGCAGGGGCTTCACATGTACGCCCTCCGTCTCGAAACGGAGCGCATTGACCCCGCCGAAGGCGGCCGCATACTGGTCCTGCTTCCCGATCGGGCTGCCCAGCCGCTCGATCTCTATCTGGGCAGCCGTCTCCGCCACCTCCCCGGGCGTCAGCCGCTGCCCCTTCAGGGTGCTCAGCGCCTTCACCAGGGCCACCGCCACCGTGCTGGAGGAGCCCAGGCCGGTGCCCGGCGGTATCTCCGAGGCCAGGAAGATGGAGAGGCCCGGGCCGACAGCGAACTCGTGGAGGATGGCCCGGGGCAGGCGCAGATCGCCGTCCCACACCGGCTCCTCGTCCGGCGACCAGCGGTAGAAGGCCCGGTAGTCCGAGGAAGTGACCTGCACGTCTTCGCTCTGGCCGTCGTTCACGAACACGTAGAAGTACTTGTCGATGGCTGCGCTCACTACCATGCCGCCGAAGCGCTCATAGTAGTCCGGGAGGTCGGTGCCGCCCCCGGCGAAGCTGATGCGGACGGGCGCTCTCACGAGGAGCATGGTCATCCTCCCCCGGCAGTCGCCGGAGCGCACCTCCCGGCGAAGTCGCGCTCCGCCTGCCGGTAGCGCTCGGTGGAGCCGATGTCCAGGACGTAGGCGCCGGTCGCATAGCCATACACCGGCAGGCCCCGCTCCAGCAGAAGCGGGAACAGGTCCGCTCCGAAGTCGAACGGCTGGCCCGCCGGAATGAACCGCTGCACCTCGGGCTCCACCACGTAGACGCCGGCGTTTGCCCAGGGCGAGCACACCTCGTCTGGCGCCGGCTTCTCCCGGAAGCTGAGCACCCGCCCCTCGGGGTCGATCTCCACCACTCCGCAGCGGGTCAGGTCAGGGGGCTGGTGGAGGGCCATGGTCAGCGCCGCCCCACGGGCGCCGTGGAAGGCTCGCAGCGCGGTCAGGTCCAGGTCGGTGAGCACGTCCCCGTAGAGAACCAGGAAGGTCTCGTCGAAGAGGCCCTCCAGCTTCTTGATGGCGCCCGCCGAGCCCAGCAGCCTCTCCTCGTACGAGTAGGTGATGCGAACTCCGAACCGGCGGCCGTCCCCGAAGTGGGCCGGGATAACCTGGGGCAGATGATGGAGGTTGATGGCCACCTCGCTGACGCCGTGGCACCGCAGCAGATCGAGGAGGTGCTCCAGCAGGGGGCGATCTGCCAGCGGCAGCATCGGCTTGGGGATAGTGGCGGTCAGCGGCCGCAGCCGCGTGCCCTCGCCAGCGGCCAGGATCATGGCCCGGGTCACGCGGCGACCTCCTCCGGCCCGGTAGCCAGGCGATGGAGGATCCAGCGGCTGGCGGCTCGCAGGTCGTCGGCGATCCAGGTGGGGGGCCGGTGACCGTCGAGGTGTGCCAGGGCCTCCTCACCGCGGCCGGTCCTCACCATCACGAAGGGCACGTCGACCTCCTGGGCGGCCCGCAGGTCATCCAGGCTGTCGCCCACCATGAAGGAGTCGGTGCGTCCCGCGCCCAGGCGGGCCAGGGCTGCCCGCAGGAGAGCCGGCTGTGGCTTGCGGCAGGCGCAGCCCTCCCAGGGCGCGTGCGGGCAGCACATCACCGCCTCGATGCGGCCGCCCAGCGCCCGCACGGTCTCACTCATGCGGCGATGGATCATTTCGAGGTCCGGGGCGCTCATGAGTCCCCGGCCCACCGCCGATTGGTTGGTGACCACGGCCAGG
>CAZFGZ010000002.1:0-25301 GCA_964518585.1 uncultured Dehalococcoidia bacterium | reverse complement strand
CGCCCGGCGGACGCCGAGGCCCAGTCGGCCCCCGCCGAGGGCTTCGTAGCCTGATCAGGCACGCCGTTCCCTCCCACGGGTCGTCCCGCCCGGCTCCGGCACCGAGCTGAGCAGGGCGGCCCGTTCCTTCAGCTCTGCCGCCTCCGCCTGCCGCCCCGCACGCTCGCAGAGCGCGGCCAGCCCCTCCAGCGCGCCGGGCAGGAAGCGAAACTCCTCCCAGCTCTTCACGTGGTCGGGCCGGTTCTCGCTGATTACGCCGTCGCGGTCCAGGAGCACTACGGTCATAGCCGTGTCCTAGCTTTCAAGCCTGTAGCAGACCACCAGCTCGCGGTCCCGGCGCAGGTCCGTTTCGATCTCGTCCAGAGCCTTCAGCTCCTCGCCGTCCAGTTCCGCCCGGATCAGCTTCGCGCCCTCGGGCAGAGCGATGCTGAGAGTGACAGGATGAGCCGCCGCCCCCGGCTGCTTCTGTATGAGCAGGCGATACTCGTGAAGAGACCCGTTTGCCAGCACGACGCCCGGGGACAGGTAGCGGAAGGTGAGCTGCTTGCTGCTCTCCCTGGGCAGGGCGAAGAAGCGGCCGAAGACCTGCTTGTCCTGTTCCCGGGAGACCTCCTCCGCTCCCACCTGTGCCCCGCCCTCCCAAACTCCCAGGAGGCGGCTGCCAGCGGGAGTCAGCAGCCGGAGGTAGCCGCCGTACAGCCCGTCCAGCATGAGGCGCGTGACCAGGAGGGGATCGCGTCCCTGTTCCCAACTGGCCACGTTGTTGCCATAGGTGACGTCCACCTGGCTGTGGGCGTTGCCCAGGGCATCGAGCTCGACACGCATCCGCACCTCTTCGTCGATGGCGATGTTGAGCTTGGTGCTGTTGACGCTGGCCTCCACGAGCATCAGGTAGTCCCCCAGCGTCGGCCGAAGCCCTCCGTCGAGCTCCATGCGCTCGGCCAGCGCCTGGATCTGCGGGTCGTAGGAGTAGTACAGGAGATTCTTCTCCTCCCGCAGGCGCTGGACGGTCTCCACCAGGGAAGTCCACTGGGAGGGCGGTGCCTCCATCAGGCGCCGCACCAGCTCGTCCGCGAGGAAGGCAACGAAGGCCTTGCGGTCCGTCCCCGGTTCCAGGGCGGTGCGCGTCAGCTCCTCAGTCACGTCCAGGGCGTTCTCCGCTGTCACCGTGATGCCGTACTCCTCGATCTCCACCGGTCCGGTGACGCGCAGCAGTTCCTCCAGCGTCGTCACGTTGATCGCGATGAGTCCATCCACAGGGTGGCCGCCGCCCCGCTGGAAGAGGGCCTGCGCCTGGCGGGCGGCGGTGGGGAAATGGGGTGACCAGTTGGAGACCGACAGGTTCCAGCTCCAGTCTTTGAGCAGGTAGGTCTTGAGGGGTCCCGGCGGCTCGACGTAGTCGCCGGTACGTGCCTGCCACTCCTCCCCGAAGTCGATGGCGTCGTGGAACTCCATCTCCTCGATGCGCCCTTCGCGCAGCGTCAGCACCCCGTACACGGAGATGAGGCCCCCCGTGGGCAGCAGCTCCGCGTTGTTCTGGGCCAGCACGAGATAGGTCCTGGGGCCGTGGAAACCCAGGAAGTCCGGCAGGAAGGCTGCCGCCTCCTCGTAGGTTTCCACCAACTCGGCCAGCTCCTCGACGTCCCGGTCCAGCTCCTGGACCGCCGAGGTCAGCGGCGCCAGCAGCGAGACCCCGTCGATGTCGTGCCGCCCCTGCACCATCTCGGTCAGCAGCTCTCTCATCGCCGCCATGTGCGGTTGAGTCCGCTCCAGTACCACCAGCGCCTTCTCCGTCAGCGTGCCCGACTCCTCGTTCCGCACCTCATGGTAGGCGCGGGCGGCCTCTACCCCCTCCAGCCCGATGTCTGCGCCGTCCACCCCTACCTGGGCCAGTTCCCGTGCGGCCGCGGTCTGGTCGCCGAGCACGGGGAGCCATTCCGTCGCCCGCAGCAGGGGATCCTCCTGGAGGAAGCCCAGGGCGGAGCGGAAACCGTCGCTGGCTCGACTGAGTCGTGCCTCTGCCTGAGTCAGGTCATCTGCGCTGGCGTCCAGACCCTCGTCCCGCAGCAGGGCTTCCGCCGACCGCAGGTCCTCCTTCGCCTCCACCACCTGCCGATAGGTCGGGTAGTAGCGAAGGGCGGCTGCGGCGGACAGCAGAGCGATGGTCAAGACGGCCCCGCAGGCGATCCATCTCCAGCGGGTACTGCGCCTCACTGAGGGCTCTCGAGGGCGCTGCCGTCCCCGGCCCTCCGCCTATCGCCGGCTCGGCCGGGGCCGCCGAACCATGATGACGGCCAGCGTCCCGCCGATACCCAGGGCTGCCCCGGCGGCGATGGTCAGCGCCCACGCGATGGCTGCCGGGCTATCATCGGTCTGGCCGGCGCCCGTTGACGGCAGGCCCACCGCGGCGGCCTCAGTACTGTTCACCACGGTCGCCTGCGCGGACAGCTCGCCACACAGGCAATCGATCACGATGGTCCCGGGCGTGCTTCCCACGTTGAGGTTGGACCGAGCCACGCCGCTGGCATCCGTGATGAACGGGCCCGCGAGGACGGTCGCGTCGGTGCCCGGCTGGGACGTGACGCTGAACGTGCACGTGGTGCCCGCCACCACCGAGCCGAACTGGTCGCGCACGGTGGCGGAGATGGGCACGGTGCTGCCCGGCGTTGCCGCGGTGGTCTCGGTGGCCAGGGTCACATTGCCGGTGGGTGGCGGGTACTGGGCGCGAGCCGCCCCATGGAACAGCGGCAACGCCAGCAGCGATGCTACCAGGGCTGCCAAAATGCCGGCCGTTACTATTGTGCGCATCTTCATCTACTTCCCCCTCTCTGGGATCTGCTCCTACTACGTCCTCACAGCCGTTCTGCGCGGACCACCAGGCGGTGGCTGTACTGCCGGGTGGTCCGATCGAACCTGCCGTCGCAGGTGATGAGGGTGACGGTCTCGCGGGAGGTGGGCCCCACGATCTCCTGGGCGGGCGCGTTCGCCGTCTCGTAGGAGACGGCCAGGGTGACGCCGTAGCGGGAGATCGCGCCGTCCGTCGTTTGCAGCTCCACCAGCTCGCCCGGCTCCAGCTCGCCCAGGCGGGCGAACACGGCGGGCCCGTAGTCCCGGTAGTCCAGGTGCCCGGAGAGCACCACGTTTCCTCCCTGCCCGGGGCGGGCCGTGAACCCGTACCAGGCCACGTCCTCAGGTCCGTTGGGCAGTTCCATGTTCCCCTGCGCGTCCAGCCCTTTCACGGTCAGGGGAGCGTCCACCCCGATGCTGGCGATGACGAGCCGCACGGGCACGGCGGCCGCCGGAGGTGTGGCCCCCAGGACGGCGGTTGACTCCGGGGCCGCTGGCGTGGTTCGTATCGGCGTCGCCAGTAGAGGAGCGATGCTGCTGGGAGCTGCCGGGACCGGGCTGGTGGCCTGGTCGATCACCACCACTAACGCTCCTATCGCTATCGCCGTCGCCAGCGCGCCCAGTGCCAGCCGCAACCAGACTTTTCGCATCCGAGTGCCCTAGCGGGCTGGCTCTGTCGCCCGTCGCCAGGGCCGCCGGCGGCGACGCCGCAGACGCGAACCATCTTCAGCCGTTCCGTAATAGTAGTGATAGTAGTAATAGCCCCTACCCTTGGGAGAGAGCTTGTTGAGTATGCCCCCCAAAACCTTGGTCTTGGAGCGGCCGAGCGTCGCGCAGGCCCGCCGCACGGCGTCGACGCGGGTCTTGCCGCTGTCCACGACCAGCATGGTCCCGTCCACCTTGGAGGCCAGGATGGAGGCGTCGGCCACGGCCAGCGCGGGCGGACTGTCGAAGAGCACCACGTCGGCCTGTTCCTTGAGGACCTCCAACACCGCGTCCAGCCGGTGCGAGCTCAGGAGCTCCGAAGGGTTGGGCGGCAGGGGACCGCTGGTCAGCACGCTCAGGTTCTCGAACTGGGTGCTCTGCACGTGGCCGTCCAGCGTGGCTTCCTTCGACAGCAGGGCACTTGTCAGGCCTGCTGTGTTGGTGAGGCCGAACAGCTTGTGCAGGTTGGGACGCCGGAGGTCCGAGTCCACCGCTACGACCCGCTTGCCCGTCTGCGCGATGGCCAGCGCCAGGTTGGCGGCGGTTGTGGTCTTGCCCTCGCCCGGGTTGGCGCTGGTGATCAGAAGGGTCTGCCCCGGCCGGTCCAGCGTGCTGAACTGGACGTTGGTTCGCAGCACCTTATATGCCTCCACGGCCGAGCTGCGGTGCTGGGAGCCCACCATCAGGCCCTCGGTTTCCGTGCGGGGCCGCGGGAAGCGGGCTACTCCTCCCAGCGCTACCAGCCCTGTCGTCTCCAGGTCCTCCGCCGTCTTCACCGTGTCGTCCAGGTACTCGAACAGCAGCGCCACCCCAACGGCGATGGCCAGGCCGGCCAGCGCTGCCAGCGCGGTGTTGAGCGTGGTCCGAGGCTTCACGGGGCTGCCCGGTAGCTCGCCCACCTCCACCACGCTGACACTGCCCGGCTGGCTCAGCCAGTCGTCAGTGTTGGATTCGATGAAGGCGTAGGCTATGGCATTCGCCAGCAGCTGGGCCCGCTCAGGGTCCTCATGCTCCACAGAGAGGCGGAGCAGTTGCGTGTCGCGCACCACATCCACGTCCACCATCTTCTCCAGCTCGTCGGGGAGCATGGCGAGGCCCTGCTCGTCAATGACCTGTTGCAGGATCGGTCGCTTGGTGATGAGCTCCCGATAGGTCTTGGTGAGACGCTCGCTAGTGAGGATGTCGTTGTATGCGATGGTTCCAGGCACCTGCGTCTGGTTCACGAGCACCGTGGCCGTGGACCGATAGATGGGCGTGAGCAGATGGCTGACCCCGTAGCCGGTCAGGGCTCCCAGTACCAGGCCCAGCACCATCAGCCACCACCATTGCTGAACGAACCGAAGATAGCGGGTGAGTTCCACGGGACCTCCTTGAAAAGGCAGCGAGAGGCTGTCACAATGTGCATTCCATGGTTCGCCGAGAGGCGGGGGAGCGTCAATCGGGATGGCGCCTAGGCCGACACCCCACAGAGCCACGGTCGCGCCCCCACGCGTCGCCGACGAAGTCACCTAAGGGACGCTGCCGCCGACCCTAGCAGGGTGCTCGATCACTCTTGTGTTGCGGGTAGAGGGAGAATTGGCGGCGGCCAGCGACCGCCGCGACCCGAGGCACATGTTTTGCCTCGTGTCCTTTTAGGATGCTGCGGAGGACGTATGCAGGGTCTCCTCGTAGGCCTGGAGGACCTCGAGCTGGCGGTCGCCGAAGGCCGCGCTGGGCCGGCTGCGCTTCACCAGCTCGTAGGCGTCGGCCAGGGGAAAGCCCATGCGCAGAAGCACCGCGAAGACCAGGCAGGTGCTCCGGCTCACCCCCAGCCGGCAGTGCACCAGCACCTTGCGGTCCTGGGCTGTCTCGGCCAGCACCCAATCGGCCGCCCGCGTGAGCTGCTCCAGGGAGGGCGCGTCCCCGTCGGTCACTGGCAGACGGAGATAGTGGAGGCCCGCCCTGGCCAGGGTCGCCTCGTCGTGGCCCTCCTCCTCTCGCAGGTCCAGGACACTGCCGATGCCCTGGCTGACCAGGTGGGCGGCCTGCCGGGTCCTGAACTGGCCGCTCTGGGCGAGGAAGGGCGTGATCCACACCAGGTCGGCGGGCTGTTTGCCCCGCAGGAGTGCTCTGGCAGCAAGTCGCGAGAAGAGATCGTTCGGCATGACAGGTCGGCCGAAGCCCTTCCGCCGAGGGGCGAAGGGCGAAGCCGGCACGGTCATGCTAGCGCTGTTTCGGCCTCGCGACCATCGGTGAATACGTGGATGTGGCGGCGGTCAGTCCGATGATCTACCGCCGGGCCGCCAGATGCCGCAGACCCCGACCTCGAGAGGCTAGGCGTCTCCTGGCTCATCGCTGCCGGCCAGATCGCTCGCCCTCGAGGGAGCGCTCCTGCCGACCACCCGTGCCGGCACGCCGGCGGCCGTGGCGCCATCGGGGACATCCGCGATGACCACGGCGTTCGCCCCGATCCTCACGTTGTTCCCCACAGTGATCGGCCCTAGCAGCTTTGCCCCCGTGCCGATGGAGACGTTGTCGCCGATGGTGGGGCCCTGAAAGCTGAAGCCCGCCCGTATGCTGTTCGTGAGCCCGATGCTCACCCACGGGTTGATCTGGCAGTTGCGGCCGATGGTCACGGCGTCGATGATCACGTTCCCGTGCGCCAGATACAGCCCCGGCCCGATCTCGGCGTGGTCGCCGATGTACACGTTCCAGCCAGCACGTGCCAGAATATCGCACGCATAGGGCAGAACCGGTACATAGTGGCGACGGCACCACACCTTCAGCCGGTACAGCAGGACCGGAAGCCAGTTCATGACGAGCAGGACGACCCGCAAGCGGTCCAACCGGGCTGTCCAGCGCTGCCGCCACTTCCCCCGGGGCTCCGGCAGGAACGTGAAGTGAGCGTAGACAGGGTAATCCTGCGTAAGCTCTTCGAACATCGGTGAACTCCAGACAGCGTGCCGGTCAGTGCGAGGACTTAGCCCGTCGCCGCCAGACCGAAATGATCATATCGGCGGTTCCCGGCAGGCGATAGGCGATGCGGTCCGCTGCCCGCAACAGCCCCCAGGCCGTGTCTGCCGGCAGCGCCTCCAGGAAGAGGCTCCAGCGGGTTAGCAGCCACAGCAGGGAGATGCCGTAGCAGCGCTCCATTTCTAGCCAAGGCCTGCCCAGGCGTTGCAGCACTCGCAAGTTGCCCCTAAAGGTGTGGCTATCCGGGATCTGCCAGAAGGGGCGACGCTCCCTCCGCAGGGGCAGGTTCAGCGCCTCCTTAGCGCGATACAGCGAGCGGGCCAGGATGCAGGCGAGGCTGTCGAAGTTGGACAGAGCGATGACAGCGTGGCCCTCGGGCTTGAGGATGCGCGCCACCTCCGACATGAACGCCCTGGGCTGGGCGAAGTGGTCCAGCGACCCCTGGCAGATCACCCGGTCGAAGGAGGCGGCCCGGAAGGGCAGCCGCTCCGCGACCCCGTGGACCAGGGCGAGCGCGGCGCCGTGCTCAGCGGCCTGCCTTCGACAGTGCCTCAGCAGCGCGGCCGAGGCGTCCAGCCCCCAGGGCTCGCAGCCCCTATCGTGGAGACGCCGGAGCTGGATGCCGTAGCCGCACCCCACGTCCAGCACCCGGCCCGGGCCTCCCGCTACCACCTCGTCAACCACCGCCCGGGCCAGGCGCGCGAAGACAAAGCGCGTATCGCGCCGATAGGGAGGCGGCGGGATATCGACCTCCGGCTCGTAATGGAGATCAACATCTGAGAGCGCGGGGCTCTGCGGGCTCACGGCTTTGGCTCCCGCTTCGCGCCCCGCGGTCGCCATACAGACACGATCATGTCGGCCGCTCCCGGCAGGCGATAGGCGGCCCAGTCCAGGATGGCCATCACAGCCCAGGCGAGCCGGACGGGCAGCCCGTCCATGAGCTCCCCCCACGGTGCTAGCAGCCAGAGAAGGGAAACGCCGTAGCAGCGTTCCAGGCGGAAGTATCCGTCGCCCAGGCTCCGGACGAGGCGCAGGCTGCCTAGCACCGTGTGATCCAGGGGTCGCTCCCAGTAGGACAGCCTTCGGGGGAGGGGGATGCCCAGCGCTTCCCGCACTCCGTAGAACAGTTTCCCCACGTGGCAGGAGAGGCTCTCGTAGTTGGTCAGGGCGATAACCAGGCGACCGTCGGGTGTCAAGATGCGTGCGGCCTCCCGCATGAAGGCGGCGGGATCGGCGAAGTGATCCAGAGAGCCCTTGCACATCACGCAGTCGAAGGAGCCATCGTGGAAGGGCAGCGCCTCGGCGATGCCGCGCACTCGGATCACCCGGTCGTCCGGCTGAAGGTAGCACCCCAGCGCCAGCATACTGGCCGAGGCGTCCAGCCCCCAGGCCTCCCAGCCCTGCTCCTGAAGCCCGGTGACCAGCGTCCCCAGCCCGCAGCCGACGTCCAGCACCCGCCCCGGCTGCCCCACCGACGCCTCCGAAAGCACCGCCTCGTCGCTGCGCTGGCAGCAGAAGACGTTATCGCGGTGAGCGCCGGGTTGGTAGTCCTCGATGCGGTAGTCCAGGTCAACCGCCCCCAGCGGCGGCAGCGAGCTACTTGAGGACGCAGAGGACAACGGAAAGCTCCTCGAATCCCCCGATGAGCGGCGCCAGCCAGCGCTCCCAGCGGTACTGCATGCCCCGGCTCTGGTTGGCCAGCCTCTCGATAGCGGTAGCGAAGAGGCCTCGCGCCAGGGCCAGCCCCCGCGCCTGGCCTCGCGCCCCCGCCACATGCAGCCGGCACTGCTCCACCCGGAAGGCCGCCTTGCTCCCGCACTCCTCGCTCCTGTAGCGGGGGTCGAAGTAGTTGAAGGTCTCCAGCGCGTAGTGGCGGCTGTGTCGTGGGTCTCGCGCCACCGCCCAGGAGGACGAGCCGTGAGGCAGCCGCAGGTGGATCAGGGCGCCGGGCTTGCTGATGCGCCACAGCTCCTCCAGGGTGCCCACGAAATCATCCACGTGCGCCAGCGTGCGGTCCAGGAACACCTCATCCACGCTCTCGTTCCGGAAGGGGAGGTCGGGACGAAGGTCCGCCAGGATGTGCACGCCTTCGTGTGGCACCCTGTCCACCCTGAGGGCTCGGGGCCGACGGGCACGGCCTCCGAAGTCCAGTCTGACCATCATGACGCCCAGCTCCCTTCGGCGGACACCAGGCCTGCGCTCGGACCTCCACTGGAGAAGGCTCCCGCGGTGCGCCTCGCCTCTTCTCTCTGGGCGCTACCCTACCGCCCGCTGGGGGGCGAGGGCAAGCCTTCAGGCGTCCGCCGGGAACCGCCTATGGAGATCCCGAGGGTTGCCAGTCACTCGCACGAATCGGCCGTCCGACCATCCCGGCGGGCACGGGCAGCCCGAGGAGGTCCAGCACGGTGGGACCGCAGTCCAGCAGGTGGAGGTCTTTCAGCTCGCCGCCGCCCTGCATCCCGGGCGCCTTCATGATGAAGATCCCCTGCTGCGAGTGGTTGGCGTCGTCGGGGCCCGTGTCATTCTCGAAGGTGTGGATGGAGCCCGTGCCCACAAGGCCCGCCGAACGCCAGTCAAGGTCCCCAAAGTAGACCAGGAGATCCGGTGGCACGTTCCGGCACTCCCGGTAGATCTCCTCAGGTGTGTAGACCTTGGTGCCCATGTCGCGCCCCTCGTGGTCGGGGATCGCTCGTATCCTGGCGGCCAGCTCGCTTCGGAAGGTTTCGTACTCCTCGCGGGGCACCGTCCCGTCGGGCTCGCGGCCGCGCACGTTGATGAACACACGCCCGTAGTAGCCGCCCTCTCCCCACGCCTTCGTGCGGGGCCAGTCCACGTCCTCCATCGACAGGCGTGTGGGTGACGTCGGCTTGCTCCTCAGCGTAAGGTAGCCTTCGCGGATCAGCCACTCGTTGACGCAGAGCCCGCCTATCATCTTGCGGGCGCCGTGGTCCGAGTAGACGACGACGGCGGTCTCGTCGTCCAGCTCCGAAAGGGTGAGGCCCACCTCTCTGTCCACAAGGCGGTAGTAGTCGAGGATAACGTCCTCATAGGGATTCCCTGGCTCGTAGCGGTGGTGGGTCTCGTCGAAGTACTGCCAGAACCCGTGGTGGATGCGGTCGACCCCGATCTCCACGATCATGGCGAAGTCCCAGGGATGAGTCCTCAGGAGGTGGCGCAACAACGCGAAGCGCTGCTTCGTCATCTCGTGGGCCTCCCGCACGATGCGCGCCTTGTCCTCGGTCCGGAACTGCTCTATGTCGATCTTGTAGTCCCCCACCACGCTCTCGATCTCCGCCCGTAGCGAGGCCGGATACGTGTACTCGCTCTTGGTGCTGGGGGTCAGGAAGCAGCCCACCATGCAGCCGTTCACGGGCCGCGGCGGATACGAGGGCGGCACGGCCAGCACGATGACGCTCTTCCCTGACCGCGAGAGGATGTCCCAGACCGCCTCCTCCTTCACTGAGCCGGAGGTGGCGATGCCGAGGCGGTCATAGGAGTAGTTGGTGCGGTTCCGAAACCCATAGATGCCTAGCTGGCCCGGGTCCCGGCTCGTCATGGAGCAGGCCCAGGCCGGCACGGTGATGGCGGGGATGATGCTGGTCAGCTCACCCCAAACCCCCTGCCGGCGCAGCCCCTCCAGATGCTCGAGCTCCCCGGCGAACCGGTCGAACACCAGTTGCGGCGTCGCGCAGTCCAGCCCCAGCACCACGACCTTCTTCGCTCTGCCCATCACGGCCTCCGAATGTAGACGACAATACGCCCTCGTCTTGAGATGCACGCCACAATCGAGCAACGGCGCCTGATGATAGGGAGCGTTACGTCACAAGGTCAAGCCCTGTGCTGTCCTCGGCCCGCCCGCGATGCCCCGGCACGGACCCTGGGAGAGCCCTGAGCGGCGTCGCTGCATCCGCTGCGGGCGGCCTCTCTCGAGGTGTTCCTCAGAGTATGGTCAGACATATGGTCCTTATGCTCAGACCTATGATCAACGGCCCGACCAGCATCATCAGCAACCGCGAGGGGAGCCTGCTGCACACGTAGGCCGCCATAGGAGCCGCCAGCACTCCGCCGATGATCAGGCCAAGAATGATCCGCCAGTGCTCCAGTCTGAGTATCGTGAAGAACGTGGCCGCTTGGGCAACGGTTACGAAGAACTCGGCCAGGTTGACCGAGCCGATCGCGAATCGAGGATTGTGCCCTCTCGCCATCAGGGTAGACGTCACTATCGGGCCCCAGCCGCCACCACCGATTGCGTCAAAGAACCCACCCCCTAGCGCCAGCGGGGCAAGTCTGGTCTTCACGTCCTTCCGCTGGGTGCTGTTGAACGCCTTCAGAAGGACTATCAGGCCCATCACCAGCAGATAGAAAGCGACGAACGGCTTTATCTTGTCTCCCGGCACGGCAGTGAGAACGTAGGCTCCTACCACGCCGCCGATGATTCCCGGGATCAGGAGCTTCTGGAAAAGCCCCTTCTCGATATTCCTGAACCGTAGGTGTGAGAGCCCGGACACGCCGGTTGTGAACACCTCTGCCGTGTGAACGCTGGCGCTTGCCCGGGCCGTTGGCACGCCGAGGCTGAGCAACAAGGTGGTCGACAAGACGCCGTACGCCATTCCCAGGGCGCCATCGATGATCTGGGCGACGAACCCCGCGACTATGAAGACGATTATGTTCTGCTCCATGCCGTCAGGTCATAGGGCCTTGCAAGGAAGGGCTTCGGATCGCCATAGGGTGCTGCCGCCTCAGGGCCACACGCTAAGATGGCACAGGACCTCTCATTGTTGAACTACATGCTTGCCAATCATTACTATGGGGATATCAAATGTCTGGAGGCCGCCATGCCGACTGATACGGTCAGGCTCTTTGAGCCCAGCATTCACCAGCTACGGTCCTTCTACTACTCGGCGACATACGGGAACTTCACGCGAGCTGCTGAGGCTCTCTCGACCGGCCAGCCCTCTGTGAGCAACCACGTCAAGGAGCTGGAGCGAGCCCTGGGTGCCAGGCTGTTCGAGAGGCGCCCTCGCGGCGTTGGGCTCACGCCGGAGGGTGAGATCCTGCTGGAGCTAGTCGGCGACCTAGTCGAGCGCGCGGATCGCCTGAAGGAGGAGTTCGACGAGCGCTGCGACCGCATCGCCAGCAACCAGGTCAGGCTGGTGGCCAGCCAGCAGCTTCTCCTGAACCTGCTGGCGCCGGTCCTCATGCGCTACCACAAGGCCAATCCCTCCGTCCAGGTAATCGTGCACAACCGGGCGCGGCCCGAGGTCTTCGCCATGGTCGCCTCCGGCGAGGCCGAGCTGGGCGTGGCGGCGCGGGCCGACCTGCCGCCGGGCCTGGCCTTCGACGAGGTCCTGGTCGATGAGCTGGTCCTCATCGCGCCGCCTGACCACCCGCTGGCTAGCCGGGCCGAGGTTTCCCTGGCGGATATCGCCCGTCATCCCCAGCTTCTGCCCGACCGGCGCTCCTCCACCCGCGAGGTGGTGAGAGAGATCTTCGCCGGCCAGGGCCTCGAGCTAAGGATCGGGATGGAGCTGGAGCGGTGGGAGGTGATCAGGGAGTTCGTCGCGGCCGGCCTTGGGGTGGCCCTGGTCCCCAGCTTCTGCATCTCCGGCAGCGACACCAGGCTGGCCGTCAAGCGCGTCGGCGAGTACTTCCCCCGCCGCTCCTACGGCATCGTGACGCGGCAGGGCCAGTACCTCGCGCCGGCGGCCAGGACCCTCGCGGAGGCGATCAAGGATGAGGTCGGGCGCAGGTAGGGGCGGGCGCCCATGCTAGCGGGCGCCGGCTCACGAGTTCGACTTCGCCCACTCCTGGAGCACCCCGGCCACCTCCGGCCGCGTGAACTCCGATGGCAGGGCCTCGCCGGCGACCAGCATCTCGCGGACCCGCGTGCCCGAGAACACAATGTGGTCGTCGGCGCCGTGGGGGCAGGTCTTACTGCTGGCCATGGCGCCACAGGTCCGGCAGTAGAAGGTATGCTCGAAGAACATGGGGGTCATGCCCAGCTCGCCGGGGCTGAACTCATCGAAGATGCGCTGGGCGTCGTAGGTGCCGTAGTAGTTCCCCACCCCGGCGTGATCGCGCCCCACGATCAGGTGGGAGCAGCCGTAGTTCTTGCGCACGAGGGCGTGGAAGATGGCCTCCCTTGGGCCCGCGTAGCGCATGGCCGTGGGCAGCACAGATAGGAGCACCCGGTCCTCGGGGTAGTAGCCCTCCAGCAGCACCTCATAGCAGCGCATGCGGATGTCGGCGGGAATGTCGCCCTGCTTGGTCTCGCCGACGATAGGGTGAAGAAGAAGGCCGTCCACTATCTCCAGGGCGCACTTCTGGATGTACTCGTGGGCGCGATGAACGGGATTACGCGTCTGGAAGGCGACCACCGTTCGCCAGCCGCGGCGACTGAACTCGGCGCGCGTCTCCGCGGGGTCACGGCGATGCTGCGGGAAACCCGTGTGCTTCTGCCGCCGCAGCAGGGTGACCCGGCCCCCGAGCAGCGCCTCGCCCTGCGCGTAGAGAGCGGCGACGCCCGGGTGAGCGGGGTCCTTGGTCCGGTAGACCGCCTCCGCCTCCGCCTCCTTGTCGTACTCGAAGCGCTCCTCCAGCTCCAGAACCCCCACTACGTCCCCCTCATCGCTGGCCAGGGCCACCTCGTGCCCCTCGCGGAGCTGCTGGGCCTCGTCGCGGCCGCACGATAGGGTGATCGGCATCGACCAGGCGAGGCCGTCCGGGAGACGCATGTCCTCCACTACGCTGCGATACTGGCGCGAGTTCATGAAGCCCTCGAGGGGGCTGAAGCCGCCTACCGCCATCAGATCGAGATCGTAGAGGTCGCGGGGCGACAGCCGGACGGATGGCAGGCCTCGCGCCTTCTCCAGAAGCTCGTCGACCTTTGCCGCAGGGGCCAGCCGGTTCACCAGCCGGCCGCCGTGCGCAGGGACGATCTGATCCGTGGCCGTCAGGGCCGCGTCCGATGTCTGCTGTGTCACCACCGCTACCTCCCGTCTGGGCTCTGGCCGGCCTCCGCTGACAGGTAGCCGAGCTCCTCGATACGTTGAACGACCATCGCCGCGCTCACCTCAGGCGCCTCGCGGTCGCTGTGGACGACGGCCTCAGGGCTCAGCGGCTCTTCGTACGGGTCGGAAACGCCTGTGAAGTTGGCTATCTCACCCGCCATCGCCCGCTTGTACATACCCTTGACGTCGCGCTGGGCGCAGACCTCCACCGGACAGTCGACGAAGACCTCGACAAACCGACCGACCTCCCTGCGATTCAGGTCCCGGATCTCCCTGTAGGGCGAGACGAAGGAGGCCACGGCCACGACCCCATTGCGGCTCAGGATCTTGCAGAGCCAGCCTATGCGGCGGATGTGCTTGTCGCGGTCCTCCTTGCTAAAGCCGAGGTCGGCGCTGAGATGCGTGCGAATCTCGTCGCCGTCCAGCATCTCCACGAAGCGCCCCCGCCGACGCAGCTCCGCTGCCACCAGCTCCGCGATGGTGCTCTTGCCCGAGCAGGGCAAGCCGGTGAACCAGACAGTGAATCCGGGTGGTCCAGCCACGTGCGCCTCCCTTGAAGTCAGTCCATGCTCACGCCGGAACGCGCTTCCTCCGCCGCGCGGGGAAGGGCGTCGGCCGCCCGCCGATGACGGCGCATCACTACCGGCAAGGATCAACCCTGACTATGCCACATGTCATCTGCGGGACAACCCCATGCTTCTTGATTCTTGCCATCTGGATCTCTGATGGCTCCGCTGGTGTGGACCTCCCGCTGCCGCTGTCCAGTCACCCGCCCAACTTTCCAGGGCGGCGGAACCAGTGTCCGGGCTGACGGCTTTTCATGGACGCGGGTCTTTGTTAGTCTCTCGGAGACAGAGGGCCGGCACTGTCGAGGCGACGGGCGTCAGCGCCTGGATGCGCCCCCGCCGCTTCGTGTCCAGGGAACTGAGTAGACATAATCGTTGGCCTCAAGGTGGAAAGGAGGGATCAGGAACGTGGCAACTGGAACATCCAGACGGGCGTCCCGAGCGAAGAGGGGACCGCGGGTCGATGCCGCCAGCATCTCCGTCCCGCGGCTCTACGATGACGATCGCGCTCGGCGGGCGTGTGATGTGTTCGGCTTCACCGGGGACGGCACGGTGAAGATGGAAGGGGACATCAACATCACCTGGGCCTACCCGGAGCGCGTCGTAGCCTGGCACCGTCATCGGTTGCAGACGGACCACTGGTTCGTCATCAAGGGCTACATGAAGGTGGGTCTCCTCGACGACAACGGGAACGTTCGTTGGGTCTACCTGGGCGAGAACGACCGGCGGGTCCTCAGCATCCCACCCGGCGTCTGGCACGGATACATGGTCCTGGGGGAGCAGGAAGCGGTCCTGATGTACTACATCACCTCCAAGTACAACGACAAGGACCCGGACGAGGAGCGGCTCTCCATCGAAGAGGCCGGGATCGATTGGTCGGTGCCCGTGAAGTAGCCGGGGACTTCGCTTGGTCCGGTACGGCTCCGCACCGCGTCATCGAATGGTCGAGAGTAGCCCCGGCCTGCAGCGGCAGCGCCATGTTGGCCTGCTGGCTTCGGTCTTCACGGGGGACCGCCCTATCGCGATCCTTGCGGTCGCGGTTATCTTGGTCGGGCTCGCGCTGCGCCTCAGCATCGCCTGGCAGGACCTCGAGACCCTCGCCCTGAAGGTCGTCCCGGACGACGCGTTCTACTACTTCCTGACGGCCGACCGGATCTCGAACGGGCAGAACATATCCTTCGACGGCGTGACGCTCTCCAACGGCTACCATCCCCTGTGGCTGTTCTTCCTGGTCCCGCTGTATCTCCTGCCCGGTCGTTCGCTCCCGGTGCACCTGGCCCTCACGGCCTCATCTCTCTTCGACGTGGCCGCGAGCGGCCTCATTGCCCTCGCCGTGTGGAAACTGACCGCCAACAAGGTTGCGGCGCTCTTCGCCCTCACGTTCTATCTGCTGATCCCTCAGAACATCTTCGCCTCAGTCACCGGCGTCGAAAGCGCTCTCGCGGCGGTGCTGCTGGCCGCCCTGCTCCTGACGCTCGTCTCAGTCTGGCGTCAGAGCCGGGACGACTCGATTCGCTGGTCCGTTGTCACGGGTGTCCTGGGCGGGCTGATGGTGCTCGCACGCCTGGACAGCGCCCTCGTCCTCCTGGTCGTGCTGGCGGTCATCGCGGCGCTGCAGTCAGGCCCCCAGCGATGGCGCGCGCCGGTGACCGCCGGGGCGGTCGCCGCGGTTCTCGTCGCGCCGTGGTTCCTCTGGAGCCTCTTCGCGCTGGGCACGGCCGTGCCTGTCAGCGCGGAGTCCATAACGTGGTTGCTGAAAGAGCACTTCTCGGCAAGCCACCCTGATGCGGACATCTTCGATCGAGTCGGGCAGGGGCTGTCCTACACGAGGTCCACCCTCCTCACCCGACTGCCTGAGCTGTACTTCCCCGCCAAACCGTTCGCGGCGCTGTTCCTTTCTGGGACGGTGCTGCTGGGTGGCCACTTCCTGTTTCTCTCGAAAGGGCCGCTCCGAAGAAGGACGGCGAGTCGCATCCTGGTAGCGGGGCTGCCGCTTGCCGCCTTCGCCGCGATGTTCCTCGTCAACAGCTCATACCGCTGGCTCGTCCGGGAATGGTACTTCGCCTGGGGCGTGCCCGCCGTGGCGCTCTTCGTGGGAGTCGTCTTCGCCTACCTTGACGAGGTCGTGGCCTCAGCGGCGCTCTCCAGTGGCCGGCAGATGGTGGCCGTGGCGGCCGGCACGAGGCAACTCCTTCTCTACGGCGCTCTCACCGCGCTCCTGGTGGTGGCCTATGTGGGCCCCGCGCGAGACACCTGGCGCGCGGGGCACTTCCCGGAGCAACGCGAAAGGCTTGAGGCAGCTTCCTACCTCAGATCGAACACCGCGCCCACCGCTCGGGTCGCTGCCTTCAACGCCGGGGTCACGGGCTACTTCAGCGATCGCACCGTCATCAACCTCGACGGCGTCGTCAATCCCGACGCCTACCAGGCCCTTCGTGAGCACCGCCTCCTGGACTACCTCCGGACAGTCGATGTGGCCTATGTCGCGGATCGCGATGGGGCGTGGCGCGACCTGCCGGCCTACATCCGACCGGATGACTGGTCGGAGAGCCTGTGGGGAGAGGACCCCAACAGGAGCTTCGTGCCCGTAGCCACCTTCGGGCCAGACACCTTGTTTGGGCAGATGCGCGTCTGGCGCCTCAGCCGATGAGTGGTGGCCTCGCTCACCTCTCCACGCCACCCATGCTCCAGGGCTTGACAGCCCAGATTGGCGAGGGTAGGCTCGCGGTGTCAGCGTCTACCTGGTGTGGGGAATTCTGATTTCAGTCTGGTCCAACAGAGGTGCCGCCGCTAGCGCGGCCCGCGCCGGTCGTGTCATAGCGATTTCCGAGATTGGCCACGCGTCGGTGGCTGGCCGAGCGGAGCTGATGCCTGCAAGATCGCGGCCAGAGCCATGCCTGACGACTTGTTGAGGCGGAACGCGCCTCGTTCCTCGGCCGTCACCGCGAACGCGCGAGAGCGCCACCTCTCGTACCAGCCCGCCCTCGACGGTCTCCGTGCGCTGGCCGTCGCCGGCGTTCTCGCCTATCATGCCGATCTCCCGTTCGCACGGGGCGGCTTCCTCGGCGTCGACGCTTTCTTCGTCCTCAGCGGCTACCTCATCACGAGCCTGCTCCTCGCGGAGTGGCGCCGCAGCGGCACGATCAACCTGGCCGCGTTCTGGGCGCGCCGGGCCCGGCGCCTATTCCCGGCGCTGTTCCTGGTGCTGGTGGGCATCGGGGGCTATGCGGTCATCTTTGCTGAGCCCTCCCAGCTCGACAAGCTGCGCAGCGACTCGCTTGCCACCATCGGCTACTTCGCGAACTGGCATCTCGCTTTCTCAGGCGATTCCTACTTCGACCAGTTCTCGCTCCCTTCCCCCCTGCGGCACACGTGGTCGCTGGCGATCGAGGAGCAGTGGTACCTGGTCTGGCCCTTGCTGCTCATGGCTCTGCTGTGGTGGCGGCGGGGCTCGCTGCGCGTGCTGCTCGTGGTCGCCGTGGCGATGATGGCGGGCTCCGCCCTGCTCATGGCCTGCCTGCACGATCCCCGAGTCGACCCCTCGCGCGTTTACTACGGCACCGATACCCGGGCCCAATCGTTGCTGGTCGGCGCCGTCGTCGCGATGCTGCTCGCCCGGCACGGCCCGCTTCGCGCCGGCGCGGCCCGGCTGTTGCTGCAGCTCGCCGCCGTCGCATCCGTCGTCTACGTCGGATGGCTATGGGTGGCCACACCCGACAGCAGCGCGATGCTCTACCAGGGCGGCTTCCTCCTCTCCGCGGTCGCCGTCGCGGTCGTGATCACGGCCGTGGTCCAGCCACAGCCCGGCCCGATCGGCAGGCTGCTCTCCGTGAGCCCGTTGCGCGGGCTCGGCCTCATCTCCTACGGCGTCTACCTGTGGCACTGGCCCATCTACCTGGTCATGACGCCGGATCGCACCGGCCTGGACGGTACGGCCCTGCTCGTGGCCAAGGTCGCGCTCACCCTCGTGATCGCGACCGGCTCCTATCACCTGCTCGAAATGCCGGTCCGCCGTGGCGCGCTTCGTACCTGGAGGGTGTCATGGGCTGTCGCGCCCGCGGTGGCGAGCGTGCTGGTGGTGGGCCTCGTCATGGCGACGCGCGGCGGAGTGCCGGCGCTGGCGCTCCCGCCTGACCCGGGGCTCGCCTCTGCCTCCGCATCGACGTCCGACGTGCTCGCGGCGGCCTACGGCCCGCAGCCCGCGGCGGCGCCGACGCGTGTCCTGCTCGTCGGCGACTCGGTGGCCCACATGATGGCCCCCGGCCTTGCGTCCCGTCAGGAAGAGCAGGACCTGGTGCTGTGGAACAGCACGATCCTGGCATGCGGCATCATCGGCGGCGACGTGAAGACCGGACACGGCGTCAAGGCCCCCACTCCCGAATGCGAGGACCGCATGCGGCGCTGGGGTGCCGATCTGCAGTACTTCCAGCCCGATGTCGTCCTCCTCCTGAGCGGGCTGTGGGACGGCATGGACCACAAGGTTGACGGTCGCATGCTCGAGTTCGGTACGCCCGAAGCGGACGCCTACTGGCTGGCCGAGATGCAGGCCGCGATCGATCTCCTCTCCTCGGAAGGCGCCGAGGTCGCGATCCTCTCGGCCCTGTACTTCCCCGAAGAGGGTCTCGCGCCGGAGCGTGTCGACCACCTCAACACCCTGTACGGGGAGGCGGCCTGCCGGAATCCGGACTCGGCCGTCTTCGTTGACCTCAACGGCTTCTTATACCCAACGGGCGAGCTCATACCGTACATCGACGGCGTGAACGTGCGCGGCGATGGCTATCACTTCAGCGAGGAGGGGGCCGACATGGTGGGCCGCTGGCTTGCGCCGCAGATCGGCAGTATCGCCCGTGGCGAGGGCAGCGCGACGGCGGCCGCTGCCGAGGTGTGCGGCTCTCCAGACCCGGCCGGAGGCCCGCTTGAGGCGGCGCTCGACCGTGTTATGATGGGCGTCGCTGCGTGGCTCACGTACGACTAGCTCACGAACCTGTGCGGCATCGGTGATGATGACACCTCCTAGCCAGTTCCCGGCCGATACGCTGTGATGGACTGCGGTATCGGCTGAAGCGTCAATGCGCAGCTCAACACCACCCAGAGTCGTAATCGTTGGCCTGGACGGGGCGGACTGGTCTCTCCTGCAACCGCTGTTCAGGGACGGCGCGATGCCGACTCTGGAGGCGTTTGTCAAGGCCGGCGCGTCGGCCCGCCTTGAGTCCGTGCTACCGACGAACTCCATAGCGGCCTGGACGTCCCTCATGACCGGCGTCAACCCGGGGAAGCACGGCGTCTTCACCTTCGTCCGGCCGTCCGGCACCCCGTTCCAGAGCCTGGTCACCAACTCCACGTGTATCCGCTTCCCCACGATCTGCGAAACGCTGACGAGCGCCGGACTCCGGTCCTGCGTCGTTGACATGCCGCCCTTCTACCCGCCGTTCGAGATCAACGGCGTCATGGCGGGCGGGATGGGCGCCCTCGGTCCGCTCGTCTTCTCGTATCCGCGCGAGGTGGCGACCACGCTGGTCGAGAAGATCGGTGGCTATGCCGATGACGTGGCGTGGATGGAGTATCAGGGGCGCGAGCCGGAGCTTGTCGACCGCCTGGTGGGCCTCACGGAGAACCGCCTTCGCGTCGCCGAGGTGATGCTGGATGAGCAGCCGTTCGACCTCTTGTGCTTGATCTTCGTGGCGGCCGACCGCCTGCAGCACCCATTCTGTCGCGATCTGCTGGAAGGCGGGCCGCACTACGCCACCCTCAGGAAGCTCTACGTCGCGCTCGATGAGACGCTGGCCCGCCTGCTCGACCGGATCGACACCACGCAGACCGACGTGCTCATGGTCTCGGACCACGGCTTCAGACCGGTCAGCAAGCTCGTGGGCGTGAATCAGCTCCTCGGCCAGGCCGGCTTGATGCGTTCGAAGTGGACCGAGCGGCTGGGAGGACGAGCGCTGCATCTCGCCCTCCGGCTGCCGGAATCCCTTCAGGCAAGGATGTTCAAGTTCCTCGAGCGGGCGCGCTGGGGCTCTCAGCGAAGGCTCCTCCCCGGGAGCGCGGCCTACAGTGACATCGCGGATACCGTGAACGTGAACCTCGTGGGACGCGAGTCGACGGGCTGCGTGCCCGATTCCGAATACGAACAGATGAGAGACATCGTCGCCGAAGCGCTAACAGGCTTTCGCGATCCCGCGACCGGCGCGGCGCCGGTCAAGCGTGCGGTCAAGAGGGAGGACTACTTCCACGGCCCATTCGCGAGCGAGGCGCCGGACCTGGTGCTGGAGTTCGAGGACGGGTACGCGTACAGCGGCGAAGTCGGCAGCGCCCTCTGGGGGTGGCGCTGGCTGCAGGGAGTGCACTCTCGGGACGGGATCATCGCCTGTATGGGCCCCCATTTCCGGCAGGGAGCCGAGGCGCCGGCCGTTAGCATCCTCGATGTCGCGCCGACCGTCCTCTCGCTGCTCGGCGTCGCTCCGCCTGCCGACGTCGATGGGCGCGTCGCTGACGAGCTCCTCGCCCGCCCGGTGCCGACCGAGACGGGCCCGCGGCCCGGCGCGCAGCAGCCGAGGGAGGAGCCCAAGGCCTACAGCGAGGAAGAAGAGGCCCGCATCAAGGAGCGCTTGCGCGGCCTTGGCTACCTCGAATAGTGACGGGGTCGGGCTGACTTCGACCGGCGCGCCGCCCCTCGCCTACTTCGCGATGACGATCACGCGGTCAAACGTCGCGTACTGCTCGAAACACCCCTCGTAGGGCATCAGTTGCCTGACGTCCGTGAAGCCGACGTGATGGAGCATCGTGAACAGCGCCGACCTGTTTGGCACCAGGCTGATGCTCTTCGTGGACGCCAGCGGGTTCCAGTCACACCGCGGCTCCTCCAGGATGCCGATCACGTCCTCCGTCTCCTCGACCTGCGGCCCCCAGATGGCAGCCACGGCAGGGCCGGGCTTCAGCACCTGGGTATCGATGACGCAGAGCTCCTTCGTCACCGCGCGCGCCCGCCGCAGGACGTCTATCGGGCTCTCCAGGTGATACAGGAGGCCCAGGCACAGCGTGAGGTCGAAAACGCCGTACGACTCCGGACTTAGCGCCATGACGTCGCCGACGTGGAACTCGATGTTCGGCAGCGCAAGATGTCTGTTGACGAACTCCGCCTTCTCGATGTTCGCGGCGCGCGCGTCGAAGCCGACGACCGCCTTCGCGCCCATCTTCGCGATCTCGAACCCGACGTACCCCTCGTTGCAGCCCATATCCAGGCAGGTCACCTCGGGCCAGCGACCCGAGAAGTGGGCATCGAGCACAGGCAGGATCATCGAGAAGCGCGTCTCATGAGCCAGCGCCAGCCACTCATCGATGAGCGGCGTCTCCAGCCCGTCGCCGAGCTGGAACGAGTAGAACCAGGGACCGAGCCGGTTGATCTCGTTCAGCACCTTGCGGCGCTCCCGGTCAAGCCGCAGGAGCCGTGTCAGCCTCCCCTTCACGCCCATAGCCCGTCCTCCGAACGTGCGTCTCGGTCTGCGTCAACCATCCCGCAACGCCCGCTGCCCTAGCCGAAGAAGCGTCTCCAGAGGCGGTACAGCGGGTTGCGTCTTATCGACCGCACCAGCGCGGCCGCTTCCGTGCTCTGCTCCAGGGCCTGACGCTGGATGCCCTCCAGCCGGGTCTCGGCCGCCTTCAGCTCCGCCTGGATGCCGTCAAAGCCCGATTCGATGACCGACGCCAGGTAGCGTGTCTGCTCCCAGCGCTGCTCCTCCGCCCGAAGGACGAGCGCGGCGACGTCATGTGCCGTCAGTCGCTCAGCGGCGGTGCCTGCCGACCGGCCGCCGGCCCGTGCGCGCGCTCCCCTGGGCGATTCACCCCTGGCGGCCCCGGACACCGCCTCGTGCGGCGACCGGCAGTAGACCTGAAAGCAGAGGCTGCCTTCCACCGGCTCGCCGTCGATGAAGAGCTGCCCTTCCTCGTACGCCGTCTGGTTGCTCGCCATGGCGGTCACGGCCTCGCCGGGGACGCCGTCGGGTGACTCCAGGGTCAGGACGTACCGGCGCCCCGCCGATTCGGCCTGGACAGGCACGGGAACGAACGTCCAGGCCTCATCCATGACGTGGAGGCCGAGCAGTCGATACGCCGCGATCTCCTTCTGCGAGCCGTCTTCCCGACACAGCCGGAACTGAACGTGGCAGGAGTTCACCCGCCCGAAATTCGACATCTTCACGTCGATCCGGCTCATGTTGTCGCTCGGGCAGACGAAGCTCTGGGCGATGGTCCGCCCTCTCTCCAGCTCCGGCAGACGGCGCTCCGCCACCCTCTGGGCGAGAGCGACTACGGACGGGTGCCAGGGCAGAAGGGGACCTCCGTGCATCATCTCGGACCATCGCGTTTGGACCTCCTGCGCGGCGGCGCGAAATGCCTCGCGCGCCCCGCCGGCGCCCGACGATGGTGTCCCAAGCCCGATCACCGTGTGGGGGAACTCGGCGTCGCCCTGTGAGAAGACGAGGCGCGTGTCCAGGCCGCTGAGCAGGTAGTCGAAGACCGCCGGCGTGAAGCGCCAGTAGTCGGACGGGTAGCTGTGGATCGGGAAGTTCATCACGGAGGCGAGCACCAGTATGCCGTCCCCTCGCAGCACGCGACACGCCTCCTGGACGGCCGTGAAGGGGCTTTGGAGGTGCTCAAGCGTATCGAGCAGGAGGACGGTGCCCACCGAGCCGTCGCGAAACGGGAGACGATGTGCGTCCATCAGACAGTCCACGCCCGGACCCGCACGCATGTCGCACCCGATATACAGCCCACCCCGGAAGAACGGCCGCATGTCGGCGTAGGATTTCTGCTCTTCCGTCTGCAGCGCCCCGATCTCGACAACGGGTCCGGCGGCGTCGAAGACCTGCGTCAGCAACTCGACGAAGTACTTGACGTTATCGCGCATGCGCGTCCCCTGCCCCATGCTGAGGAAGATTCGAAGTGCTCGTGGACTCGTCTCCCGCCACCGTGCGGCCCCAAAGTGTAGGCACTCATCGGGCAGCGAGTCAAGCGTCGCCGGGCGGGGCCGGCGACGTCGAGCCGACGCCACGCGGGCCGTTCCCGTCAAGCCCCTTCGGCCAAGTTGTCCCTGGCCGGTCGTCGGCTGAAGAAGTACTTGAAGCCGTCGTTGCCGTCGAAGCGCGGCACGAACGACACCCTGGAGAAGCCCTCAGCGAGATGCTGCCGGTACTCCTCCCAGGACACGGTCACCGGGCATTCGTAGCAGATCAGGCCCTTGCCTTTCTCGGAGCCGTGGCGTGATCTGAAGAGCCTACGAGCCTCCTGGAAGTTCTCATTGTTCCAGACTTCCTTGAAGCTCATCTCGGCGACCGAGCCGAAGTCATCCTCCTTGTAGAAGGCCCCGCAGCATGGCGCGACCCCACCATCGACGTTGATGGTGGCCCGCTCCCACAGGAACTGGCAGCCGTCCCCTGAGAGAGCGCTGGAGAACTTGAACTCGCCCTCGCGGTCCCATTCCGGCCCCGCTATCCAGCCCTTGCTGATGTCGATCTCCATGCCCAGTTCCCGGGCCATCGACCTCGCCGCTCCGATGTCGTCCCTGTTGTGCTCGAAGACGTGAAACTCCCAGGTGAGCCTCGGCGTCGCCGAGCCGAGCGCCTCCTTCGCCTGGTTCACCAGCCTGATGTTGCTCAGGACCGTATCCAGGTTGCCCCTGACCCGATACTGCTCGTACGTCTCCTGCCGCGCGCCGTCGATGGACACGCCGAGCCGGGTGAGACCGGAGGCGACCAGCGCCTGCGCCCGGGGGACGTCCAAGCGGGCGTTGAAATTCGTGCTCACCAGGGTGGAGACCCGCCTGCTGCTGGCGATTCGGATCAGCTCTGGAAGGTTCCAGTGGAGAAGCGGCTCACCCCAGTTGTGGAGCTCGACCTCGAGGAGATAGTCCCCGAGCTCATCGATGAGCCTCTCGTACAGGGGGTGCGGGAAGCGCGACCGCTTGCGACCTACCTCTCCCGCGCCGGTGAAGCAGTAGGGGCAGGCCAGGTTGCAGACGTTCGTAGGCTCAACGGTGAGGATTACGGGATGGCCCAGCAGCTTGGTGTGCCCCCGCATGCGCTGATATCGCACCAGGTAGAGATTGAGCAGCCTCTTCGGGGTCAGGGCGGTTCCCAGGTACGAAGGACGGCGAAGGAGCTCGCGCACGTCGTAGAGCGCGGAGCGGGGTCTGATCTTCCGGAGGAACTTGCGCGGCATGCGGGTCACGAAGAGCAGCGGCCCATCCTGGGCCAACGAATCTATTATAGCGTGCCTCGACTGTCAAGCGGCTCAGACTCCGCCAGACACGAAGACGCCCTCCGGCCAATTGCATTCACTCTTCGCCCCTGATAGCTTGTTGGCCGGGCCGTTCGATCAAGCTTTGACGGGACGTGGTGAATGACGGGGATTGCGAGCCGTGCGCGCAGCCGGGTCACGGCGAAATCGCTCGCCAGGCCGGAGACCCTGGTGCTGGTCCCGATCGCCGCGGGCCTTATCCTCAGGCTCAGCAAGGCCTGGGCCGACATCTCCACCGTCGTGCTGGAGGCCACATCGGACGATGCCTTCTACTACTTCCAGATCGCCCGCAACGTGGCGACCGGCCACAACGTCACGTTCGACGGGGAGACCCTGACGAACGGATTCCATCCTCTCTGGATGGTCCTCCTCACCCCCATCTATCTGCTCAGCGACGACCAGAACCTGTCCGTACACCTGGCCCTGACCCTGGCGGCACTGCTCAGCGCCGGGACCGTGTTCCTCGTGTACGCCATCGTCAAGACGCTCACCGCCAACGTCTGGGCCTCCCTGGCCGCCGCGACCTTCTATGCCCTCCACCCCTACCTGGTCCTTGAGTCGGTCAACGGCATGGAGACCGCGCTAACGGTATTCATGGTGGCGCTGACCACGTGGCTGTTCCTGCGGATCGCCTGCCGCAGCGAACGTACGTCGACTGTCGGCTACGCGTGGCTCGGCGTGTCGGCCGGCTTCATGGTGCTCGCCCGCACCGACACGATCTTCATCCTGCCCCCCATGCTGCTGTTCCTGGTTGCGCGCGAACGCGACTGGCGCCGCTGGACCGGCCCCCTGGCCGCGGGCGGGCTCGCGCTTCTCGTCATCGCGCCGTGGGCGATCTGGAGCCTCGTGAGCTTTGGGACAGTCATCCAGGTGAGCGGGGTCGCCATCGCCGACATCGACCGCCAGGACTTCCTTGCGGCAAACGGAA
>CAZFGZ010000001.1:14287-41488 GCA_964518585.1 uncultured Dehalococcoidia bacterium | reverse complement strand
CTACCCCGCCTCATGCCTCAGTATGGTGTACGGCATCTATCTGGACGAGTACAGGACAGTGTGTGGCTCTGCGCCAGTCGGTGGGGAGTCGAGAGACCACAATTCTTGACAAGTCTCGCGGCCGCCCCTATGATGGCGCTAGCCTGGCGGCGGGGGCATGGACGTATCGCAACAGTAGGTCTGCGGGGGGCAGTCGTATCGCTGCGAGCCAGGCGGGTTCTGGGGGCCAGGGCAGGGGGCACATTGGCCCCCTCCGCGACCGGGAAAGACTGAGGCATGAGCCCCGCAGGACGGGGCCATGTTCTGCCGGTTGTGGCTCGGCCGCCATCGACAGCGTGCGTGTGTTGGCCGCCCCGTGGGCGGCTTTGTCGTGTCTGGGGCCGTGCCGTTGTGGCTCAGTGAGGTACCCTTGCTCGACTTGAGTGCGCTTGAGGAGCGCCTGGGAGTAAGGTTCAAGGATTCGGCCCTTCTTAGGGAGGCGCTGACCCATAGCTCCTACTTGAACGAGAACCCGGGAGCTGGCGTCGGCTCCAACGAGCGCCTGGAGTTCTTGGGGGATGCCGCTCTGGGCCTGGTGGTGGCCGGGCAGCTCTATGGCGATTACCCTGAGGAGGACGAGGGGCGGCTCACCGAGTTGCGCACGCATCTGGTACGTCGGGAGACCCTGGCCCGGGCCGCCGCCCGCTTGGGCCTGGGCGACTACTTGCTGCTGGGCCGGGGCGAGGAGGGCGCTGGTGGCCGTCGCCGCCCGACGAACCTGGCACGTGCTTATGAGGCGCTGGTGGGTGCGCTCTTCCTGGACGGCAGTCTGCCTAGGGTGCGCCGGTTCGTGAAGGCCAGCCTGTCTGACGAGTTTCGCAGCCTTCGCGACAGAGCTGTGCTCCTCGACTCCAAATCCCGCTTGCAGGAGATAGCTCAGTCCCGGTGGCAGAGCACCCCTTCCTATCGATTGGTGAAAACGCAGGGGCCCGACCACGCTCGCCGGTTCACTGTGGAGGCGGTGGTCCAGGGTGATGTGCTGGGAGTTGGCAGGGGACCCAGTAAGCAGCGGGCGGAGAAGGAGGCGGCCCGGCAGGCCCTGGAACGTCTCGATCACCCGAGGGTCGGGCGAAGGGCTGCCGAGGCCTGAGTCCCCCATGGAGGGCTGATAGCAGGGATGTATCTCAAGCGGCTGGACTTGCAGGGCTTCAAGAGCTTCGCCACCAGGACCGTGTTTGAGTTCGGCCCAGGCGTTACCGCCGTCGTCGGCCCCAACGGCGTGGGCAAGACTAACGTGGCCGAGGCCATCCGCTGGGTGTTCGGCGAGCAGACCCACCGCGCCATGCGCGCCCGCCGTACCGAGGATGTCATCTTCGCTGGCAGCTCCACGCGGCCGCCCGTGGGCATGGCCGAGGTCAGCATAACCCTTGACAACTCCGAGGGCTGGCTTCCTCTCGATTTCAGCGAGGTGGTGGTGACCCGGCGCGCCTACCGCAACGGCGAGGGCGAGTACCTCATCAATCGCAGTCGGGTCCGCCTCAAGGACGTGGTGGAGCTGTTCCTGAAGGCCCAGGTCGGCCAGAACAGCTACGCCTTCATGGGTCAGGGGCTGGTGGAACGGGTCCTGAGCCTGCGCCCTGAGGAGCGCCGTGGCCTCGTCGAGGAGGCCGCCGACGTGCGGTTCCACCGCATCCGGCTGGAGGAGGCCCAGGACCGTCTGGCCGCCACGCGGGAGAATCTGGAACGGGTGGGTCTGCTGGTGGCCGAGATCGAGCCGCGCCTGGGCCAGCTTGAGCGGCAGGCCAACAGGGCGGCCGTCCACGCCCGCCTCAGTCAGGAGTTGTCCCAGGCTCTGCAGGCGTGGTATGGCCATCTCTGGCAGGAAGGTCAGGGGGCTCTGGCCGCTGCCCGCGCTGTGTGTGATCAGCGGCAGGAGGAGTTCGAGAGGGCCGGGGAAGACGTTCACGCCTGCGAGGAGGGCTTGAGCGCCCTGCGCTCGGCCGTGGAGGACCGGCAGCGGGACATCGCCTCTCGCGAGCGCGCAGAGCGGGACCTGGAGCGCTACATCCAGGACCTGGAGGGACGCGTGACCCTGGATCAGGAGCGTGGGGCGATGCTGGCCGCCCGACGGGACGAGTTGGCAGCCGATCTTGCCGCCCTCCAGAAGGAGCGCGCCGATCAGCAGACCGGGGAGGGCGCCGACCCAGCCCGGGAGAGCGAACTTGTCGGTAGGCTGGAAGAGACCCGCGCCGAGTTGGCGGCGCGCAAACAGGAAGCGGAGAGTCTGGATCGGGAGTCCTCGCGGGCGCAGCAGGCCGCGGCGCGGGCCGAGCAGGAGGCCGCGCGGGCTCGCCTGGCGGCCGGCGAGTCAGCCGCCAGGCTATCCGAACTGGCAACCAGCCTGGACCGCCTCCGCGACGACGGCCGGCAGCGCGAGGAGGCCCGCAGGGACTTGCTCGCCGAGTTGAAGGATTGGGGCGAGGGGTTCCGCTCGTCGTACCAGCAGCTCGGCGGGCTGGCGCCCCGGGCCTTCCGGGCCGAGGCGGCCTGCCAGGAACTGGAGGTCCGGGTTCAGGAAGGGCGAGAGACCGTGTCCTCCCTGGAGGAGGAACTGCGGCGCAGCATCGCCCGCCTCGAGACAATGGAGGCGCGTCAGGAGGTCCTGGGCTCCGTGGACACCCGTCCCCTCACGCCCGATGCGGGCATCCAGGCAGTGCTGGCCGCGGCCGGCCTGCTGCCTGACCAGGAACCGGCCGGGGGCGTCACCCTGGAAGGTGTGGTGGGACTGGTGGGTCAACTCCTGAGGGTGCAGCCGGGGCTGGAGAAGGCCGTCGAGGCCGCCCTAGCCGAAAACCTCCACGCCCTGGTAGTGGAGCGCCAGGAGCACCTGGCTGCGGTTGTAGACCTGTTGCGCAGCGACGACCTGGGGCGGGCTACCGTCTACCCCCTGGACGGCAGCCGCGAGGGACACCCCCTGCATCTGTTGAAGGAGCGGGGGATCGTAGGCGTGGCCTCTCAGTTGGTGCAGTGCGAGGGTCGCTATCGCAGGCTCGTCGATACCCTCCTTGGCCACACCATCGTGGTGGAGAACCTGGCGCTGGCTCGAGCCGTCCTGAAGCGCGGCCTGGGCAGCGTGGTGACGCTTGATGGCGTGCTGCTGCGGCCGGTTGGATCGATGAGCGCCGGAAGCTTCCGCACTGTTCGGGAAGCGTTCGTGCGGCAGCGGGCGATCCTGGAGACGCCTCAGGAGCTGGAGAGCCTGCGCGTGGCCCGTCGAGACCTGGAGGCATCGCTCGAGGAGCGCCGCCGGGCCCTGGCTGAGGCCGAGGAGGCCCTGGCGACCCGGAAGGGGGAACTGGACACGCTACGAAGCCAGCGGCGCACTGCCGAGGCAGCCTTGGCCGAACGCCGCAGCCTTCTGGCGGCTCTACGAGCCCGTCTCCAGGCCGTCCATAGCGAGGCGCAGCGCACGCGTGCCACCGAGCGAAACACGGAAACCTCCGTGGCGGCCTTGGAGCGCCAGCAGGCCGAGCAGCTCGCGGCGGCGCAGCGCGCCGAGAAGCGGGCAGCGGAGGCCCATCAGCAGGCCGAGGAACTGGAGGCCCGCCGACGAAGTGTGGCGGAGCAGGTGACGCTGACAGCCTCGCAGGAAGCGTCTCTGGAGGGTGAGATCAGGGTTCTGGCCCAGGTTCGCCAGAGCTTCCGGGACGCGCAGGAGCGGCTGGACCGCCAGGTCTCTGCCAAGGAGGAGCAGTCGGTGCATCTGGAGGGGGAGGCATCAGCGGTAGCATTGCGCCTGGAAGGCACGCGGCGCGAGTTGGAGGAACGTGTGGAGGAGCTGAGGGGCCTGAAGCGCGACCTAGAGCCCGCCCGGCAGGCCCTTGCTCAGCTCCAGTCGAGGGAGCACAGCCTAGGCGAGGAGCTCACCAGCGCGCAGGCTCGCGTCCTCTCGGCCCAGCGCGGCCTCGTGGATGCCGAGGGCGACGTGCGCATCCGCCAGGAGGAGCTGGACTCGCTGCGCGATGCCCTTGAGGGCGAGGGCCTCAGTGTGGACGACAGGGGCGAGGTTGTGCCGGTCGCCGGTGAGGGGATCGGCCCGCCTGCGTGGCTCTCCGGCGAGAGGGTGGAGGAGGCACCATCTGGGGATGAGCTGCCGCCCATGCGGGGTGGTGCCCCCGTGGACTCCGCCGGGATGAGGGAGAGCATCGCCTCTCTGCGGGCGCAGATCCGCTCGCTGGGGCCGGTGAATGAACAGGCCCAGGCCGACTACGGCGAGAGCAAGGAGCGCTACGACTTCCTCACGGGGCAGCTTCAGGACCTCCAGCAGGCTGACGTCTCCCTTCATGAAGCCATCGCCGAGCTGGAGGAGATCATCCGGGACCGCTTCGAAGCCACCTTTGAGCAGGTGAACGAGGAATTTCAGCGCTACTTCTCCAATTTCTTCGGCGGGGGCAGCGCCCGGCTCATTCTCACGCAACCCGAGGACGGCAGGCCAGGCGGCGTGGACATCGAGGCGCAGCCGCCGGGCAAGCGACTGGGAAGCCTGGCCATGCTGTCGGGCGGGGAGCGGGCCCTGACGGCGGTCGCGGTACTCTTTGCCCTGCTTCACGCTCACCCTTCTCCCATCTGTGTGCTTGACGAGGTGGACGCGGCTCTGGACGAGGCCAACGTGGGCCGTTTTGTGGACACCCTGCGTGAGCTGACAGAGCGTATCCAGTTCGTAATCATTACCCACAACCGTCGGACCATAGAGATGGCCGACACTGTCTATGGCGTGTCCATGGGCGAAGACAGAACGTCCGGCGTCCTCTCTCTACGCCTCAGCGATATCTCCCCTACCTAGGGCGCTTGCTCCATGAGCCCTGGAGGGCCAATACTAGGGTGACTTCCTCGCGAATCCAGGAGGTGCCCCGTGGTCGGCTTGTTCCGGCGGAGCCAGGAGAGCGGAGAGAAGACCGAAGAGGCCCTGGAGCGCACCCGCCGCACTTGGTTCGGAAAAGTGGCAGGGCTGTTCGAGCGGGCCCGCGTCGACCAGGAGCTGTGGGAGGAACTCGAGGAGCTCCTCATCGGTGCTGATACCGGCGTGGCGGCCACGCGCAAGATCCTGGAGCGGCTCCAGCAGCGGGTGGATGAAAAGCGTCTCCAGCACCCCGAGGCCGTGCGCGACGCCCTGAAGGATGAACTGGTCAGCATGCTGGAGGTAGATGAAACCAGAGGACATCTCTGGGGGAAGGACGCGTCCACGGCCGCCGCGCTTAAGCCTGCCATCATCTTGGTGGTGGGCGTCAACGGCACGGGCAAGACTACCAGCATCGGCAAGCTGGCCTGCGCCTACCGCGCCGATGGCGAGAACGTCATCATCGCCGCCGGCGATACCTTTCGCGCCGCCGCCGTCGAGCAGCTTAAGGCGCTCGGAGAGATGGTGGACAGCTACGTGGTCGCTCATCGGCAAGGGGCGGACCCGAGCGCGGTGGTGTACGATGCCCTGGCGGCAGCGGAGAGCCGCGGCGCCGACGTGGTGATCATCGACACCGCCGGCCGCCTTCACACCAAGGTCAACCTGATGGAGGAGCTGCGCAAGATCCGCCGGGTCATCAAGCGGCGCTATCCAGAGGGCCCGCACGAGGTGCTACTCATTCTGGACGCCACCATCGGGCAGAACGGCCTGGCTCAGGCTCAGGCCTTCGCCGACGCCGTAGACGTCACCGCCGTCTGTCTCGCCAAGCTCGACGGCACCTCTAAGGGAGGGGTCGTCTTCGCCGTCTGCGACCAGCTCGGCATACCCGTGCGATTCGTGGGTACCGGGGAGCGCCCCGAGGATTTGAGTCCGTTTTCGCCGCGACGGTTCGTGGATGCCCTGTTCGCCTAGCCCATCAATGGCGCCGACCACGGGAACCACGGCTCCCAAGGGGCCGTCCTACATAGGGGCGGCAGCCTGGGCAGCTGCTACGCCTGGCAACTGATGAGCGAAACCCTCCTCTGGTGGCTCATGGTCCAGTTCATAGGGCTGGCAGCGCTGCCCCTCTGTCTGGCCTTCTTCCGACGCCTCCCGGACCGCGGGTATGCCTTCTCGAAACCCTTCGGCCTGATCATCGGCGGCTATCTCTTCTGGATCCTGAACACCGTCCGGGTTCTGCCCAACACGCAACGGGGTATCGCCTGGGCGCTGTTGTTGCTGGCCGCTGGTTCGGCCCTGCTGGCGTGGAGTCGGCGAGAGGAGTTGCTCGCCTTCGTTTGGCGTCACTGGCGTGTCATCGTGTTAACGGAGGTGCTCTTCACGGTGGCCTTCGTAGTGGCGGCCTACCTGCGCTCCTTCGTGCCGGAGATCTCGGCTACGGAGAAGCCTATGGACCTCATGTTCGTGAACGCCGCCACTTTGAGCGAGCGCTTCCCACCCCATGACCCCTGGCTGTCCGGCTTCTCCGTCAGCTACTACTACTTCGGCTACCTGCTGGTGGCCATGGTGGGGAAGCTGGCGGCCGTGCAGACCGCTATCGGCTACAACCTGGGCCTGGCCATGATCGCTGCCCTTGCTGTGACGGCCGCCTTCGGCGTGGTGTACAACCTCGTGGCGGCCCGGCAGGGGGACGCCGAGGAGGGGGAAAGCGAGGGCGTCGGGTTGCTGGGACGGCCTGTGCTGTTTGGCTTGGGCGCGGCGCTTCTCGTGGGGCTGATGGGCAACCTGGAGGGAGTGCTGGAGTTCCTGGCGGCCCATCGGGTGGGCTGGTCGGGCTTCTGGGACTGGGTCAACATCGAGGGGCTGAACGCTTCCCAGGGGAGCGACGCCTGGTATCCCAGTGAGGGGTGGCAGTACTGGTGGTGGTTCCGGGCGACGCGAATGGACCCGGCTGGCGCGATCGAGGAGTTCCCCTTCTTCAGCTTCCTGCTGGGCGACCTCCACCCCCACGTCATGTCCATCCCCTTCGTGCTCCTGGCGGTGGGAGCCGCCCTGGCGCTGTTCCGCTCCGAGGAGCCGCTGGACCTGGTTTATTGGCTCAGGCGGCCGCTGGCACTGGCTGCCCTGGCCATCCTGTTGGGGGGGCTGGCCTTTCTGAACACCTGGGACATGCCGACTCTTGGCTTCGTGGTGATCGCGGTGGCCCTGGCGCGCAACTTCCTGCTGGCAGGTCGCTGGCGATGGGATGTCGTGGTAGATACCTTGGGTTTCGTCGTGCCCGTGCTGGTGGCGGCCGCGCTGGCGTATTCGCCCTTCTTCCTCGGCGGGTTCGACAGCCAGGCGCGGGGCTTCGCGGTCGGGGAGGGGGACGGCAGCCGGCTCTTCCACACGCTGCTATTCTGGGGGCCCTTCGCGGTGATCATCATCCCTTATGCGCTCTGGCGACTGCGGCGGGAAGGGCGCTGGGAGGTCAGCCGGCGGAGCGTCATGTGGAGCCTGGCGCCGGGCGTGGCCATAGTCCTCGTGTGGCTGGCGTGGGATGCGCTGGCGGCCATCGCCGGCTGGGGCCCCTTCGGGGCCATTACCGATCGGGCGGCCATCATACAGCTGAACGATCCAGGCTCCTGGGGCGAACGCATCGCTGAGCGCGGTGCCAACTGGCTCACGGCGGTCATCTTCATCGGGACGCTGGCGGTCCTGCTGCTGGCCCTCTGGCGGGAGCTTCGTTCGTCCGCTGCCCTGTCGGAGCGGCGGGGCGCCATCTTCGCCCTCATCCTGGCGGCCACAGCCGTCCTGTTGGTCCTGGGAGCGGAGTTCTTCTTCATCATGGACGTGTTTGCCAGCCGCATGAACACCGTGTTCAAGCTCTACTACCAGGCCTGGCTGCTGCTGGGCCTGGCGTGCGGTTTCGCACTGTACGAGCTCTTCTCGGCTTGGAGGCCTCGATTCGAGAATGTGTCGCTACTGCGCCATGCCTGGGCGGCGTTGGTCGGCCTTGTCTTGGCCGGTGCCCTGCTCTATCCTTTAGGGGCTATCTTGTCCCGGACGGATGCGTTTGGAGGTCAGCGAAGTCTCGATGGGCTGGCCTTCGTGCGTGAAGGCGACCCGGATGAATACGCGGCCATCCAGTGGCTGGCTGAGCACGGCGACAGCGACACGGTGGTGGTGGAGGCGGTGGGTCAGTCCTACGAGACGCGATCCTCGCGGGTCTCGGGGCGGACGGGCATGCCCACCATCCTGGGCTGGCCGGGGCACGAGCTCCAGTGGCGAGGCACCTCCGAGCCGTTCGCCGGGCGGGAGGAGGACGTTGCGCGTATCTACGGGAGCACCGATCCGGAGGAGACCATGCGGCTCCTGGAGAAATACGACGCGACCTTCGTGTTCGTAGGGTCATGGGAGCGGGAGCAGTACCCGGATCAGTCGCTCCAGAAGTTCGAGGAGATGTTTGAGGTGGCCTTCCAGCAGGGCGACGTTACGATCTACCGGGTGGGCCTGAGCCGTCTGCGAGGGGAGGAGTTGCGGAGTGTCCCCTAGGAGCAGTGGCCAGCGAGCGGTGAGCACGGGAGCGGAGCGGCTGCGGGCCTACTGGGAGGAGCGGCGGTTCGACCGCGAACGGCTGGTCGGGCTGGCCGTCCGCCACTGGGAGATCGGTCTGTACGCGATCCTCATCGCCCTGGCGCTGAGCCTGCGGCTATGGGATCTCGGAGCTCGCGCCCTCCACCACGACGAGAGCCTGCACGCCTTCTATAGTTGGGAGCTATACAAGGGCCGTGGGTATGAGCACGTTCCTTTCATGCATGGGCCGTTCCAGTTCTTCGGTACCGCGCTCACGTTCGTCCTGTTCGGAGCCAGTGATTATACCTCGCGGGTGTGGCCGGTCCTGTTCGGGACGGCCCTGGTAGGTCTTCCTTACTTCCTGCGCGGCTACCTGGGGCGATCGGGGGCCCTCATCGCGGCGGCTCTGCTGGCCTTCTCGCCGACTCTGATGTACTTCAGCCGCTTCGCCCGCAACGACATCTACATCGCCTTCTTCACACTGGCCCTCATAGTGTGCATATGGCGCTACCTGGCGGAGCGTCGCGACCTCTACCTCTACCTGTCGGCCGGCCTGCTTGCGCTCAGCTTCGCCACCAAGGAGGTCACCTTCATCAGCGTGGCGATCTTCCTTCTGTACCTGGACCTGTTGGTGACCGACGACTTGGTGGGGCAGCTTCGCCAGAGCCAGAAGCTGGATGCCTTGAGCACTGCCCTGGCTTACGTTGTGGTCCTCCCGCTGGCCTGGGTCTTTGTAGCCCTGTGGCCGCTGCTGGGCGAGCCGAGAAGGCGCCTCTCCATCCGAGACGAGCTGCCGGCCGCGGGTGCTCTGCTGCTGCTCATCGGTACGCTGTCGCTGCCCCAGTTCGCGGCGGGGGTCCAGAAGCTGCCCTTCGTCGAGGACAAGGGCCTCGACGTGCCGGAGGAGGAGCGCCTGAGGAATCTCTCGGTTGTCTTCTGTCTCGTTGCCGCCGCCTACGTGGGCCTGATCTGGCGGGCGCGTGTGTGGCTTGTGGCCGCAGGCATCTTCTACGCGATCTTCGTGCTGCTCTACACGGCCTTCTTCACGAACTTGGGCGGCTTCTGGACAGGGATCTGGGGTTCCCTGGACTACTGGCTGAGCCAGCAGCACGAAAGACGGGGCGACCAGCCCGACTACTACTACTTCGTCCTGTCTCCTGTGTACGAGTTCCTGCCGCTGATCTTCGCCCTGGCCGGCGCCCTGTGGTACGCCTTCCGGTGCAGCCTGCCCTACAAGGCGATGGCCGTCGCCGCCCTGGCCCTGGTGCTCATCCTGACCTTCGTGGGGCACGACGTTCGATACATCGCCTCGTACCACATCCAGATACGCTTCGTCATCGTCATCGGGGCCATCCTCCTGCTGCCCCTGGAGCGCTTCACCAAGTTCCTGCTGTTCTGGATGCTGGCCACCCTCTTCGCCTTGACCGTGGCCGGGGAGAAGATGCCCTGGCTGCATGTGCACCTGGCCTTGCCCCTCGCCATCCTGGCGGCGAAGGTCCTGCATGACCTCCTGACCAAGGTGGATGTGAAGCTGGAGAGGCTGGAGCTGCCGCCCCTGGATCGGTGGGCCCCCTTCGGCTATGCGGCGCTGGCCGCAGCCCTGGCGGTAGTGGTCTTCATCGTGGCCGGGCCCGCCTCGGGAGGCTCCATCGGGGCGTGGCTGCTGGCCGTGGTAGCCCTGGGGACGGTGGTCTGGGTGGCCCGTGCTCAGAGCGCACAGGCCGCCCTTCAGGTGGGGGCAGTGGCCCTGGTCTGCGCGCTGGGGGTGTTTACACTGCGTGCGGCTATCCTGGCGAGCTGGGGCCATCCCAATCTGCCCCAGCTCCAGGCGAAGCTGGGCACGGAGGACCATGGAGATACTCCTGTGGAGATGCTGGTCTATACCCAGAGCTCGCCGGACATCCCCGTCCTCCGCGATGAGATCGATCGTGTGGCGGCCGCTTCGGGGCTGGGACATGACCTGCCCATCGAGGTGGATAGCGAGTTGAGCTGGCCCTGGGTCTGGTACCTCCGCGACTACAATCATGTGGGGTACCCGTCGTTCAGTGGGGACTACCAGCCTCCGACGGGCACCGTCCTGCTGGTGTGGGACGAGAACGCTAGCGGCCTCAGCCTGAGCCCGGACAGCTTCTCGGAAGGGGTGCCGTTCACGCTCCGCTGGTGGTTCCCGGAGTACGGGACCTATCGTGACCTCACTGTGGAGGACTTCTTCGCCGATCTGTTCGACCCGGCAGCCTGGGATGCCTGGCGAGGCTATTTCATAGATCGCGAACTCGTGCCCGCGCTGGGCACGCTGGATGCCGTCGCCTACTTCCCTCAGGGCTTCGAGGTGAGCCGTCCGCCTCCCCCGACGCTCCCAGCCGACGTCGACACGTTCTGGATGGAGGATGGCCAGTTGGTCATCGGCGGGCCGGGCGCGGCTCTCTCCCAGCTTTCCCAGCCTGGCGGGATAGCCGTAGACGCCGAGGGGAACCTCTACGTGGCGGACAGCCTCAATCACCGGGTCCAGAAGTACGGAGCGGACGGCCAGTACCTGGCGGCCACTGGCACTTCTGGTGCAGAGCCGGGGCAATTCAGCGAGCCCTGGTCGGTCGCCGTTGACGCCGAGGGGAATGTTTACGTGGCGGACACGTGGAACCATCGCATCCAGAGGTTCGACGCCGATCTGAACTTCGTAGATGCGTGGGGCCAGCCCGCCGCCGACCTTGCCAACCCCGGCCCATACGACCTGTTCGGCCCGCGCGACATCGCCATCGATGCCGACGGCGACCTGCTAGTAACGGACACGGGCAACAAGCGGGTCCTCAAGTTCTCGCCGGACGGCGAGCACCTGGCCACATACGGGAGTGGTGGCAGTGGCCCAGGTGAGTTCAACGAGCCCGTGGGGATCGCGGTGGGTCCCGACGGTGACATCTACGTGGCGGACGCCTGGAACCGGCGGATCCAGCGGTTCGATAGCGACTTCACCTACGTAGGCGAGATAGAGGTCGAGAGCTGGGGGAGCGAGGGCGTCACCGACAAACCCTACATCGCCGTTCTGCCCGACGGGCGTGTGCTGGCCACAGACCCCGCGAACGGTCGGGTGCTCGCGTTCGATGCGGAGGGCGATCTTCTGGCCACCTGGGAGTCGCCGGGCGGGCGGCCTGTGGGCATCGCCCTCGCTAGCGATGGGCAGGTCTATGTGTCCGACGGAGCGGCCAGCCAGGTGCGGAGAGTCCCCCTAGAGACGCTCCTGGGCGAGTAGGCCTATTCGGGTTCCAGGAAGGCGCGGGGCCGGTCCGGCACGGGGGTCAGGCGCGTTGATGCCCTGTCTGTGGGCGCCTATAATGAGGCGCCGTCTCACGCCGAACATAATGATGGCGGTCGCAATACTCTCCTCTGACGACTGACCTGCCCCTCAGGCGAAGGTGGGTGGCGAATGATAAGGGAGTACCCCAGTGCTGCGTAGCCCGCGGGTCTGGATTGGGCTGGCCATAAGCGTCCTCCTGATTGGGCTCCTGTTGTGGAGGGAGGATTTCGGCGAGATCCGGGACGCGTTTCGAGATGCCAGCTACCTTCTTGTCCTAGCCTCTCTGCCCGTCTACTTCGTCGGCCTCTGGGTGCGTACGCTGCGCTGGCAGTATCTTCTGAGACCGGTGGCCAGGCCTAGCAGCCTTCGTCTCTACCCGGTGGTAGTCATTGGTCTGATGGTCAACAACCTGATCCCGGCTCGGGTCGGCGAGCTGGCACGGGCCTACGTCCTGGGTGAACGGGAGAAGGTCAGCAAGATGGCCTCGCTGGGCACGATCGCGGTGGACCGGCTTTTCGACGGCCTCGCACTGGTCCCGATCCTGGCCATCCTGGGGGTTCGCGCTGGTGTCGGCGAGGAGTTCAACCTACCGGGGCCCGTCGATGTGGACTTCGTGGGTCTGGCGGTGATCATGGCGGTGCTCTTCGGCATCGCGCTGGCCATTCTGGCGGCCCTGGCTATCTCGCCCGAATTCCAGCGATTGACAGCTAGACTGGCTCTTGCCGTTACCCCGGCGCGCCTCCGGCACACGGTAGAGGACCTGCTGGAGTCCTTCTACGCCGGCCTGCGGTCCTTCCGAAGCCCCGTTGACCTCACGGCCGCCTGGGTCATGTCAGGCATCTCCTGGTGCCTGGAGGCGGCCTCGTACTACATCGTGGGACTGGCGTTCGACCTGAACGTGGGCTTTGATGTCTATCTGTTGATCACCGCAGGGGCGAACTTGGCGATGGCCGTGATAATGTCGCAGGGAGGTGTGGGCCCGTTCGAGTTCGTCACCAAGCAGACCCTCATCCCGTTCGGCGTCAGCGGCAGCGCCGCTACCGCTTACGCCATTGGAGTGCATGCTGTCATCCTTCTCCCCGTCGTCGTCCTTGGTTTCTACTTCTTGTGGTCCATCGGCCTCTCCCTCGGTGACGTCGTCAGGATATCTCGCGACGAGGAGCCGGTGCATTCGGCGGCTCTGAGTGGCGAGGGGGGTCGGGAATGAAGGTGGGTATCATCGGCGGCGGCGTGGCCGGCCTTGCTGCGGCCCACCGGCTCGCCAAGGGAGGGCATCAGGTGGCTCTGTATGAGGCCGAGCCCACCCTGGGCGGGCTCGTTCGAACCTTCGAGGTGGGGGGCGGACGCCTGGAGTGTTTCTATCACCACCTGTTCAGTACTGATACCACCATCATCGGTCTCATCGATGAGCTGGGCCTGGGCGACCGCCTGGTCTGGCGTGACTCCAAGGTGGGCTTCTACCACGGGGGCCGCATCTACGACTTCGTCACCCCGCTGGACCTGCTGCGATTCAGCCCGGTTTCGCTGCTCGACCGGCTTCGACTGGGGCTGGCCGGCCTGTACTTGCGCCGGCAGAAGAACTGGCAGCGCTACGAATCCGTCACCGCGAAGGAGTGGATCATCCGGCACGTAGGTCGGCGCAACTACGATGTGGTATGGGGCCCTCTGCTGCGCGGGAAATTCGGCACGGCCCACGACCAGGTGGGCATGGTCTGGTTCTGGGGCAAGATTTTCCTTCGCTTCGCCTCCAGGCGGGGAGGGCCCAGCCAGCGCGAGCAGCTCGGCTACCTGATGGGCAGCTTCGGGGCGATGGTGGACGAGCTGGCGGGGCGCATCCGGGCCGCTGGGGCTGTGGTGGAGACAGAGCGGCCGGTTGAGCGGGTCCTCGTAGAGGGGGGTCGGGCCGTGGGGATCCAGGCGGCTGGTGGAGAGCAGGTCGCCTGCGACGCTGTCATCGCGGCCGTGTCCTCCGACGCCCTCCTGAAGCTAGTGCCGCCGCTGGCTGCGGAGTATGAGCAGCGGCTCAGGTCGGTTCAGTGGCAATCGGCGCTCTGCCTCATCCTGTCGCTTCAGCAGTCGCTCTCCCGCATCTACTGGATGAACATCAGCGATCCGGAGATACCCTTCATCGCTGCCATCGAGCACACCAACTTCATCGAGCGGGAGCACTATGGGGGCCATCACCTCCTGTACCTCTCCAACTACCTGGAGCCGACCTCGCGACTCCTCCAGATGGGCATTGACGAGCTGTGCGACCTCTACCTGCCTCATCTGCGCAAGCTCAACCCCGACTTCTCACCGGACTGGATCGAGGACCGCTGGCTGTTCCAGGCGCCCGCCGCTCAGCCCATCATCACCATGCATTACTCCGAGAAGATCCCCGGGCACCGCACGCCCATTCCCGGCCTCTACCTGGCGAACATGGCCCAGATCTACCCGGAGGACCGCGGGCAGAACTACAGCATCCGCATGGGCGAGCAGGTAGCCCAGATGGCGGTGGAGGACTGGAGCGCGAGCGCGATCCAGTAGGCCTGGGCGACCCAGGCCCGATGTCTCCTTGAACCTACCCTGTCCCTCTCGTATAGTGAGGCAAGCGGCCAACCCGGACGCCTCTGGACGTTATCGCCTTGCTCGAAACGGAAGCCACCCTCGAGATCAAGCACCTCATCTCCGACCTCAAGCCGGGTGACGGCGACCTACTGACCGCCCTCCACCGCGTTCAGGAGCGGTACGGCTACATCCCCAAAGAGGCTATCGCCGTGGTGGCCCGCCAGCTCTGTCTGAGCGAGGCGCGGGTGTACGGCGCGATCACCTTCTACGCGGAGTTCCGGCTGACGCCACCTCCGGAGACGGTGATCTCGTGGTGCAGCGGGCCGGCCTGCTGGCTCAAGGGCGGCGAGCGGGTCCGCGATGTCCTGGAGGCGGTGCTGGGCATCCGCACGGGGGAGAGCACCCCCGACAACCGGGTGGGCCTTCACCACGGCCAGTGTAACGGCGCCTGCGGCTGCGCTCCCATGGTCTGGGTGAACGGCCGGGTTCAGGGTCCCCTCAGCGTGGCAGACGCCGTCCGACTGGCCCGTGAGCTTAAGGGCGAGACGGAGAGCCGGTCGTGAGCGTATATGGAGATCTACGGCAGCAGGCCGAGGCCGTCTGGCGGGCCGTCGAATCGCCCGCCAGGCCGCGGGTGGCCGTCTCCCTAAACACGTCCAGCATCGCGGCCGGAGCCGAGGAGACGCTGGCGGCCTTGCGATCCGAGGTAGAGCGTCGCGGCCTGGTCGCAGACGTTGCGATTACGGGCGACACCGGCCTCTCCTACGAGGAGCCCGTGGTTGGCATCGCCCGGCCGGACGGCCGCCGCATCCTCTACCGCCGCATCACCGCCGACAAGGTGCCGCGGCTGGTGGAGGAGGTGCTGGTGAAGGATGGGGTGGGCCCCGAACTGGCCATGGCGGTCGCCTCTGGTCCGGCGCGGGACGGCGTCCCCGAGCTCGCATCCCTGGACTTCTGGAGGGTGCAAACGCGGCGCCTCATGGCAAACTGCGGCGTCATTGACCCGGAGAGCATCGACCACTACATCGCCCGCGGCGGCTACGAGGGCCTGGCCAAGGTGCTGGAAGGCATGAGCCAGGAGGAGGTCATCAAGGAGGTGTCCGACTCGGGCCTGTGGGGTCGCGGTGGTGCCGCTTTCCCCGCCGGTCGCAAGTGGGACTTCTTGCGCACCGCCGACCGTACTCCCAAGTACATGATCTGCAACGCTGACGAGGGCGACCCGGGAGCCTTTGTGAATCGGGTGCTTCTGGAGAGCGATCCCCACAGCGTCCTGGAGGGGATCTTGCTCGGAGGCTACGCGACCGGCGCCACTCATGCCTTCATCTACCTTCGGCACGAGTATCCCCTGGCCTTTCGGCGCCTGAACGTGGCCATCCAAGAGGCGCGAGAGAAGGGGATACTCGGCGAGCATGTCCTGGGCAGCGAATTCTCCTTCGGCGTGGAGGTGGTGCGTGGGGCAGGCAGCTACGTCTGCGGCGAGGAGTCGGGCCTTATCGCCTCCATCGACGACGACCGGGGCATGCCGCGCATCCGACCGCCGTATCCGGCACAATCGGGTGTGTTCGCCCAGCCCACCAACGTCAACAACGTGGAGACCTACGCTTACGTGTCATCCATAATGCGCTACGGGGCCGCCTGGTATCGCGAGCTGGGCACCGAGCGGAATCCCGGAACCAAGATGTTCAGCCTTTCCGGCCACGTCGCGCGGGTGGGCATCCTGGAGGTGCCCTTCGGGACGCCGGTGCAGGTGCTGCTGGAGGCGGCGGGCGGCGTGCCCAACGGGCGTGCCCTCAAGGCCATCCAGGCGGGCGGGCCGCTGGCAGGGCTCTTGCCCGCCCGGTTCATCGACATCCCGCTTGAACCGCAGGCCTTTCGCGAGCACAACGCTCAGATGGGCGGCGGGGGCATCGTCTTCATCGACGACTCCGTCTGCGTTATCGACCTAGACATCATGGTTGGGCACTTTGTGGAGGATGAGTCCTGCGGTCGCTGTACCACCTGTCGTGGTGGCACGCAGCGCATGGTGGACATCCTCGAGCGGATCGCCGGGGGCGGCGGCCGCGAGTCCGACTTCGAGCGCCTGCAACTCCTGGGCCGCACTATTCCCTATGCCAACTGTGCCCACGGGCAGGCCGCTCCCACGATCATGCTCAATACCCTGGAATACTTCAGGGACGAATACCGCCAGCACGTCATCGAAAAGCGCTGCCCCGCCCGAGTCTGCAAAGGGCTCATCCGGTACGAGGTGGTGAGGGAAGGCGACGATCTCCAGGCGGCGGCGGACATCTGCCCAACGCAAGCGGTCGTCCAGGAAGCGGGTCGCTGGCGGATCGACCAGGCCCGCTGCATCAAGTGTGACGCCTGCCGGGAGGTGGCCCCGGAGGCCATCGAGGTGGTGGACGCCCTGGTGCCCGTCGCCGAGAGGGGCTAAGAGGGCCCAAGTCGCATCCTCCCTGCGCCCCCGCGAAAAGGCGGTCCGGGGGCGTTGTCTCTCCTGGGTTTTCGGTTACAATTGCGCCAACCGTTCTACCGAGCGAGGATGCCGTGACCACCCCCATCCGTCGCCAGTACCTCGAGATCAAGCGGCGGTACCCGCAGGCCATCGTCCTCTTCCGCCTGGGCGACTTCTACGAGACCTTCGACGAGGACGCCCACGTCTGCGCGCGGGAACTCGACATAACTCTAACCTCCAAGCCCATGGGCAAGGGACAGCGGGTGCCCTTGGCGGGCATCCCCTATCACGCCCTGGACGGCTACCTGGCCCGCCTCATTGCCAAGGGCTACAAGGTCGCCATCTGCGAGCAGATGGGCGACCCTGCCACCACCAAGGGGCTGGTGGACCGGCAGGTGGTGCGGGTGGTGACACCCGGCACGGTAGTGGAGGGTAACCTGCTGGACGAGCGGGCCAACAACTACCTGGCAGCCCTGGCGCCCGCCTCGCCTCGGCGAGGGGCGGGCGGCGATGAGGTTGTGCCATGGCGGGACCCCGGGCGGAGCGTCGGCCTGGCCCATGTGGACATCAGCACCGGCCAGTTCGCCGTGACTGAGCTGCCCGTTGAAGCTCTCGGCGCGGAACTGGCCCGCTTGCAGCCCGCCGAGCTGCTGCTGGCGGAGGGGATGCCGCCTCCGGAGGGAGTAGAGGCGGTGGTCACCGCCGTAGAGGGCCACTGGTTCGACCCGGAGCTGGCCGAGACGCTGCTGCGAGAGCACTTCCAGGTTGCATCCAGCGAGGCCTTCGGGCTGCGGGGGCAGCCCCAGGCAGTGGCGGCCGCGGGCGCTGTCCTCCAGTACTTGCGTGAGAACCAAAGAGACTGCCTCGGGTATCTGAGCAGCCTGACGAGGTACAACTCCACTGCCTTCATGGTGCTCGATGCCCACACCGTGCGTAACCTGGAGATCTTCGCGGGCGGTCGGGATGCCCGGCGTGAGGGCTCCCTGCTGGGCACGCTCGACCTGACCAGGACCGCCATGGGTGCGCGGCTGCTGCGGCGTTGGCTGGGGCAGCCGCTGCTGGACATAACTGCCATCGTCCGTCGGCAGGATCTCGTAGAGCACGTATTCGGGAGTGCCGTCCGCCGGGAGAGGATCCAGGGACTTCTAGGAGGGATGCCGGACTTGGAGCGCCTCTGCGGTCGCGCTGGCGGCGGCATGGCGACCCCTCGGGATCTGGTAGCTCTGCGGCGTGGCCTGGAGCTTGCGCCGGCGCTGCGAGAGGCTTTCCTGGGGGAGCAGGGGGGCGCGCCGGGCGAGGACTCGGCGGTAGGCGACCTTGCCTTCCGCATCCGCCCCTGCGATGAGGCCGCCTCGGTCATCGGGCAGGCCATCGATGACGAGCCGGGCGCCACTTTGGAGCAGGGGGGCGTGGTGCGGCCGGGCTTCTCCCCGGAGCTTGACGAGGTCCGGGGCATCACGCAGGACGTGCGTCGCTACCTGGCAGAGCTGGAGACGCACGAGCGAGAGCGGACGGGCATCAAGTCCCTCCGAGTCGGCTACAACAAGGTGTTCGGCTACTACATCGAGGTGAGCAAGCCCAACTTGCGTCTGGTGCCCTCCGACTACGAGCGCCGTCAGACCTTGGTGGGCGGGGAGCGCTTCGTGACGCCTCAACTCAAGGAGTACGAACATCGCATCTTCACCGCGCGGGAGCGGGCCGCCGATCTAGAGGCGACCATCTTTCGGCAGGTGTGCGCTCAGGTGGCTGCGGCTAGCGAGGGCATCCTCAGCCTGGCTGCCGCCGTCGCCGAACTGGACGCGATCACCGCCCTCGCCGAGGCCGCCGCCCGCTACGCCTACGTCCGCCCCGAGCTCGACGAAGGGAGCCAGGTTGTGATCGGGGACGGCCGTCACCCGATGGTGGAGCGGGCCCTCGGAGAGGGCGCCTTCGTGCCCAACGAGGCCGACCTGGCCAACGAGGACGCCCAGATCATCGTGCTCACCGGACCCAACATGGCGGGCAAGTCCACCTACTTGCGGCAGGTGGCCCTCATTGTGCTGATGGCGCAGGTGGGGAGCTTCGTGCCGGCCTCGTCGGCACGTATCGGTGTGGTGGACCGTATCTTCACACGGGTGGGAGCCCAGGAGGACATCGCCTCGGGCCAGTCCACGTTCATGGTCGAGATGCTGGAGACGGCCAGCATCCTGCACAACGCCACCACGCGCTCGCTTATCGTCTTGGACGAGATCGGCCGCGGCACCAGCACCTACGACGGCATGGCCATCGCCCAGGCGGTGGTGGAATACCTGCACAACCGCTCACAGGTGGCCGCCAAGACCCTCTTCGCCACCCACTATCACGAGCTGACCGAGCTGGCAGCGCATCTACCCAGGGTGCGGAATTTCAACGTGGCCGTGACCGAGGAGGAGGGGCGGGTGGTCTTCCTGCGCAGGATCCTGCCGGGCGGCGTGGACCGCAGCTATGGGGTGCATGTGGCCGAGTTGGCCGGCCTGCCCAAGGCGGTGGTGCAGAGAGCGCGCGATGTCCTGGCCGATCTCGAGCGGGAGGTGGACGGCCGCCGGCCCTTACAGCGGCGGGGCCGCAGGCCACCCCCGGCGGAGCAGCTCTCCCTGCTGACCTCGCGACCGGCCCTCATGGATGAGCTGGCATCCCTGGATGTCGATGCCATGACTCCCCTGGAGGCCATCACCAAGCTCTATGAGCTAAGGCAGCGGGCGAAGAAGGACTGATGCTTGGCTCCCTGAGGGCGGGAGCCCCTCGATGCGCTCCCTAGTCCTTGCTTACGCCCGCCACTCCGATGCTGAAGAACAGGCCTCGAAGCGAGGCGGCCACGCGGATGCGGCCAGCCCCGTCCCAGTTGGGCGTGTCGCCATCGGGCAGGTCCACGGCGGCCCGCTGGATCGTCTGGAGCACCTGCTCCGGATCTAGCTGAGGGCTGCGCGAGAGGATGAGGGCGGCCAGGCCTGTCACCTGGGGAGCGGCGAAGGAGGTGCCGTTGGCGGAGCCATAGGGTTGGCCTCCGATGCATGCGGCGAACTGGCCGCATGCCGCCGCTGGTAATGTGCCCAGGATATCTTCGCCGGGAGCGGCAACGCTTATCTCTGGTCCCCAGTTGCTGAAGGGCGCCCGGAAGCCGGGCGCGTCGTGGGCGGAGGCCGCCACGGCGATGACCTCAGGCAGGCGAGCTGGGAAAGCGACTCCCTCGGCACCGTCGTTGCCGGCGGGGGCTACCAGCACCATCCCGAACTTGTCGTGCACCTGCCGTATGGCGTCGCGCAAGGTGGACGAGGAGTCGGTGCCGCCGAAGCTGAGGTTGGCCACGCGCGCGCCAGACTGCGCGGCATACAGCAGGCCGCGGGCCACCCCGACGGCGCTACCCGCGCCGGTGCAGTCCAGCACCTTGACCGGCATCACGGTGACGCCGGGGGCGACGCCGGCCATCCCTATCTGGTTGTCGGCCTCGGCAGCGATGATCCCTGCCACGAAGGTGCCGTGGCCCTGGTCGTCGTCCACGTGAGGGCTGGGCATAGCCGAGAGGGCATTGCAGGAAGGGTCAACTGCCGCTGCGCTGAGGAAGGTGCAGCCACTGACATCGTCAACGCAGCCGTTGCCGTCGTCATCGAACCCATTGGCTGGGATTTCGCCCGGATTGTTCCAGATGCGACCGCGCAGGTCGGGATGGCTCACGTCTACCCCGCTGTCGAGCACGGCCACTATGATAGAGGGATCGCCTCGCCCCACATCCCAGGCCTGAGGCACCTCAATGAGCTCGTAGTACCAGCTCTGGCGCACGTAGAGCTGATCGTTGGGGAGGACAGCGGCGTGGAAGACGTAGTTGGGCTCGGCGTACTCCACCTCCGGCAGGTCGCTGAGTTGGCGCAGCGCCTGGTCCAGGGCTAGGCCCTGTGGCAGCCGCAGGTGGCTCAGTCGGAGCTCCGGCAGGTGCTCCAGTTCAGTCAGGCCAAGGGTCGCGAAGATCTCCTGCCGGCGGGCGGAGGAGACGCCGGGCCGCAGCTTGGCTAGCACCTCCTCGGGGACAGCCTCGGCGAATGACTCGGCGTGGACCAGGGGGGAGCCAAGAGCAGGCGAAGGGAGAGGCGAGCGCGGACCGCCCGTTCCGGCGAGCGACATCGCCAGGGCGGCCGTCATGGTCAGCAAGACCGTCAGGGACCGCAGGGATAGGCAGCTCAAGGGACGCACTCCCGCTGGAATCGGTTACGCGTACCATACACGGGCTCTGCGTGCCTGGCAAGGCGATCCCTGTGCTACAATGGCCGGCTGGAGGAGGCTTCCCTTTGACCATCCGGGTTCTCGCTCCGCACGAGGCCGCCAGGATCGCTGCAGGTGAGGTCATCGAGCGGCCCGCCTCCGTGGTCAAGGAACTCATCGAGAACGCTCTGGACGCGGGGGCCCATCGCATCTCCGTCGAGGTGCGGCAGGGGGGAACGAGCCTCATCCGTGTCTCCGATGACGGCGGGGGCATTCCTGCGGCGGAGCTGCGTCTGGCCTTCGAGCGTCACGCCACCAGCAAGCTGCCCGGCGAGGCCGATCCCTGCTGCATTGTCACCCTGGGCTTCAGGGGTGAAGCTCTCCCGAGCATCGCGGCTGTGGCCGAGGTGGAACTGGTATCGCGACCCGCTGAGGCGACGGCGGGGGCGCGAATTCGCCTGGTCGGCGGCAGGGTGGCGGAAGAAGGAGCTCAGGGTGCCCCTCCCGGGACCACTGTCACCGTGCGGCACCTGTTCCGGCGGCAGCCCGCGCGGCTCAAGTTCCTGCGTTCTTCCGCCGCCGAGGGCGGACAGGTGGTGTCCCTGGTGAGTCAGTATGCCCTGGCCCATGCGGAGGTGCGCTTCACCCTCCACGTCGATGGCCGCCTCACCCTCCAGACTCCGGGCAGCGGACACCTGCGCGATGCAGCCGCGGCCGTGTATGGCAGCCAGGTGGCTGCAGCCCTGCTGGAGCTGGCTCTCTCCGATGGCGGAGCCGCCTCGCCTGCGCGGGAAGCCCGGGTGAGTGGGCTTGTCGGCCCACCTGATCTGAGCAGGGCTAACCGCAGCTACATCAGCCTCTTCGTCAACGGGCGGTGGGTGCGCCATCGAACGCTCACCTACGCTGTGCAGGAAGCCTATCAGGGCATGTTGCCGCCGGGGCGCTACCCGCTTGCTATCCTGAACGTCTCCCTGCCCCTGGAGGATGTGGATGTCAACGTCCATCCCGCCAAGACTGAGGTCCGGCTCCGCCGCGAGCGGGAGACGTTCGCGATGGTACAGCGGGCTGTGCGGCGGGTCCTAGCCGACTACGCGCCCGTGCCTGCCTGGTCCGGCTCCACTGTCTCCGCTGAGAGCGCTGGCTCTGGCACGCCGGTCCCGACGGCCCGGCAGATGAGGACGGTGTCGGGTCCCCCTATGTCGCCGTCAGCGGAGGCGACGCCAGAGACGCAATTCCCCACGGTTCCCGCGGAGGCTCAGCCGACTCTGTCCGCACGGCTGCCATTCCTGCGGCCTGTGGGCCAGGTGGGCAATACCTACGTCATCGCTGAGGGGCCCGAGGGCCTGTACCTCATCGACCAGCACGCCGCTCACGAGCGAGTCCTGTACGATCGCTTCCGCGCGCAACAGCAGGAGGGCAAGGCCGACGTTCAGGGGCTGCTGGAGCCCTTGCCTGTGGAGATCTCGCCCCGACAGGCGGCGTCCCTTGAAGCCAACGCCGATGCCCTGGCCGCTCAGGGCCTGACGCTGGAGCCGTTCGGCGGCGGCACCTATCTGGTGCGCTCGGTGCCCTCGTGCCTGGCCGGGAGCGACGTAGGACGCGCCGTAGGAGAGCTCTTGGATCTGCTGGCCGGCGAGGAGAGTCCTGGCGAGCGCGCCCACCGCGTTGCCGCCTCGCTCGCCTGCCACGCCGCAGTGCGCGCTGGCCAGCCCCTCAGCGACCAGGAGATGCGAGAGCTGGTCCGTGCCCTGGAGGAGACGGAGCAGCCCCGCACCTGTCCCCACGGCCGCCCCACCATGATCCACCTTAGCGCCGAGGCCCTGGCACGCCAGTTCGGCCGACACGGGCGTTGATTGACATAATCCCCCACCTGAACGCTAGGTTAGAGCAGGAACGCCTCGGAAGCCGTGGAGGTTGTGCAGCGTTGCCGTGGTAGGGGTGGACAGATGAGTGGCTGCTACTTGACCGGGAACGTTCCTTCCTCACGCATGCGCTGCCAGGCGAGCAGCTTGCTGAGGGCGTTGGCTGCCTCCTTCATGCTGGAGAAGGTCGCGAGACCAAGGGAGCCGGCCGCACTCTGGAAGGCTTGAGTGGCGTCCAGGGCAGGGGCGTTCATGGGGGGTCGAGCTATGCCGACGATAGGTGTGTGCACCTCCCGAGCGACCCTGGCCATGGCCTCGACCATGTCCCCTGCCTGCTTGACGAGGTCGCGGGACTCCCGGACCATGGACCCCCAGCTGAAGTGGGTGTGAAAGAGCACCAGGTCGATGTTGGGAGCCTCAGCCACGATGCGCAGCGTGGTCAGCATCCGCTCCGTGGCCTCACGACGCCCCCAACCCATGCCGGAATCGATAGGATTGCGCACGCTGGTGCCGGCCGCAGGCGTGAACTCGCGGAGCCTTCGCTGAGTCTCCTCGGGGAGGGCAGGCACGCTCAAGCCGGTGCTGGCCACGCTATCGGCAGCCAGGACGCTACGGCCTCCGCCGCCCCCAACGATGCCCACCCGCGGCCCCCGTAGCGACCCGACAAAGCGGAAAGCCACAGTGATGTCAACCAGGTCCTCCAGGTCATCCACCTGGATGGCTCCGCCCTGCCGACAGGCCGCGTCGAAAACCTCGCGCGATCCCGCCAGGCTGCCGGTGTGAGAGTCGGTGGCGCGGCCACCCGCGTCCGTCCGTCCGCCCTTGAGGATGGCTACGGGCTTCACCGCCGACGCCCTGCGCAGAGCGTGGACAAAGCGCTGTCCGTCCTTCACCCCCTCGATGTAGGCGGTGATGATCTCGGTCTCGGGATCCCAGGCGCAGTAATCGAGGAAGTCGGACTCGCAGAGGTCCGCGGCGTTACCGTAGCTGATGACCTTGCTGTAACGCAGGCCCCGCAAAGCCCCAGTGCGGGCGAACTCGCCCGCATTCGCCCCGCTCTGGGAGATTAGGGCCACTGGCCCAGGTTCCTTGGGCATGTCAGGCATGAACGATAGCCTGGACGAGGGGACGTAGAGGCCCATGCAGTTGGGCCCGATGGCCCGAATGCCTAGCTCCCGGGCTCGTGTCAGCACCTGCGCCTCCAGCTCGATCCGCTCTTCCTCCCCCGTCTCGCTGAAGCCGGCGGTGAAGAAGTGGATGACCTTTACGCCCTTCAAGCTGGCGTCTTCCACCAGCTCCGCGACAGCGGAAGCAGGCACCTCGGAGATGACGTAGTCTATCTCGCCGGGGATGTCGCGCAGGCGGGGGTAGGCCTTATAGCCCAAGATCTGCTCGGCCTTGGGGTTCACGGGGTAGAGGTCGCCGTCGAATCCGATCTCCCTGAGGGACAGGAGAAAGGAACCACGGCCTGTGATGCGGGTGGAGGCGCCTACGATGGCTACGGAACGGGGATGGAAGATGTAGTCGAGTTCGTGGGTGCTACGGTCCATCAGTCACTGTGCCAGCCCCAGCTCTCTCCTTACCCGTCGCACCCCTTCCATCATAACGCGCAGCTTGGCGGCTGCCTCCTCGGGGGTGCGGGTCTTGAGGCCGCAGTCGGGGTCGATGTAGAGGCGCTCAGGGGGCAGCACCTCGAGCCCCTTGCGGATGCCGGCCGCCACCTGCTCGGGCGTCTCCACGACGTGGCTGTGCACGTCGATCACTCCCCAGGCCAACTCGCGGTCTTCCGGAAAGCCCCGCGTCTTGAAGAGATCGGCAAGGTCGTAGTCGCTGTTCGCCATCTCCACATCGAACTGCTGGACCGGCAGGTCTAGGAAGCGGGGATACGCGGAGGCAAAGTCGCCGTAGCACATGTGGGTGACGGTCTTGGCGCGCAGACCCTGGGTAACGATGCTCATGGCCTCGATAGCCAGGTCCAGGTCTTCCAGGCGGGTGGACAGGGCAGGCTCATCGATCTGGATGTAGCGGGCGCCCGCCCGGTCCAGCTCCGCAGCCTCCTGATGCACGGCTCGGGCCATGTCCAAGATCATCTGGCGGCGGTCGTCGTAGTGGTCGTTGAAGGACCATTCCACCATGGTGTAGGGGCCGGTGAGCATCCCTTTGACCGGCTTCTGGGTGAGGCTCTGGGCGAATTTCCACATCTCCAGGGTCATCGGTCCGGGCCAGGCGATGGCCCCGGTGACCACGGGCTTGTGATAGTAGCGGTTGCCGTAGGAGCGCACCAGCCCTCCGATAGCCATGCCCTCAAGCAGCTCGGCGAAGTAGGCCACCATGTCTCCCCGGTACATCTCGCCATCCACCAGGATATCTAGCCCCAGCTCCTCCTGGAGAGCGATGACCTCGCGCGTAGCCCGCCGCTCCAGCTCTGCCAGTTCCGTGCGGGGGAGGCGGCCGGCAGCGTACTGGTTCCGGGCCTTCTGGAGATAGTCGGGCTTGGGAAAGCTGCCCACGGTGGTGGTGAGGAGGCCCTGACTCATGACAGTACCTCCTCTGCGCGGCGCACCCCTTCCACCATGCGTGCCAGCTTGGCCTGGGCCACCTCACGGGGCAGGAACTCCAGCCCGGCGCTGGGGCTCACGTGGATGCGGTCCAAGGGGGCGAACTCGCTGGCGATCCTAATCTTGTCTACAATGTCCTCTACCCGCTCCATCCTGGTGTTGCGGGCGTCCATGAGGCCCAGCCCCAGCTTCTTGGTGAAGCGGCTCTGGCGTAGCAGTTGGTAGTTGGCCTGTCCCATCACGAAGTCCAGCCCAATGAGGTCGAAGGGCAGTTCGAGCACCTCAGGATAGATGCCAGCGACATCCCCGAAGTAAAGGTACAGGGCTGTCTCGGCGTCGACGCCGCGTAGCATTGTCTCCGATGCCGCCTGCAGGAGGGGAAAGTCTTCTTTGTGCCGGAGGATGGCTGGCTCGTTGAACTGGATGAAGCTGGCCCCGGCCTGCTGAAGCGCGTGCGCCTCCTGGTTCAGGGCCTCCGCCAGCGCCATTACGCAGCCCTCCAGGGAATCGTAGGCCTCGTCCCGCGAAAGGCGGGCGAGCGTGCAGGGACCTGTGAGGACCGGCTTCACCGGCCGGGAACTGTGCTCCAGTGCGAAGCAGTAGTCCCGCACGGTGATGGGCTCACGCCAGGCCAGCGGGGCCTCGATGACGGGCTGGCGATAGTACATGTTGGTGTCGAACCAGCGGATGAGCCCGTCGATGGAAACCCCGGCTAGCTTGCGGGTGAGGTAGGTCTGATCATCCTCCCAGCGGATCTGGCCGTCGCTGATTAGGTCGAGGCCGGCATTCGCCTGTTCCTTCAGAACCTCTATCGTTACCTCATCCTCCACCCGGTGCAGCTCTGCCTCGGTGATCTCCCCCCGGTCGAACCGGCTGATGGCGCTGCGCAGTCGCGCCGGGCGCGGGCGGTTGGGGATCTTGGGATAGCTGCCGACCACTGTGGTGATCATAGAGGCATTCTGACCACGAAGGTGGACCACTACATCGCGCGCTGCACAAAACGAGGGCCGGAAGTGTGGCCCTCGCGGTCCTGACCCGTCCCTTCGGGCCAGCACACCGACAGCCGCATTCTAGCATCGGCGTGTTGCCAGCGTCAACGAATACAGTCCCTGCCGAGGCGAGCGCTCCATCATGGTTAGCCCGCATATTGAACCTCCAATTCCCTACCTCAAGCCTGCGCCTTTCCCTTAAGGAATGTCCCTTAGCCGCCGATGATCTCTAGGTGGGCCTCTTGGCCGACTCAGGATGGAGCACCCTCAGCTCGGAGAGGAACCCAGCCAAACATGGAGCCGCAGCCTGGTCGCGCTACCTCATGGGTCGCCTGGAGAAGACCACTCCGGGGCAGAGTTCGCTTCTGGCTGCTCAGGCTCGGGCTCATGGCCAGCGGAGTTGCCCTCATCGCTGGCTCGGCGGCATTCCTCCTGGCGGGCCCCATCACCTCCAGCGCCGAGTCGAGCGGCGAGACCAAGGGCGCGGGCGATGGCGTCGCCCTCTTGGGTCATTCTGGGCTGGACGGCCTCTCCCTGGACTCGCTGCGGGCGCGCCTGCGTGACACCGTCGGCGATCTAGACTCGGGTAGCCTGCAGCTGTCGGACGGGGCTGGCGGCGACCCGCCCGTGACTGCGGGAGTGGATCTGCTCGAACCGTCGCCGGCCCGACCGCCCAAGGCTCCGGTGGAGCCCAAGGCTACGTCTACGCCAGTGCCAGCGCCACCTCCATCAGCAACGCCGGTGCCGCCAACGCCCGTGCGGCCGCCACCCACGTCCACGTCGGTGCCGCCAGCACCCACACCACCGCTGCCCACGGCGACGTCGGTGGCATCAACACCCGTGCCGCCGCCACCCACG
>CAZFGZ010000001.1:0-14187 GCA_964518585.1 uncultured Dehalococcoidia bacterium | reverse complement strand
ACCGCTGCCCACGGCGACGTCGGTGGCATCAACACCCGTGCCGCCGCCACCCACGGCGACGTACGCGCCGCCTACGCCGTCTGCGCCTCCTGCTTCCGTCGCCCTGACGGTGCTGGAACAGGAACTCTACGACGCCATAAATGCCGAGCGCGCCAGCGCGGGCCTGTCACCGCTGGCCCTGGATTCGGCGCTCCAGGGGTTGGCCAGGGAGCGCTCCCAAGACATGGCCAGCCGGGGCTATTTCTCGCACACCACGCCTGAGGGCAGGAGCGTGTTCGACCTCATGACGGAGCGCGGCATCGCTTTCGGTTGGGCGGGTGAGAACCTGGCCCGCAACAACTATCCAGACGCGGAATCGGCTCAGGTAGCCATCAGCGATCTCATGGCCAGTTCGGCCCACCGGGACAACATCCTCCACCCCAACTACACCATTATCGGGGTGGGCCTGGTCAGCGACGGCTCTGGCATGAAGTACTTCACCATGATCTTCGTGGGCCCGGCCTAGCCCCGCCTCCCTGGCCCACGCAACGCGACCCCCGAGGGCCTCTTGCCTCGGGGGTCGCGTCTTGCTGGTAGCTCGCGCGGCGGCTACAGGGTGGTCGGCTCCGTCTCCCCCTCCAGCTCCACGAAGTAGGAACTGCAGGCCAGGTCCAGCCACTCGGGGGTCAGTGCGGGTCGCACCCCATGGTAGCGACAGATGTCGATGATCAGCTCCACCAAGTCGCGGGGATGACACCCTCTGAACGCGCGGCCTTCCTGGTGGTAGTAGCGGTCGATGAGGTAGCAGACATCCTGCTCCGTGTAGGGGATATCGCGTTCCTCGCAGGCGCGGTGCAGGATATCCAGCATCTCCTCCTCCGTGGGGTCGGGAACCTCCACCTTGTAGCGGATGCGGCGGAAGAAGGCCTCGTCCCCCAGCCGCCCGGGCGGAATGTTGGTGGAGAAGACCAGCAGGACGTCGAACGGCACCTCAATGGTGTCCCCGGAGTGAAGGGACAGGTGATCGACTCCTCCCTCCATAGGGATGATCCAGCGGTTCAGGAGTTCCTTGGGCTGGATGATCTGCCGACCGAAGTCATCCACCACTAGGACTCCGCCATTAGCCTTGAGCTGCAACGGAGCGATGTAGAACTTGGAGATGGGCGAGTAACGGAGCTCCAGGTCTGCCAGGGTTAGCTCGCCTCCGGCGGTGACCATGGGCCGCGAGCACACCGCCCAACGGCGGTCTCGCCGTCGCTCTGTCGCCGAAACGAATGACACGAGCCGCTCCGACGTGCGGCGGTCCCCCTCCGGTTGCGGTGCTCGCTCTTCATGAATGCGCGGGTCGAACACCTTGATGATGGTGCCCCCCAGTTCGGTGGCGTAGGGCATCAATACCTCACCCGGCAGCATGTCCCTGAGGGCGGCCGTGATCGCAGTCTTGCCGTTGCCGGAGTGGCCGTGTATCAGGAGGGACTTTCCCGAGCTAATGGCCGGCCCGAGGGAGGCCACGACCTGCTGATCCAACACTAGGTGGGACAGGGACTGGGACACCGTCTCGGGGTTCACACGCATCTGGGTGACCGACTGCCGGCGGACCACGTCGAGGTAGGCGGTGAATGGCACCGGCGCGGGGCCTACGTAGTGATTGCGGGCCAAAGCCTCTTCCACCTTCTCCAGACCCCGCTTGGAGAGGGCATACTGATAGAACTGCTCGCCGACGCCTGAACTTCCCACTACCTCTGCGAGCTGCTCGCGTTTAAGGAACGATAGCATTTCGTCTATGACCGCGAAGAAGGGCAGGGCGAGGTGAGCGGAGATCTGCCGGGCGGTGGGCCTGCCGGCGAAGTAGATGGACTTCACGCACAGATCCACCAACATCGAGAAGTCCAAGCCTACGTCCTCGATCGACTGGGGCTGGGGCACGAAGGGCGCCGAGGATTCCTCAGAGAACACCTCTTCGGTTCGCACGATGGGCGACGTGGCCCGTGACGTCATGTGGCGGTGCCTTCCTTTCCGGTTCCGTGACCGGCGCCAGTTGGATAACTGGCGACGCTGGTCGAGGTGCAAGGCTTGCAGGAGTACCCGTCGAAAGTGCTCCCCTATGTGATTATCGAACCGAGCGGACGGTCCTGAACCGGAGACCACAATCGGCGTGTGGGGCTTCTCGCGCCGGAGCAGCGGGGGGAACTATGCGATTGTGAACCTCGGGCGCTGGGAGGTGCTTCCGCGCGGCCGTGCGCAGGCTACTCGCTGGCGCCTGCCCAATTCCTCCAGATCGGCGCCGCGACTGGTTCTTTCGCTGCTCTTGGGATCGCTGAACCCGGCGCCGCACCATTGGAAGAGCAACGGCTCCCATTCGGTGTGGGCCGTCTTCTCCCACAGGCGTTGGCCATATCGAGAGGTTGTACCGGTCCCCTAGCCCGCACCTGTCAACGTCTGGCGGGCTGCCAGCCGGGCCAGCACCTGCTCCAGTCTCTCAGGCCAGGATCGGCCGAGCCGAGCCAGGTCCAGACGAGCCTGCGTGCGTCCCGCCCACAGGCCATCGGAGCGGAGGTCCCGTAGCGACTCGCCCAGCGACGTGCTGCCATCGTCGGCCATGCGAAGCACGATCTCGGTGTCCTCCGTCTGGATGGAGCCTACGCCGGCCTGGCGGGCCAGCCCCCGCATCCGCACCACCCACAGGAGGGTGCGAGCCGCGGCAGGCGGCGGCCCGAAGCGGTCTTCCAGCTCGTGGGACAGCTCTTCTGCCTGGTCCGGTCGCTCCACCTGGGCCATCCGCTGGTAGAGGGCCAGCCGCAGATTGACGTCGTCCACGTAGCTCGGCGGGATGTGGGCAGTCACAGGCAGGTCGATCACCAGGGCGGGCCGAGCCGTCGCCGGTACGGGGGGCTTCTCGCCCCGCTGCACGGCCTTCAAGTGCTCCACGGCGTCGGCGAGAAGGCGGACGTACAGGTCGAAGCCCACCGCGCCGATGTAGCCGCTCTGCTCGGCGCCCAGCAGGTTGCCAGCCCCCCTGATCTCAAGGTCGCGTAGCGCGATCTGGAAGCCCGCACCCAGTTCCGTGGCCTCGAAGATGGTCTGGAGGCGCTTCTGGGCGGGCTCGCTGAGGGCCTTGTGGCGATCGAACAGGAGGTAGGCATAGGCCCGGACAGTCCCCCGGCCCACCCGGCCGCGCAACTGGTAGAGCTGGGCCAGTCCCAGCTTGTCGGCCTGGTTAATTAGGATGGTGTTCACATTTGGGATGTCCAGGCCGGACTCGATGATGGTGGTGCACACTAGCACGTCGCGGCGACCGGCAACGAAGTCGAGCATGACCTGCTCGAGTAGCTCCTCCGGCATCTGGCCGTGGGCAACGGCCACCTCTGCCTCTGGCACGAGGTCGCGCACGCGGCGGGCTACCTGCTCGATGTTGTGGACGCGGTTGTGCACGAAGTAGACCTGGCCGCCCCGGTCCAGCTCGTGGACGATGGCCTCGCGTACCAGCCGCTCATCGAACTCCGTCACGTAGGTCTTGATGGGCAGGCGGTCCTCGGGCGGCGTCTCCATAGTGGACATGTCCCGGATGCCCGAGAGGGACATCTGCAGGGTACGGGGGATCGGGGTAGCGGAAAGGGTCAGGACATCCACCTGCTGCCGCATCTGCTTTAGACGCTCCTTGTGAGCTACCCCGAAGCGCTGCTCCTCGTCGATGATCACCAGGCCCATGTTCTTGAAGCGCACGTCATGCTGAAGGAGGCGGTGGGTCCCGATGACTATGTCCACCGCACCAGCCTCCAGGTCCGTCGTCACCAGGCGCTGCTCCCGCTCGGAGCGGAAGCGCGAGAGCATCTCGACGCGCAGGGGGAAGCTGGACAGCCGTTCGCTGAAGGTTTGGAGGTGTTGCTGGGCCAGCACGGTGGTCGGGACCAGCACTGCAACCTGCATCCCCTCCAGCACGGCCTTGAAGGCCGCCCGGATGGCCACCTCGGTCTTGCCGTAGCCCACGTCGCCGCAGACCAGCCGGTCCATGGGACGGGAGCACTCCATGTCTGTCTTCACCTCTCGAACAGCGGCGAGTTGGTCGGTTGTCTCGACGTAGGGGAACGATGCCTCCAGCTCCTGCTGCCAAGGCTGGTCCGGCGGGAAGGCATGGCCCTCCACCACCTGGCGCGCGGCGTAGAGTGCCAGCAGTTGCCTGGCGAGGTCAGCAACGGCGCGGCGCACCCGCTCCTTGGCCCTTGCCCACTGCTGGCTGCCCAGCCGGGTGAGGGTGGGGGCACGGTCGCTGGGCCCGACGTAGCGGCTGACCCGGTCCACTTGGTCAGTGGGCACGAACAGGCGGTCACCCTCCGCATAGCGGAGCTCCAGATACTCCTGCTCGTGGCCGTCGATGCGCTTCTGCACAAGCCCGGCGAAGCGAGCGATACCGTGCTCCACGTGCACCACCAGGTCGTTCACGGCCAGCTCGGCCAGGAAGGCCTCGCGGGCTGCTCCGGCACGACGCGGCGGCGCGCGCCGCTGCTTGGTGAAACCGAACACCTCGGTGTCGGTCAGGAGGGTAAGAATGACGCCGTCCCGGCCCAAAGTCCAGCCCTGAGGCAGCGATCCCTGCACCAGGGTGAGGGAGCCGGACGTGGGCGTGCTCCCAAGCTCCGTCGCTACGGGGATGTTGATGTCGTGTTCGGCCAGCAGCTCGGCGAGGCGCTGGGCCTGCTGCGAGACGATGACGCTAGTGCTGCCCTGGGCGTGGCCCCTGGCCATGTCAATGGCGAGGGCTCGTAGACGCCCTCCGTAGGCCAGCGCTGGGGCGAAGGGCAGCCGCAGGACTCCTTCCTCCTCTCCCGTGGCCCAGCGGGACAGGTTGAGTGGTCGTCCTCGCGCTGCCAGGGCGCCCTGGAGCAGGCCCCACGGCTGGTGAGGGAGAGGCAGGCCGCGAGGGAGCTCGCCTCGGGCCTCCAGGTCGGCGCGCACCTCGTGAGACTGCGCGTCATGCTCCTCCAGGGCGGCCGCCAGGTCCGCTGGCTCGTCCACGACAACTATGGCCTCCCCCGGCAGGTGGTCCAGCAGGGAGCCAGAGGCGAGGAAGGGAACGTAGAAGAAGTCGCCGTCGAACGCGGTGCCCGCACGAAGCCGCTCCATCTCCTCCTGGAAGCGGGCGCGTGTCTCGTGCTGGCAGTGGGAGAAGTCCAGATCGCTCGCGAAGGGCTCGAGGTTGCTCACCGGGTGCAGCAGCTCCCGCGCGGGCCCGATGACGGCCGACTGCAGGCGATGCAGCGACCGCTGCGTGTCTGGGTCGAAGGAGCGCAGGCTCTCCACGCCGTCGCCCAGGAATTCGATGCGCAGGGGCTGCTCTGCGGTAGGTGGAAGAACGTCGACGATGCCCCCGCGGCGGCTGGCCTGGCCGCAGGTGTCCACCAGGTTGACCACCTCGTATCCCCAGCAAAGAAGTGATGACAGCAGCCCCTCGGGGGAGAGCCGGTCGCCCACGCTGAGCCTGATTACAGCGCCGGATAGATCCTCAGGCGAGAGGGTGCGCTGGCTCAGGGCCTGCCCGGAGGCCACCACGACCAGAGGTCCTCGAGCGTCAAAGTCACGGAGGACGACCAAGGCCAGCAGACGACCGCGGAGGGTCTCCATGTCTGGGGCCAGACGCTCGTAGGGCAGGGCCTCGCGCTCCGGGAAGAGATGAACGCGCGAGGGGTCGCCTAGCCAGGCTGCCACCTCCTCCGCGAGGGCCTGGGCCTGAGGAGGGCGCGGCGCGACCAGCAGTATGGGTGCCGAGGTCTGTCGCGTCAGGGTGGCCGCCACGCAGGCCTTAGCGCCTTCGCCAACGCCCAGGACACGAGGCGCATCGACATCTCCCGGCTGGGGCAGCCGGGCCCCCTCCTCGACGAGCGGCAGCAGGCCGGATAGATTCATGTTCCGTTCAGAGGGTAACACCAAACAGGGCTGGCCCTGGAGACCAGCCCCTCAGGTATTCTAGCAGAGCCCCTCGATGCCCACAACGGCCTCAGTTGTACCGCCGCATTGCTGCCTCTAGTCCCTCCTCCAAGATGAACTCGATGGCCTGCTGGGCCCGTTCTACCGCCTCGTCGAGCAAGAGGCGCTCTGTCTCGGGCGGGTCGCTCAGCACGTAAGTGGCTACCGCCTCGGGATCGTAGGAGAGCTGGCCGTCCACCACGGGCCGGCCGATGCCAATGCGTACGCGTGGGAAATCCTCCGTACGCGCCGCCTCGATGATGGACTGGAGCCCCTTCTGGCCGCCGTGGCCGCCCCTGGCGCGGACCCGGAGCTTGCCGACCGGAAGGTCCAGGTCGTCGCACACCACCAGTAGCTGCTGTGAGGAGTCCAGCTTGGACCGGCGAATCAGGTGGACGACGGCCTCACCGCTCCGGTTCACGAAGGTGCGGGGCTTGGTCAGGGTCACGTCATGCCCGCCGATACGGCCAGCCCCGCTGAAGGCCAGCCTCCCCCGCTGCGTGAACTCGATGCCGTGACGGCGCGCCAGCCGGTTCAGCGTCCAGAAGCCCACGTTGTGGCGGTTCTGGGCATGGTCGGCGCCGGGGTTTCCCAGCCCGACGATGAGGCGCACTCGCGGGGGCTCTCCGGGAACTTCCTCGGCGACCTCAGACGACCGCGAGATCACTGCCCGCAGTCGATCCCACAGACCCGTGCTCATGACGACGGCGCCGCTGGCGGCCGCAGGCGTACCTGTGGGGCTCGCCGAGGCGCGGAGCGACGCTGGTCCTCCAGGGTAGCCTGTAGGAGGCGTCGGAACTCCTCCACGGCCGCTTCCACGTCCCGGTCGCCCACGCTGGGGAAGGCACGACTGAGCGCCTCCAGCACGTCGGGCGGGGACGCCTTTGGCGCGAGGAGCTCGCGCAGGAAGGCCAGGAGGTCATCGTCTAGGACGTTGGCCAGCCCCCTCAGGTCGCTGGCCTGCACCACCTTGAGGAACTGCTCGATGCGCTCGCCTCCCCGTTGGGCCAGGATCTGATGGATGGCCTCGCTGGCCAGCCGAGCCTGCTGTCGGCCCAGGGCGCGCTGGAGCTGGCGGAGCACATCTTGCGCGTATTCGTGGGGAGGCGAGTCGGCTAGGGTCAGGCCGCAGGCGGGACAGATGGGCCGCTCGGCTAGACGAGCCTCCAGCTCAGCGGCTGCTGGGCAGGCCCTGGGGGTTGCCCTCAGGCGCCGATACTCGGCCAGGGCGCCACTACCGAACGCCGACCCCAGTTCCCGCAGGGTGTTCAGGCGGGCGAGGGCGTCGGCCGTCGGCTGCGCCTCCGCCAGGAGCGAGTCCAGCGTGGCCGCTGCCTGCCAGTAGCGGCGATGGTGCTCGAGATAGGCCCGTCGGTACCGCGCACGGAAGATTTTGTGGAAGGTGGAGCGCATGCTCTCAAGCTGGCCTGGGTCGCTGAGCAGGGTGGCGAAAGAAAGCTGCTCCAGCGTCATGACGCGGTCCGCTGTCAGCTCCGAGGGGTCGGCCGGCGGCACCGCGCCCGTCAGGTACTCCCGCAGGTCCGCCAGTTCCTGGAAACCCGCGACGCCCTTCTCCAGGCAGCGGCAGAGGAGCACATCCTCGCACAGTTCGACGGGCGAGTCGTAACGCGCGCCGAAACGGAGGGCACCTCCTTCGGCCACGTCCCGCAGCCGCTCCAGCGCTCTAGCCACGGATGGGGCTGGAGGCGAGGGCATGGCCCGCTCGGCCCTTCGTACCAGGGCGCGCAGCCGCGCCAAGGCGTCTAGTCCCTGCGAGGCAGCCTCGAGTGGGCGCGGCGCCACTAGGCCCGAACGCAGCGCCCGCCAGAAGGAGTCCAGCTTCTCGTCCTCGCCTTCCTCCATCTGGCGCTTCAGCAACGCCTGGGCCAGGAGGTCGAGGCGAGGATGGGCCGGATCGCCACCGAAGATGTCGCGCGGCAGCACAGTGATGGCTCCCGCAGCCAGGATGTGACCCCCCGCGTAAGCGACCATCGCTGCCCGGGGGAGATGGAGACCTTCCGCGGCCGCCTTGCGCCCGGCACGATAGGCCGCTCCTACCTCTCGAACGGCGCGTACGCGACGCACAGGGACACATACGGCTACGGCTGGGGAACTCGGCAGGGGGATCGGCGCGGCGGGTGGCTCGGTCAGAAGGACGATGGTGAATGCACTATCCGGTTCGCCCCGGGACATGTCCGGTCGCCAGGAGGAGGCGATGACGATGCGCCCTGTGTCCGGCTGTCCCTGAGCGCCTGCCACCACCAGGGAGACGTGTCGCTCGTCCATGTATGCCCATCATAGCACGGAATCCCCCAGGTCATCGCGGGGGTCGCAGGGTGCTGAAGGACTCTAGTGCTCGATGGATTCCAGAGAGCAGAGCCCTCGTCGGGGGCCTGCGGATCTCTCCTCAGAACGAGCTATCTCTGACTCGGTGTAACCCAACGATTCATGTAGTGAGTTGTTTGACACCGGCGGGACTCACAGCTACACTGTGCGGGCTGGTACGAGCAGTGCAACCCGCCCTGCCGGGGTGCTCGTCGCCTTGAGTCCTGTATGGTCCGGAAGTCTGACGTTCTCCAGCGGTCTGCCCCCATCAAAGAGGAATTCGGCCCCGCCCTCGACCTGAGCGGCGTGCCCCACACGGGTCGCATCCCGGTCATGGCCGCTGCCTATGCCTTGGGCCTGGCCCTCTTCCTGACGGTGGAGCCCACCAAGCCCTGGCTCCTGCTTGTGCTGGTAGGGTTGGTGGCCATCGGCACCGATGGCATCCTGCGCACCCATCCCGAGGCGAAGTTCGAGGGGCTGGCGGATACGGCGTCCTTCCTCTTCGTGCCGGTACTAATGGCACTGGCTTCGGGCCTGTTCTTGGAGGAGGTGGTGGAGGGCTACTGGGCCCTTCCAGCGGTGGTCGCGGCAGCGGTGCTGTTCGCGGCATCCCTCTACGCAGAGTACATCTCCATTCCGAGTGAGGGGCCATCCTATCCCCTGGGCCGGTTCACCCTGAACGTGCTCACCTATCTATCGGCCTTTGGCTTCTATGCGGTGGTGTACAGCTTCGATGTGGATCTGCTGCCGTCGGCCTTCGCTGTGGGGCTGGTGAGCTTGCTGCTTTCGGTAGAGATCTTCCGGGAGGCCGAGGCGGAGCCCTATCGGGCTCTGGTGTTCGCGGGGGTTATCGGGCTGGTGGTGGCGGAGGCCCGCTGGTCGCTTCATTTCATCCCGCTGGAGGGTTTCCTGGCTGGGGTGTTTCTGCTGCTGGCCTTCTACCTGACCACCGGCCTCATTCAGCACTACCTCACGGGCCACCTGAATCGCAGCGTCGCGGTGGAATTCCTGCTGGTCACTGCCGCGGGGCTGAGCATAGTCATCGCAGGTCGCGTGCTGTCCATAGGATAGACTCAGCCCGAGGGCATGTCCTACCTGGGCATCGATCTGGCATCTTCCCCTGCTCGAGCGTCGGCCTATGCGCTGTTGGGCGAGGAAGGTTCATTACGGGGCGTGGGAGCGCTTGGTACGGACCAAGAGATTCTCCTGCTGGCCAAGCGTGCGCGCCCTTCCCTTGTGGCTATCGACGCACCCCTCGGCCTGCCCCGGGGCATGTGCTGCCTAGAGTCCTCCTGCTCCTGTGTGTCCCAGGCTGCCGACGGCTTGCGTGCCGCGGAGCGGGAGATGATCGCCCGGGGCTTCGGCCTCTTCCGCACCACCAAGAAGTCCATCATCAAGGCCTTGGTCTATCGAGGCATCGCCCTGCGCGGTCTTCTAGACGGTGCTGGTCTGCGGGTGCTGGAGGTCTACCCCTATGCCAGCAAGGTCATCCTTTTCGGCAGGTCTCTGCCCAAGAAGACGACGGCTGAGGGGAGAGCGTTTGTCCGGGCCCGCCTGGAGGCGCTCATCCCCGGCCTGGCTCGCGTTGGCGGGGCGCTCGGCCACGACGAACTGGATGCGCTGGTGGCGGCGTACACCGCCCGACTAGCCGCCACCGGTCGGGCGGAGGAGCTAGGCGAGGAACTGGAGGGAACGATCTGGCTGCCTCGACCTCTCGAGGCAGGCGCGGAGCGGCTTGCTGGGTCGCCGGGGCTCTGCTAGTATGAGGCGAGGTCGGGGCGTAGCGCAGCCTGGTAGCGCACTTGAATGGGGTTCAAGAGGTCGTCGGTTCGAATCCGACCGCCCCGACCATCGGCTAGAAGGCGGGCCTGGCTAGGCGCCCGGGCCCGACAACTCGCTCACAGTAGTCGGAAACCCGTCGAGAAGGCGGGTTTCTGTTTCTTGGGGTAGGTCATCGGTTCTGGGCAAGACCGCCTCCGATCGCAATCTAGAGCGGAGATGCGGAAGCTGTAGGCTTGGGATGTGTATGCGCTGATTCCGAGAGCCGCTGGCCGCTCGCGGCCGCCCACGTGTCACCCTGGCGGAAGCATGTGCATTCGGGGACGCGCAAAGCTTGAGGGGGCATTCTTGGCTCGTGCGGTCCTGGGGCTGTCGTAACGTGCGCGAGGTCTCTATATCCGATGTAGCGGTCCTTCTCCGACGAGAAGGCGATCAGGGTAGTATGTATGCCCTGCTCAGGGGCATACCAGTCAGACTGCCGCGGCTTTGTCGGCGGCGTAAACGCTCTCAATCGCCTCTCGGAGCGCGTCGCCGAACGCGTCAACGGCGAGGTCGATTTCCGCCTCTGTGTGAACGAGGGAGAGATAGAACCTGGTCTGCAACTGGACAAGCACGCCCCGAAGGATCAGCTCTCGGTTCACGGCATCCCTGAGCACTAGACCCGATCCTGGCCCAGCCGGGTCGGAGAAGTCCACGGCCGCGATCGGCCCGCTCCCAAACACGGAGCCACCGATGCCCCTGCTATGCAGCTGCTGCGTCAGGCCGCTGCGAAGGTGATCACCTAGCCTGTGGAGGCGCTCGTAAACGCCTGGTTGCGCCAGCTCCGCAAGGGTCGCCAGCCCAGCCGCCGCCGAGACCGGGTTCCCGCTCAGCGTTCCACTAATGTGAACGAACTGGCCGGCCGATGCCAGTGCAGGATCAGCCAGACGCATGATCTCACGGCGGCCCCCAACTGCCGACAGGGGGAAGCCACCGCCCAGGATCTTGCCGTAGCACACCACATCCGGCTCCACGGCGTAGTACTCTTGGGCTCCACCGAATGCCAGCCGGAATCCTGTCAGCACTTCGTCGAATATCAGGACGATGCCGGCTTGCCGGCACAGCTCAGCGAGGCGGGGCAAGAAGTCAGGCAACGGATCAACGGACCGTTGCTGCGGCTCAACCAGGACCGCTGCCAGGGAGCCACCGTGAATGGCAAGGCTCTCCTGGACGCTGTCGATATCATTGAATCGAGCGACCACCGTCTCCCCGATAGCACTGCGTGGCACCCCACCGCCTGCGGCTCTCTCTGCGCCGCGGTAGCCGATGATCGACAGATCATGGCTGCCGTGGTACGAGCCGGCGAAGATGAGGACCTTGTCCCGGCCGGTAGAAGCGCGCGCCAGTCGCACGGCGTGCAGGGTCGCCTCTGTGCCCGTAGAAGCGAACCGGACCATCTCCACGCAGCCGGGGATCTCCACAAGGCGAGCTGCGAGATCCAGGGCTGGGCGGTTCAGGGTATGGAAGACGGAACCCTTGGAAAGCTGGCGGGCAACAGCGTCGCACACCTGCGGGTGCGCATGGCCTAGGATCAGAGGGCCGGAGGCCAGCAGGAAATCGACATATTCGCGCCCGCCGTCGTCCCAGACCCGACTTCCGGAGCCTCGTTCCAGACAGAGTCTCACTGGAAGTGCAAAGGCAGAGTTGGAGCCGCCCACCAAGGCGTCATCAGATCGGACCTCAGTTGAATGCACCGCTAGCGTAGACTTCGGTGCTGAGTCCCTCCTGTAGTCGACATCTGTGGCAACCTGCAGCATGGGACACCTCGGCGTCTTAGGGAGGGGGATCAGAAAAGACCCCACTCCCTTCGGAATGTGAGGCCTTTCCAACGCCTGCGGGCTTAGCTACCGGTTCGGGCTGAAAGGCTTGCCCTACTCGCCTCGGCGAGACTCACCGACTAGTCTGGTTCACCCGCTCCCTCAAAGTGGGATTCGGCGACTATATCTCTGCAATATTCTATCACATAAGCACGCGAGGGCAACAGAAGCTGTGACCCGCTCCCCAAAAGGGCGATATCTGAGGGAATCCGGATGGAGGAAGCCACAGAGCCTCCTCAGATCGGACGATACTGATCTAGAAAGGGATGTGAGAGGACGCTGCCCGGCCGACGAGGCTGCGGGCAAACGCCGCGAAAGGTTTGACAGGAAATGGTATAATAGCAGGCACGAAAGAACATAATATCAGTGGCCGAACCTCGGCGTCAGCGCCGGGGACGGGGGAACCAACCACTGGGGTGAATCTCCGACACGGTCGGAGTAGGCAAGCTCCCTTTGCCGAACCCGTCAGCTAACCCCGTAGGCACAGGGGAGAGGATAGTCCTTACACGTAGGCCCGGGGCTATGCCTCGGGCTTTTGTCATCTGCCACGCTGGGCAAGGCCCTTCCTCTTCCCAGAAAAGGGGGTTGTCATGGCTCAGATATGGCAGAGAGCGCTTCGGGAGGCCGTCCGCAGCGTCGATGAACTCAAGGCCCACCTGCCGTTGACCGCACAGGAGGAGGCCGGACTGCGCGCCGTCGTCGGGCGGTTTCCGATGCAGATCCCGCGCTCCTACCTGCGCTTGATCGACAGTCGTGACCCCAACGACCCCATTCGCAATCTGGTGATCCCCGCCTGCGACGAGCTTCGTGGCGGCGGCGCGCTGGACACGAGCGGCGAGGCGGACAACACGCGTGTCCCCGGGTTGCAGCACAAGTACCGCGCGACTGCGCTCATACTCAGCACGAACAGGTGTGCCGCCTACTGCCGCTACTGCTTCCGCAAGCGGCTCTGCGATCGCAGCGGCAACGGGAGTGACGAGACCATCCGCGATCTGGAGCCGGCGGTGGAGTACATCCGTCAGCACCCGGAGATCACGAACGTCCTGATCAGCGGGGGCGACCCGCTTGTCATGGCCAACCACCGGCTGGATAGGCTGCTATCCGCTCTGCGCGAGATCGAGCACGTCCGGATCATCCGTATCGGGAGCAAGGTGCCGGTATTCCTGCCTGTACGTATCACGACTGACCCCGGGCTGCTCGAGGTGCTCTCCCGGCACTCTAGCAGAGACAAGCGCCTGTACGTAGTGATGCACGTCGACCACCCGCGGGAGCTGACGGACGAGGCGATGCGTGCCATCGAGCACCTCCTGGAGGCCGGCGTGACTCTGGTGAATCAAGCGGTCCTGCTTCGGAGGATCAACGACAATCCGGAGACGCTGCGAGACCTGTTCAACAGGCTGGCCGAGGCGGGCGTGGCTCCCTACTACGTGTTCCAGTGCCGGCCGGTGACGGGGAGCCTGCACTCGCGGGTGCCGCTGGCGCGGGGCTATGCCATCGTCGAGGCGGCGAAGCGGGGCTGCTCCGGGCTGGCGAAGCGACTGCGCTACGTCATGTCCCACTACTCGGGCAAGGTGGAGATCGTGGGTGTGGAGGGCGAGCGCCTGGAGCGCCGGATATACCTCAAGTATCACCAGGCGCGCGACCCAGGCGATGAGGGGCGCTTCTTCTCGCGGCCGCTCCCGGCCGACGCCTGCTGGCTCGACGATCTACCCGCCGACGAACCAGCGTTCAGCGGCGCCTCGGCGGGGCGTTGGGGTCGGGCCGAAGCCCGTCCTGTCGCTTTCGGGGGTGGGGGATAGGGCTGCCTGCGGCCTGGGTGGCTCTAGGCGGCTTCGGCGTCCTCGATGGCGGCGGAGCGCTTGAGGAAGAGCCAGATGCCGGTGATGTCGCCGAGGGGGCCCACACGCGGAACGGCGCTCACCAGCTCCCAGCCGTGGGCCTCGTGGGTGCGGAGGGAGCTGCGTATCTTCTCGGTGAAGCGGCTGTCGGTGAAGACGGACGAGCGCCCGACGTAGACGACCATGTGTCTGAACATGACTGGTACCCCTGTCTTAGGATCGGCAGGAGGGGGGCCGGCCCGAAGGTGTGGGGGGGACCAGGTGGCTCGACGATGGGTTGGGCCGTCGGGGGGTGGGGGTGTTTGATTGTCTTGAAAAAGAGTGGAGTTTGGGGCTCCCGGCGAATGTGGGGGAGCGGCGACTGGTTGATTGTTCCGCCCGCTGTGCGTCCGGAGAGGCGGGGATGCGTGCGGGGTGTGCCGGGCGTGTGGCGAGCGCTCATCATGGGC